>JAJYIW010000001.1 GCA_021789855.1 Chloroflexota bacterium | reverse complement strand
TGAAAAAGATGCGTTCGAGGATGATAACGACAAAGTCCATCGGGGTGACATCGTCATTGTGGATAATGACCCGGTACATCGGCTCCAGAAGAGTCTCCTGGGCCGGCTCAACATCCGGTTTAGGGATGACCTGGACCTGGGGAGTCAACATCATTTAAGACGCTCTACCTCCTCCGGGCTCAGAACCAGGTCTGCTGCCGCAAGGTTCTGTGCCTGGTGCTGGGGGTTGGATGACATCGGGATGGTGATGACCCGCGGTTGCATCGTCAGCCAGGCCAGGGCAACTTGCTCGCTGGTGACTCCACGCGCCTGGGCGATGGACTGGAGGGTTTTATTGCCCCGGATATTGCGGCGTTTGACCGGGCTGTAGGCGGTGAGCAGGATATCGTTTTGCTGGCAAAAATCCAGCACGCCGTTCTTTACGTAAGTCCGGTCGGGAAGGCTGTATGAAACCTGATCGGTGAGCAAAGGGGTTTCTGAGAGAGACGCGGCTTTTTTGAGCAATCTCAGGTTGAAGTTGCTGACGCCCAGGTGGCGCACCTTTCCTTCCCGCACCAGCTGGTTGAGTGCGCGGAAGGTCTCTTCCAGCTTCATCCCCACTCTAGGCCAGTGGATCAGGTACAGGTCAAGATAATCCAAGCCCAGGCGACGCAGGCTGGCTTCACAACGGCGCAGCACGTCGTCGTACTGGAGGTGCTCGGGCGCTACCTTAGAAGTGACAAAGACCGACTCGCGGGGTATGCGCAGGTCATGGAGGACCTGGCCCAGGAGCTCTTCAGCGTGGCCGGCGGCGTAACTTTCGGCCGTGTCGAAGTGGGTGTAGCCTAATGCCAGGGCCGAACGCAGCGCTGCCCGGGATGATTCATCCGACGAGGGGTCTGGAGCACCCCGGCCCCCGATCGTCCAGGTTCCAAAGCCAATCTTGGGGATTTGCAGGTCATGTACTATCTCGTATCTCATACGATCCATTATAGCATCATGGCTCTTGGAAAGCAGTCAGTGGTTGTTGTAGCTCCCCAGCGTTAACCCCTTTTGAATGAAATACTGGTAGACATCATGATGCACGTTGCTGGGGATGGAATGGTCGCTGTGCAGGACGTAGCCATAATGACCTTTCACCAGTGGAATTTTTGCTTCGAGCTCGGCGTCAATTTCGCGTGTGTCGTTGTTGTACAACACCCGCACATCGATTCCCCCCATAAACGATAGCCGATCCCCATAGGTCTGGTAAAGGCGCAGCAGATCCATCCCGGCTTTTACCTCGATCACTTGCAGGCAATCGATGCCCGCTTGCATCATTCCCGGGACGAGCGGCTCAACGTAACCGCACGAATGCATGATCACGGGCAGGTGATGGCTGTGAGCCCATGCGATCGTGCGTTGGTGGGCGGGCTGAATGATCTCGCGGTACATGGCCGGGGACATGAAGGGATGTAGCTTATAGCCCATATCTTCATAGTACCAGATGCCATCCGGGTAACCTTCCTCGGCGAACAAGATTTCCTGGAGCGCAATCGTGAGCCGCGAGTAGGTATCTGCCATGTCTTTAACCCAACCCGGATCGAGCGCCATGCCCATCAGCATGTATTCGTGGCCGCACATCGGATGCATCGATTCGAAGACATTGATTCCGGACCAGGCGAAGAAGCGGTGAGCTTCGGCTGCCTGGCGTTTGGCCAGGCGGTAGCCTTCGAAGTTAATCCGCCGGCGGTCCGGAACGAGTAGCGGCTTGACATATTTTTCCCATCCTTCCCGGTCTTTTACCAGGAAGTCAATATGCTCAGGTGTGCTATCGTGCAGCTTATGCCGGCGCAGAAGAGCGCCGTTGCCATCGCGTTGGAGGATGGTCTCCTCGGTTTCTTCTATGGTCTGCGGGATGAAGTCCAGGTCAGCCACGAGGTTGAACGGCCAAAATAGCTGCAGGTCGTAGTTGAAATGATCCTCGTAAAGCTCGCCGGGCTGGATAAAGCCGTCATCCTGCCATTTTTTATAGGTATCATTCCAAAAATGCTCAAAGACGCCGATGCGGTCAACGGGCTTACGTTGAAGGATGTTGCTGATACGCTCGAGACCGGTCAGGGGTTGCATAATGCTGGGCTTTCAGGTTCAAATAGCCTAATCACTGATATGAACAGAGCCGGGCTCGGTGGGCAGCTCAGGCGCGGTTTGCAGGTTGATCAGGGTCGACTCTTTCAGCCCTAATATTAAAAGCACATTGATGACCATCAGCCCCGCGAGGATCAATAATGAATTGGTAAAGCTACCGTCGGCGTTCTTGAAGGCTTCCATGGCATAAATGAAAACCACCGAGACCTGGCCGGCCAGGTTTAATAATCCATTCGAGGTGCCTTCGGGAGCGGGGAAAGTGATCTCAGCGCCATACTGGTAGCCGATGGGGGCCAGGCTCATCAAGAAGAAGCCCAGGATGAACATTGAGGCAGCCATGAGGGGGTAGGTCGAGACAAAGGCGATCCCTACCATGCCAGGAATGGCAAAAGCCATCCCCACTAATAAGAAGATCTTGCGCATACGGAATTTGTCGGAAAGAGCGGGAATGACAATTGCGCCGATGATGCCCCCAATGAGCAATATGCCCCCGAAGTCGCCTGCCTGGGTAGGTGAAAATCCCTTGGGGCGGACGATATCTTCGATCCAGGTAGTGACGCCGTTGAAGACGCCCATCCCAAAGAGGAAGATCACCAGCAGGAACCACACCCCCCTCATTTTTAACATGGATTTTAACCCGGTCAGCATTAAGGCGCGGGTCTCCTGGCCCTCAGGGCAGGGTGGGGTGGGCGGCGCCTCCCGGGTGAATATCAAAAACAGGACTGACGAGAAAGCCGCCACCGATCCGAAAATGAGCAGCATCCAGCTCATGCCGACCTGCTCGAGGAGCAGCGGTGAGGTGACCTGCCCGATGGCAATCCCGATGAAACCGGCTACAAGCGCCAGGCCAGCCGCGGTCGCCCGTTCCTGGATGGGGAACCATTTAGCCGCCACGGTGCTGATCGAATTAAGCATGAAGGGCTGTGCGGCGGCGATACCGATGGTGGAGAGCATCACCAGGGTGTAGTTTCCGGCAAACGCCCCTCGCAGGACGCCAAAAATGCCCATCAAGATCGCCCCCAGGCTCACCGATTTCCGGTAGCCAATAGTATCAATCATCCATGAGATGGGCATGGATAAAGGAACATAAACGATCATGAACAGCATGGCCAGGAGACCTATTTGCAGGTCTGAGACCCCATAGAATTTGGCAGCCGGGCCGGTGATCGGAGCAAAACAAATCCACAGGATCTGAATGGTCAGGTTGATCCCCATGAATACTGCCAGGACAACCCAACGATACGGGTAAGTTTTATAGGGGGTCTCAGGCATCGATTAGTTCTCCTTTAGAATAAATGGATATCGTGATGCTGGGGCTATAAGATGAAACGAAACCTAGGCTGGTTATGCCAGCTATTATAATTGATAACCCGCGATGGGCTATAAAGATATCAGGCTTTCGGGTGAATAATCTCCCTGTTCTTCATTTTGGGGTCTTTTAACGGCTTGACCTCTGTTATACTTTGGGGGGGGCAGGTATCTTCCAATAACAATCTTTGCGGGTAGCGGATTGTACCCGCGGGAAATTGGCGAGTACAGGACAATCGACTATGCACAGTGCGCCAAAAATGGACCAGGAGATCCATTGGAAACATGAGAGCTCAGATTGGGTGGGGAAGATTCTCTATGCAAAGAAGGGATTTTTAGCCTATCTCCCTTTGTTAGTCGCCGGACTCATTCTCCTTATTGCAGCGCTGATCGAATCGTTTGTCCCAATGAATGATATATCACGCTACGAATGTTATGCCACAGTTTTCTGGCATGGCACCCAGGTCTTTGGTCTTTTACCAGCTGACCAATGCCAGTTCATGTACCAGTTTATCCAATATCACACTTTCCCTATTGAATATCCACCCCTGACCCTGGCGATTTTCTCTCTGCCCCTTCTTGTTCCACACCTCTCGTATGCGATCAAGTTTGCCGTGGAAATGGCGCTGGCGGCTGCTTTGATTTATTGGCTTTTATTGAGATTTGGGCCGCGCGGTTCCCCCGCGATATTTGCATTGTACCTGCTTATTGGCGCAGGGGGCACAGCCTTTTCGCGTTTTGACCTGATTCCGGCCGGTTTGACTTTATTAAGCTTAATTTGGGCTGAAAAGAAACATTGGGCGCTGGCTTATATCTCCCTGGCCTTTGGAACGATGGTTAAGGTATATCCTGCTTTGTTGTTCCCCTTTGTATTTATCGCCGAACAGCTTAACAACCCGGCTTTTTATTTTCCTGATGCTCCGGTGACCATCCGGACTTTCCCCAGAAACGTCTGGCAATCGTTACGGGGATTGCACCATTGGACCTATAAAAACCTGTTGGTGGGGCTTGGTGTGATGGTGATCATCACCGGCCTGTTTGGGTGGTGGGATTTTAAAAATGCGGTTTTAAGCTCGTTGGCTTCATTTTATTTTCGCTCATTCCAGGCGGAATCCACCGGGAGCGTGATTGAGTGGGTTATTTCGCTGTTCGGATTGCCTATCTATTGGATCAGGGACTTAAATTCGCTCAATCTGATGGGCCCATTAACCGTGGGTATCTCGCGGGGCCTGTCGATTGTCATGATAACCGGGTATATCTCGATTTTAGCGATGATGTGGCAGAAAAAGATGGATGCCGTGCAGGCTTCTATCGCCACCCTGTTGATCTTACTCTCCGCCAGCAAGGTGTTCAGTCCCCAATATCTTATCTGGTTGATCCCATTGCTGGCTTATAGCGGCGCCAGACATGGCAAATGGTGGATCCTGTGGGGAGGAATTTCCCTCCTGACGCTGATCATTTACCCGGGGTACTACGCATTAACCTTGAATATGACGGATTTGCCAGGTTATCCAGGATTTATGCTCTTTATCGCTCTGCGCGATGGGTTGTTTGTTTTATTGACCGTGGCTTACCTGATCAATGGTTGGGGCTTACGCCAGAGAGAGCCGTTGCCGTCCTCAGAATGAGGACAGAGAATGGCTGATAAACCATTCCTGGGCGTTAAATTCCGGCTCTCCGGCAGCCGGCCGAAGATAGTGGTATTGGCCATCCGCCTCCATGATGCGTGCTTTGACCCGGTCGTCCAGATAGGTTTGTAGCACATCATGGCGAATGTGATGGATCATCTTGGGCTCTTCAATGGGGAAAAGCACCTCGACCCGCTGGTTGAGATTGCGGGGCATCAAATCAGCGCTGCCCATAAAGATCGTTTCCTGGCCGTTATTAAGGAAATAATAAATCCGGCTGTGCTCCAGGAAGCGCCCAACCAGGCTGATGACACGGATATTGTCACTCAGGCCAGGGATGCCGGGGCGGAGCGAACAGATGCCACGCACGATCAGGTCGATCTTGACGCCGGCTTGCGACGCTGCGTAGAGCAGATCGATCATCGGCCGGTCGACAATCGCATTGGTTTTGAAAATGATATGGGCGGGCTCTCCACGCTGGCTGTGTTCCATCTCCTGGCGAATTAAGGCCTCCAGCCGCTGGCGTAAGTTAACCGGCGCGACCAGCAGTTTGCAATAATCGGCTTTGGTGGAATAACCCGTGAGGTAATTGAACAAATCTGTGGCATCTGCGCCGATGGCATCATCACAGGTGAACAGGCCAAAATCCTCATACATTTGGGCTGTGATGTGGTTGTAATTTCCGGTGGCCAGGTGAACATACCGGCGGATATGGTCATCCTCTTTGCGGATGACCAGGGCGATTTTAGAATGGGTTTTTAGCCCCAATAGCCCGTAGGTGACGTGAACGCCTTCCTGTTCCAGCATTTTTGCCCAACCGATGTTACTTTCCTCGTCGAACCTGGCTTTCAGTTCTACCAGCACGGCGACCTGTTTTCCATAATCGCGTGAGGCTTGCAGTAATGCCCTGACGATTTGAGAATTGTTGCCCACCCGGTACAGGGTTTGTTTGATGGCCAGCACATTCGGATCCTGGGCCGCTGCGAGCAAGAAATCGATCACCGGGGTGAAGGACTCGTAGGGATGGTGCACCAGGAGGTTTTCTTTGCGAATGGCGGCAAAGATCGCCTCGCTCTGCAAGGCCACCTCCTGGCGAAATTGAGGGATGATGACCGGGGCAAAAGGGCGGTATTTCAAGTCGGGCCGGTCGAGCTTGTAAAGCTGCATCAGGTAGCGCAGGACCAGTGGGCCGTTGAGTGTGTAGATATAATCTGGCCCGACTCTCAGGTTTTCGACCAGGATATCGCGGATAGGGGCCGGCATCCCGGGGTTGATCATCAGGCGCACCACGGCGCCAAAACGCCTTTTTCGGACGCTGGCTTCCATGGTTTCCAACAAATCCAAATCTTCATACGCCTGGATGTCCATCTCGGCATTCCGGGTGACGTGAAATGGGTGGGCTTCCACCACTTCCAGGCCGGGAAACAATGAACCCAGGTTCGCGCTGATCACCTGGCTCAGCCAGGTGAAATATACCTGAGGGTGCGGGCCTATCCGGGCTTCGCTCCCTGCCGGCGATTTGATCGGTACCAGGTATGGCAGCGAATCAGGCACCTTAACCCGCGCAAAGCGTAATTCACCCTCCTGGTTTTTGATGTTGACGGCCAGGTTGATGCTTAAATTGGATATGTGTGGAAAGGGATGGCCCTGGTCGAAGGCTAATGGGGTCAATACCGGGAACACAACCTCGTCAAAATACCCCTTGAGGGATGATTGTTGCTGGTCATCCAGCTCGGAAAGATTCAGGATATGGATCCCGGCCTGGTGGAGCTCCGGAATAAGCGCAGTCTGGAGGTAATTTTGAGCATCATCCAGTAGCCGGGAAGCAATCGCATGGATTTCGCTGAGTTGTTCAGCCGGCGACATTTCATCGGTGAAATATTCTGCACTATCGGCATTTTGGGTGACCAGCCCGCCTACCCGCACCATGAAGAACTCATCTAAATTGGAGCCCAGGATTGCCAGGAATTTTACCCGTTCCAGGAGCGGGTTGGTCCGGTCCCGAGCCTCATCAAAAACCCTTTTTTGAAATGACAGAGAGCTGATTTCGCGGTTGATATAATCTGGTTTTAGAGTGCCTGTCCCGGCCTGAGTTAACATAGCGCACCTGTCCATGGAATGATGGGTAAGTTTCCACTTCAGCTTAATCATTATAAAACTTTTGCGCCTTTCCTGGCGCAGTTCGGCCATGGATCATGGCCTCGTGTTAGAATGATAGCACCCTTGACCGCCATTCACCCTTAGGCTTTTTCCTGGAGTTCTCATGAATAGCCAGTTTTATCCTATCCTTGAATATGATCCTGCCGTTGAAGCCATTATCGAGCCCTCTCACGTCCTCAAGCCCATGGATGTCGCCGAGCATTGTGTGGTCTGTTTCTTTCAGGAAGTCATCCAGGATTTGGTGGCTTCAGGCCGGGCGCGTGAGGTGACCAAATTCATCTCTGAAATGGGAGATCATCCCATGTATGAGCTGGAAGTCCAGGGACAGCGCCTGGCTTTTTTTCATCCAGGTGTGGGGGCGCCGTTGGCGGCTGGTATCCTGGAGGAGGCCATCGCCCGCGGTTGCCGGAAGTTCATCGCGTGCGGTGGATGTGGCGTTCTGGCTCCGGAGATTGCAGTGGGCCATTTATTGGTTCCCATTTCGGCGGTTCGAGACGAAGGGACGTCGTATCATTACCTCCCTCCCGCACGTGAAGTAAGCGCCAGCCCGGAGGGTGTGGCTGCGATCGAACAGGTTTTGAAACGGCGCAAGGTGGATTATCTATTGACCAAAACCTGGACCACCGATGCGATTTATCGCGAGACGGCGGAGCGCGCCAGTTTACGTAAACAAGAAGGTTGCCTGGCGGTTGAAATGGAAGCAGCCAGCTTCTTCGCGGTGGCGCAATTCCGGCGGGTAGAATTTGCTCAGATCTTGTATAGCGGGGATATGGTCATTCCCGGCGCTTGGGATTCCCGTGACTGGGTCAGCCGGGGGTCGATCCGCCAACAACTCTTCTGGCTGGCCGCCGAAGCGTGCCTGGCGATGGGTTGAAATCCAGGGCTGGGTTTGAGATTAATGGCCCCCTGTATCAAGCTTCAAGAGCCGGCGTCAGGGTAATGGCAGGGGTATAGGAGGAGGCAGGGTGGGGGTTGGAATGGGGATCAGGCCGTCGGAGGGCTGGCATTGCAACTGGAAATCAGGTGTAGGATAACTGACGGCTGGGAGCGAGTCTGTCGTTTCGCCGCAGCCAGCCGCGACTTCGCCGGGTAGCAGCCATTGATCCACCACTTGCAGCTTCAGATTGCCTTCGGTGAATACCGGCGGGTTGCCCAGGCTGACGATCTGGTTAACATATTCGGACACGCGGACTGCCTCTGACCCGGTCAGTTCGATAGCCCGCCCATTGGCAGGATCGCTGCAGCGCGAGTCCGTGTACATTTGGGATAACGAGATACCCTGGAGTAGCCAGGGCGTGGATGTACCTGCCAGCCATGGCTGGCTGATCCACACGGCCAGGCGATCCGCCTGGAAAGTTTTCAATCCGGTGGGATGGTACCGGTTTAAAAAGTCGAAGGTGTTAGCCAGTGCGGCCAGGACGACGGGCCGGGCAACGCAGTTAGTGCAGTGGAGCTGCTTATCGAGCCAGGATGGGTCTTGCAACCATTGGTCCAGCCCGTCGATTTGAACTGACTTCGAGCGCCAGGCATTCACTTCCAGGTAAAAGGCACGGCCGCCTCCTTGCGGCGACTGAAAGGTACTCGGGTCATAATCGAAAAAGCCCTGGCGATCTATCGTGTTGAGAAATGAGCAAATTCCTTGCCGGTCGAGGGTTTGGGTGCCCAGAGTGCAGCGGGCTCCCTGGCATTGCTTCATAATGAGCTGGCCGGTCGCATACAAAACCAGATAAGGCTCTTTGCCAAATGGCGATAAATTATCCTTGTCATAATAGCCGGCCTGCACCAGGACGGGCGCCGGCTGCCAGGTATGGGCGACTAAAGGCGGCAGAGCCGTGCTGGTAGGGCTGGGGCCGGGGGTGGGTGATAGCACTGGCGTCCCGCTGGGGGCGAGCGTGGGTCGAGAAGTGGGAATGGGGTGGAGTGTCGCTGTCTGGCTGGGAACAGGGCTATCGGTGGGGGCGATAGGCGTGGGCGGGGTGGGGGTGGCCTGGCAGGCGCTAAATATCAGCAAAAGCCCCAGGCACCATAGAAAAAGCGCCATAAAAACGGCGGGCCAGCGGCGATTCAGGTTCAAAATTCGAGAGTGAACAGATGCCATCGTGGGATTGGATATGCTCGATCGTTTTAACTAATCTTATCACGATGTGGGAAAGTTCAGCGAGTAGACCTCTTGCGGCGAGGCCGGCCCCATACCTCTACAGTGAACCGTGAAGCGCCTGGGCGCCTGAATTTTTGTAGTAAGATTGGATAGATTTAACCTGAGGAGGTAGACGTGCCCGATATCTCGGAAAGAATATTACCCCACCTGAAATCAACCCGGCTTCCCGGCATCTCGCCTGATTCCCACTGGCAATTACCTTTATACCAGGGCTACTCCTTGAAAAACCTGCCGGATAGCCTTTGCCAGTTGCTGGGCGTGCCGCCCATGGGAAATGCACCCATAAGCAACGAACTCATTGAATTATGCGGTGGTCCTTACCAGAAGGTTATTCTGCTGGTGATGGATGGATTGGGCTTTCTATCGTTGAAAAACTACCTGGCCCAGGGCCTGGGCCAATTCTGGACCGGCGCTATTTCAAAAGGACTGTTAGCACCGTTAACCAGCGTCTCACCCAGCACCACGGCGACCGTGTTGACCACCCTTTGGACAGGCCGGAGCCCGATTGAGCACGGCATCCTGGGGTATGAGCTGTGGCTCAAAGAGTACGGGGTGGTGGCGAATATGATTTTACACGCGCCAATGAGTTTTAATGGCGATACCGGTGGGCTAAAACGAGCCGGCTTCCAGGCTGAAACCTTTTTACCGGTTCCCACCCTGGGCCCTTACTTGACCCAGAAAGGTATATCGGTTCATGCGTTTATGCACAAAGCCATTATTTCCTCGGGGCTTTCGGCCATGCATTTCCCAGAGGTCAAGGCACATGCTTTCCTCTCCCCAGGCGATTTATGGGTTGGGCTACGGCAATTGATGGAGAACCATCCCGGTGAACCGATGTACACCTATGCCTATTGGGGCGAATTGGATGAGCTGTCGCACCATTTTGGCCCGAGCGATGAGCGTGTGGCGTTGGAGTTTGACGCCTTTAGCCGGTCGCTTGAAGCAGGCTTCTTGAACCGGCTTTCAGGGAAAGCCGGCCAGAAAACTTTGTTGCTGATGGTGGCTGACCACGGGCTGATCGACACACCGGCCGATCCCAGGTACGACCTGCGCCATCACCCGGCCTTAAAGCAATGGCTTCATATTATGCCGACCGGCGAGAACCGCCTGGCTTTTTTCTACCTCCGCCCCGAAAGACGGGCCCAGGTTGTGGATTATATCGAGAACACCTGGCCGGGTGAGTTCTGGATAACGCCGGCGGAAGCATTGGTTGCCTCTGGAATCTTTGGCTCAGAGGCAGCGTATGAAAAATCCCTCGACCGGATGGGCGACCTGGTGGTGCTGCCGACCGGCCAGGCTTACCTGTGGTGGGCTGAAAAGGAGAATCATTTACTGGGCCGGCATGGCGGATTGACCCCTGAAGAGATGCTTGTGCCTTTTGTGGCTTTGCCGCTCTAATCATTTATGGAAGTGAAAAGCGGGATGCCTACAACCAGTACGGCGCTGACCCCAACGTTTTATGTGGGGAATGTACCTGTTTATGGCGACTTAGTTTTAGCGCCAATGGATGGTATCTCTGATTTGCCCTTCCGGCAACTGGCCCGGGCGTTGGGATCCGCGATGAGTTATACGGAATTTATCAATGGGGTGGATGTGATCCATGGACACCCCTTGCTGGAGAAACGCCTTTCCTTCATCGAGGAGGAAAGGCCGGTGGTGTATCAGTTGTTGGATAACGATCCTGGCCGGCTGTTAGAGGCGGCGTTAGCGCTGCGCCAGCGGAATCCCGATATCATTGATATTAACATGGGGTGTTATGCCCGTTCCGTGGTGGGGCGCGGTGCAGGCGCGGCTTTGCTCCGCGAGCCAGGCAAAATTGCCGCGATATTCAAATCCCTGAGCCAGGCCCTGGACATTCCTGTCACCGGAAAAATCCGCCTGGGGTGGGATGAGAACAGCTTGAATTACCTGGAAGTAGCTCATGCCGTGGAAGATAATGGGGGCAAGCTCCTGGCTGTGCATGCGAGAACCCGCCAGCAGGCCTATGGCGGCAAGGTGGATTGGGAGGCCATTACGCGGGTGAAAGCGGCCCTGAACATCCCGGTGATCGGGAACGGCGATGTCCAGACTTTGGAGGATGTTGAGCGCATGAAGGCTCAGACCGGGTGTGATGCTGTGATGATCGGACGGGCGGCTATCACGAACCCCTGGATTTTCCAACGTTTGGATCGCGCAGAAGTTCCCCTGGAAACGGTCCGCCTGACCATCCATTTACACCTGGAACGAATGACTGCATTCTATGGGCAGGATCGCGGGGTTATCCAATTCCGGAAGTTTTTGAAGAAGTACCTGACTCCCTATCACCTGGAGACGGAGCGGATGACCCATTTGCTCACCCTGGAAACGTCCGGTGAAGTGATTCGTTACCTGGATGAGGTGCTTAAGTCGATAATAGCAGAACAAATGTCCTAAATTGGCCTGGTTAACCCCTTGACAGGCGGTTTTAAACGTCTATAATGATATAGAACATTAGTTCTATATCTGTAAAAAGGCAGGTGAAACCATGGCCGATACGAGTTTGATGGCGCTGGCGCTCGAAGCTTACCAGCATTTACTACCCGAATTAAAACAAAAAGCCAACACGAAGGCTTCGTCAGGGGAGGCTGAGCCCTGGAACATGACGCCCCTCATGCGCCTCCCCACGGTAGGCCAGGTGCTTTATTCTATAAAACCTGTGCCTTACCAATCGATCCTGATAGGGGCATGTGAAGATGGCTTACCGTTTTTGTTGGACCTGGCCCAACCGGCCTCAGGGCCAGTCTTGGTGACAGGGGATGCCAGGTGTGGAAAGACTCGCCAGCTTAAGGTGATGGTGGAATCGGCCTTACGCCTGGCATCGCCTCGCGAAATCCAGATTGGGGTGGTGACCGCTCATCCCGAAGAGTGGGCCGATCTTTTTGATCCATACCAGGGGGTGAAGCACAGCCTGGGTATTTATCCCTGGAACCATGATTCTCTGAGCTCTCTCATTAACTCCCTGGCAGGCCTGGTCGAAGATCGGTTTACCGGCCGGCGGAATGGGCCGATGGTTCTGTTAATCATTGAAGACCTTTCCCAGGTCGAAACCCTGGAGACCAGCGATCAAATGACTTTTCATTGGCTCCTTGAGAATGGCGCGCAGGTTGGCGTTTGGCCGGTTGCCAGTGCGCTGGCCGGACAGGCAACATCCTTACCATATTGGGTCGATGTGTTTCGAACCCGCCTGTTTGGCCGCATCGCTTCACCTGAGGTTGCCCGGCAACTGGCTATTTATCCCGACCTCGAGGCAGGCCAACTCATGGCAGGTTCAGAATTTTGCACCCGCCTGGATAACGCCTGGATGTCGTATTGGGTGCCTGAATCAGGGGATTGATCCCCAGGAGGTAATAATGAATATCGGAATGCTCTGGTTTGACAATGACCCCAGGGCGGATCTTTTCAGCAAGATCGCCCGTGCTATGGACTATTATCAAAAAAAATACGGGCAGGCGCCGGATTTATGCTATGTCCATCCCAGTATGCTGAATGAATCCACGCCGAAACCTGGAAAGATTGAGATTCGTTCCAATCGCTCTGTTCTCCCCAACCATTTCTGGATTGGCACGCACGCTTCCCATTAACCCGGCCCTATTGCGACGACCATCGCGATCGCCTGGGTGTTGTTATGACTGATGCTAACCGACCAATCCAGGAGGCCTTGTTCCTTCGCCAGGGCGGCAGCCGCTCCATATAACGTCAGGATAGGCTCACCGGCTGAGCCGCGCCTGATTTCGATATCCTTCCAGTGAATAGCGCCGATGCCGCTTCCAAGCGCTTTGGCGACGGCCTCCTTGGCAGCAAAGCGTCCTGCCAGGGAGGCTGTCACCGGTCCCACTTCGGCCAGTTCAAGAGGGGTATAAACCCGGTTCAGAAAACGGTCTTTGATCGCGGGGCTGAGTCGCTCCAGCCGGTTGATCTCAATCATATCGATTCCTGTTCTAAGAATCATTCCAATGAACCCGCGCTGACAATTGCCAGCTTTTCAGGATTAAGATAAGCCCGCGCTGTTTCCAGGACGGATTCGGGGGTAGCCTGGTAGACCCGGTCCGGGTAGTGGCGGTAATAATCCAGGCCCAGGTTAAACCGTTCGAGGTTAATTAACGCACCGGCCATGCCCATGTTCGATTCGAGTGAAAGGGGCAGCCGGCCGACATAATTGGCCTGGCTATCTGCCAGCTCACCCGCCGTTACCGGCTCGCGGATAAACCGGGATATTTCAGAAATGATGAGAGCGATCGTTTTTTCCAGGTTTTTAGGATTTACCCCAGCAGAAACTTCCCACGAGCCCGGCCCTATCCCGGCATTTAAGTTGGTATAGGCATAATAGGCCAGCCCCGATTGCTCCCTTACCACGTCTCCAATCCGCCCGTACATGCCAAACTGCCCAAGGATGTTATTCCCCAGTGAAGCGGATATAAACTCGGGGGATTTACGCGCCGGGCCAATAGCCCCGATCATCAGGTCTGTCTGGCTTTTCCCGGCGATATTCACATGTTCCCTTGTGGTTCTATCCATAGTGGCCAGGTCAGGGAGGGTGACAGGACCTGGCTGGCGCGGATTGTACCACTTTCCCAATGTCTGCCCCACCTCATCAACCGCCTGGGAAGGGGTAATCGCGCCAACGATTGCCAGCACCATTCGTTGTGGCCCATAAAAGTCCTGGTGGAAGTGGGCCAGGTCTTCAATCGTAATAGACCGGATCGTTTCAGGATAACCATCTTCAGGGCGACTGTAAGGATGGCCGCTAAAGATTATTTTATCGAAGGTCAATGAAGCCATTTCGCCGGTGTCCTGAGCGCGGATATCAAGGCCGGTCAAGATTTGCGCGCGCAAGCGTTCGACCTGGTCGGCAGGGAAAGAGGGCTGCTGCAACACTTCTACCAGTAACTTGAGCAGCATGGTCAGGTCCTCGGCCAACGCCCGCCCGGTAAAGCCCGTGTTATGCATGCCGGCTCCAAACCCAAGGCTGGCGCCGACCGATTCGAGCGAGTCATAAATCGCCTGGAAAGCATGCTCCCGGGTGCCGCGCATCAAAGCAGAAGCGGTAAAGTGGGCCAGCCCCAGCTTTTCATCCGGCTCATACAGGCTTCCAGCCGGTAGATAACCGCCGATCACCACCGATTGGCTATTAAAATTAGGCCGGGTGAGCAAGATCAGGCCGTTTGAAAATTCTACCCGGGTGATGTCATCCGCCCCAGGCAGGGTGGCATACGCAGTGGATGCTATCTGGTGGCTGCGCCTTTTGGATTTCATGGGCATCTTGATTAACTCCCCTCGCCAGGAAGATAAACGCCAACCAGGCGATGATCGGGCTGCAGATATTTTTTAGCGATCGATTGAATATCGGATGGAGTGACCTTAGCCAGGTTTTCGACGTAACGGGTGAACCACTCGTAACTGGCGAACATCTCTGTGTAACCCAGCCATAAGGCCTGGCTGGTAATGTTCTCACTGCCATAAGCAAACAGAGCACGGGCCTGTTTGATAGCCCGGGCAATCTCCTGTTCGGGCACTGGCTTTTCTTGTAGCCATTGAATTTCCGCGTCGAGGGCAGCGATGGTATCTTGTGGGGCTTTTTCGGGATGAGCGGTCAGGGTGATGTCGTATAGGAAAGGATCGATGGTGGGTTGGAAACCCCCATTCACGCTGATAGCCAGCTCTTTATCCACCAGTGCACGGTACAGGCGGCTGGTCTTGTTGGATATTCCTCCCCCGCCAAAGATGCTCAATCCAGAAGGGCCAGATAAAAGGCTATCCATGACCATGAAGGCGAAGAAATCTGGATCAGAGGCGCAAGGCGCATGGAAGGCTACCTGGATATAGGTGGTCTCACCTGGGCCATGCAGCGTGATGTATTTTTCCTCCGCCGGTGCGGGCTCTGGCTGGGCAGGGTGAGGGGGCTGCGGGCCGGAAGCAAGGGGAGAATATAATTCTGTCACCCGTTCCAGCATGGCCTGCATGTCGAAATCACCGGCGATGGAGAGGACCGCGTTTACCGGCAAGTAGTAAGCGCGGTAATGGTTGTATAAGTCGTCGCGGGTGATCTTTAGCAGGTCGTCTTTTTCCCCGATGATCTCGTGGCGGTAAGGATGGATCGCAAATGCACTGGATTGAACCGCCTCGCTAAGGCGAAACAGGGGCTCGTTCTCGCTCCCTTCCCGCTCGGACAGGATAACGGTTCGCTCGGACTCGACCTCGCCGGGGGCAAACAAGCTGTTGGTCATGCGATCGGATTCCAGGCGTAAGGCAAGGTCAATTTTCTCCGCTGGCAGGGTCTCGTAGTAGGCTGTCCAATCCAGATAGGTGAAGGCATTCCATGTGCCGCCCTCGCGGGAAATGGCTTTATCGAGCACAGTGGGGGGAAACTGGCGTGTCCCTTTAAATTGCATGTGCTCGACCCAATGGGATAGGCCAGTTTTCCCCGGAAGCTCATCCCGGGAACCCACCCGGTACCAGATCCAATGGCTGATGATCGGCGAGGTGTGAATTTCTTTCAATTGAACAATAAGCCCGTTGCCCAACTTTACTTGCGTAACAGGTTCAGGCATGATTTTTCTCCAGGTCATTCCAGCGAATAGGAGTGGCTCGTGGCATCGAGGATTGGATTCTGCTTATTCATTGGTGGTTACCATTCGTAAAAAAGGTATCTTCAATGCCTAGACTATAGCATAGAGCCTGGATTTTGGAAAATCGATTCAGTATAATTTTCCTTGTTTACAGGAGAAATACTATTGGACGAGACAGTTCACCCTCATTATTTAGTCGCTGTGGTTGGCGCCGGCCCGGCCGGCCTCTATGCGGCCAGGCACCTGGCCAGTGAAGGCGCTTATGTATTTCTGTTTAACCGGGATATTAAACCGGGCGGCCTGGCGGAATATGGCATCTACCCGGATAAGCACAAGATGAAAGAAGGATTGCGCGCACAATTTCACCAGATTCTAGGCCTCCCGCAAGTTGAATATTATGGCAATGTCCTGGTTGGCAACACCAGTGACCTGAGCCTGGAAGAGCTGCGTGAAATGGGTTTTCAGGCTATCCTGGTAACGGCCGGAGCCCAGGGAACGAAATGGTTGGGCTTACCGGGTGAAGCCATGGAAGGCGTTTACCATGCGAAAGATCTTGTGTATCACTACAACCAGTTACCCCCTTTCAGCCAGGAAACGTTTAACATCGGCCGGCGGGTATTGATGGTGGGGATGGGCAATGTGATGCTGGACATTGCCCACTGGCTGATCTATGAAAAGCACGTCCATGAAATAATGGCCGTGGCACGTCGCGGGCCAAGCGAGGTTAAATTCACTAAGGAGGAACTGGCGTACGTCGTCCCTAGCCTGGATCTTCTGAGCCTGGAAAAAGAGCTGGAGCATGCCTCATCCGTAGCCCACGCGAATGATCAATCGTCTATTCACTTAAAAGAGTTGGTTAACGCAGCATTGCAAAAAGCGCCGGAGGTCCCATATAAGACCCACCTGACCTTCAAATTCCTTGTCTCCCCACGACGGATATTAGGCGATTCAATGGGTCGCGTGTGTGGGATTGTGCTGGAAAATAATACCCTGGTGAAGGTGGATGGAGAAATTAAGGCATGCGGCCTGGGAACCACCCAAACCATCGATGTGGATACGGTTATTTTTGCGATTGGCGATCGGGTCGATACCCATATTGGCCTGCCCCTGGATGGGAATGAGTACTTAAAAAACCCCAACCCGAGTTTTCCTGTGGAGGGCCTGTCCTACGAATTATGTGACCACGTTTCAGGGTGCGCTTTGGAAGGGACGTTTATGGCCGGGTGGTCAAGAAAAGCCAGCACTGGCCTGGTGGGAGTAGCCAGGAAGGACGGTATCAATGGGGCGCGCGCGGTACTGGCCTATTTGCAGACGTTACCTGCGCTGAGCCGGTTACCGCTGGAAGAAATTCACCGAAATTTGAGGAAAATGACCAGGCCGGTGGTCACAAAATTGGATCTTGAGCGGTTGGAGGCAGCAGAAAAGGCGGAAGCGATTGAGAGGGGATGGGATGAATTTAAATTCGCCAGCAATGAGGAAATGCTCAAGGCGGCTGGCCTGAACAAGGTGATTTCCGCTTAAATTGAATTAATGGTAAGGGATGATGAGCAGAAAACCCACCGCGATGATCGTTTCACCCACTTCCACGCCGAGCGCCTGGAGGGGGCCAAAATAGGGAACGGCTGGGAGCAACTGGCTGCCGAAGCCAAAGATGTCTGCCATGCCGGAAAAAACGCAAATCACATAGCCGGTCGCGACCAGGCGAAGCCCGATCTCCGCCGCGATGCTGGTAGGCGAACGGCGCCAGAAAGATGCCAGGCTGAGATAGCCCCCAATGCAGATGATAGCCAGGCCGACTAAGAAAACGGCAAGCTGGACAAATCCGATCAAGGGACTCCGATCAAGGCCGAAAATTGCCGGCCGGATTCCCAGGATCGCAAGCACAAAACCAATCAGTGTAATTAAAAGGCCTATGCGGACGCGCGTGGTGGAGTAAGAAAACGCCTGGGGGGCTCCTGGCCTGGGCTCAGGGTTCAAGGGATCAGAAGATGGAAGAGATTCACTCATGCTCGAGAAGTAAAGTAATGAAAAGCGCACCTGGGTCGGGTGCGCTCTTTTCTACTCAACTAAGCCTGTGGATCGTCGTTGCTTGCTTCTGGAGCCTCAGGCGTGGATGGGGCAGGGGGGGTGGGCGTGGTGCCCATTTCATCTGCCAGGGCTTTCCAGTCCATGTCGGCATAAGCCGGTGAATCCACCCGGCGTAGGCTGAGGCCAATGCGATGATTTTCTGCATCGATCTTGATCACGCGCAGGGTGATGGTATCCCCTTCGTGTAAAACTTCTTTCGGGTGCTCGATCCGTTTTTCGCTGATCTCGGAGATATGGATGAGACCTTCTACATCGCCCTCAAGACGGGCAAACGCGCCGAACTTGGTTAACCGGGTGATTTTTCCTTCAACCAGCTGGCCTACCTGGAGATGCGCCACCTGCTGCGCCCAGGGATCCTCTAAAAGCTGCCGGATGGAGAGGCCAATGCGTTTCTTTTCCCGATCAATGCTGATGACTTTAACCTTGACTTCCTGTCCAACCTTGAGCACTTCGTTAGGATGCTGGATACGTTCCCACGATATTTCGGAAAGGTGAACCAGGCCATCGGCGCCGCTGATATTGACGAATGCGCCAAAATCCGCCAGGCTGGTTACCCGCCCCGTGCGAATTTCGCCTTCTTTAAGCTCCTCGATGACGCGTTCTTTAAGGGTCTCGCGCGTTTCGGTGCTGGCAGCCCTTTCGGAGAGGATTAATCGCCGGCGTTCGCGGTCGACTTCAATCACGCGCACATCGATCGGCTGGCCGACCATTTTACTCCAGCGTTGTTCTGGAGTGTCGCCGCTTAATGAGATGCGCCGAGAAAGGCTGATTTGCGATGCTGGGACAAAACCCCGGAGACTGCCCATTGGGACAATCAACCCACCCTTGTTGTATCCAATGATATTGCCGTGGAAGGTTTCTGCCGAGGTCATCATTTTCTCTGCATCGAGCCAGCTCACTTCTTCACGGGCGCGGACATACGAAAGCACCAGGTTGCCGCCCTGGTCTTCCGGGTTGACCACGTACACAGGTATCTCCTGCCCAACTTGCAGGGTAGCCAGTTCTTCGGCAGGTATCGCTTCTAATTCTTTCCCGGTGATGACGCCTTCCGATTTTGTGCCGACACTGACCAGGATTTGTCCTGCGCTGATACTGGCGATCATGCCTGTGCGGATCTCTCCCTGGGCCGGAAAATCAATCCCCAGCCCTTCTTGCTCCAGCAGAGATTCCATATTATGATTTTCAGCAGTTTGATTATTCTCGGGCGTCGCCCCCTGCTCGAGTTGAGTATCTTGATTATCCATACTGTTTTTGTACTCCGGATATAAGGTTTAAGGTACATTATAAGAGGGAATCGTCTTATTTGCAACCCTTAATAAAAAGATTAAAAATACCTTTTTCTGCGGATTGGGAATAGCGCCTGGTCAATCAAAATAGGTTAACTACATCCTGAGTCCGGTGGAAACTACAAGGATTTACGCTCAACTCTACTAGTGGTAAACTTATTTCCATGTACATCTTTCCCTTCACTGCTATAGTTGGACAGGAACGCATGTGTCGCGCTCTCATACTCAATGCGGTCAACGCCCGGATTGGCGGGGTGCTGATCCGAGGTGAGCGCGGCACGGCCAAGTCGACGGCTGCGCGTGCCCTGGCGGCCTTGCTGCCTAAAGTGAATGTCGTCAGTGATTGCCGATTTGGTTGTGACCCCGATTCTCCCAACACCTGGTGCACGGAATGCCGGGAACGCCATGGTCGGGGCGAAGATTTGCCGGTAACGGCTCGCACCACGGCCTTTATCAACCTGCCTGTCTCAGCGACGGAAGATCGGGTAGTAGGCACCCTGGATATTGAGAAGGCTATTCAGAAAGGGGAGCGCCACTTTGAGCCCGGCGTCCTGGCGGCGGCCAACCGCGGCTTGCTGTATATCGATGAGGTCAACCTCCTGGATGACCATGTCGTGGATGTCTTACTTGACTCAGCGGCGATGGGAATGAACATTGTGGAAAGGGAAGGAATTTCATTCACCCACCCGGCGCGTTTTATCCTGGTTGGGACGATGAATCCAGAGGAAGGGGATTTACGCCCACAATTGTTGGATCGTTTTGCTCTCTCAGTGGACATCCGGGGATTGCATGATGCCCGTCAGCGGGTGTTGATTATGGAGCGAAACCTGGCCTTCGAGGCTGATCCAGAAGCGTTTTACCAGGATTGGGCGCAAAAAGAACAGGAGTTATCCCGCCAGATTGAGCGTGCCCGCCAGCTGGTCGATAAAGTCAGCTATACCCGGCGGGACTTACTGGTCATCGCTGACCTGACTGCTTCGCTCAATGTGGAAGGGCATCGAGCTGACCTGGTGATTCTCAAGGCAGCGCGCGCCCAGGCGGCCTTTGAAGGCCGGGTGAAGATTTCCGATCATGATATCGCCCTTGCGGCTGAGCTGGCGCTACCCCACCGGATTAAACGCGGGCCCTTCCAGCAATCTGAGATCACCACTGAACAACTTCAAGAACATATTGCCCAGCTTCAGGGGCAATCCGTCAGCTCAGGGGAGTCCGAGGCGGTTGAAGAGGCACCTGAGGAAGAGGCAGCCGGGCAAAAAAAAAAGAGCTGAACGGGTCTGAGCCGAGCGACAGGCCCCCTGACGCCGGTACCCCGGAGCCCAGCCCCCAGAGCGTTTTTGATGATAAAAATGCACGCTGGTGGGAAGGTGGGCGGAAGGTCCAGGTGGGAGAATCCTTTACGCCTCGCCGGCTGGATACCCCTCTGGATAAAATGGTGCGGCGCAATTCTGGTCGTCGCTCGCGTTCTCACACCGACCGTAAACGAGGCCGCTATATTCAGGCCCGGCCAACTCCAGGCAAGGCGGACGATCTGGCCTTTGATGCGACGATGCGCGCGGCGGCTCCCTTCCAAAAGGAAAGAACCGAGCTCCGCCAACGGGTTGCTTTTGCGATCCGGCCGGCCGACTTTCAACGGAAAGTGCGCGTGCGTCGCTCTGCCAACCTGATCCTTTTCCTGGTTGACGCTTCCTGGTCCATGGCCGTGGCTGAACGCATGGCAGCTACCAAAGGCGCTATCCTGTCTTTATTAACGGATGCCTACCAGCGGCGTGATCGGGTGGGATTAATTGTCTTTCAAAAAGACCGTGCCACCCTGGTACTCCCGCCCACCAACTCGGTGCTTCTGGCTCAGCAAGCCTTAGCCGATATTCCGGTTGGGGGCAAAACCCCGCTGTCGGCCGGCTTGCAAATGGCTCACGAAGTCCTGCTGCGCGAGCGACTCTTGCACCCGGATGTCGAGCCGCTGTTAATCATCCTCACGGATGGGGCCGGCAATGTGGCTATCACCCGCGTGCCACCACAGGAAGAAGCCCACCAAATCTCCGATGAGATTGCTGATGATCGCATTCGTTCCGTCGTGATCAACATGGAACATGCCGCGTTTGACCAGGGCCTGGCCCAGGCGCTGGCCGATCATTTAAAATCGCCCTGCTATACCCTGAGCGAATTAAAAGCAGAGAATTTATATCAGACCGTTCGGAATGAAATTAATCAAATCCCCTCATCAACCGTGAAGACCGGCCGATAAATGTCTCGGCCGGTTCTACCTGTTCTTATTGGGGAGTGTATCAGTCAACCGATTCGATCGACTCGATTTCGGGGAAAAATTGTTTTACCGTCCCAGCAACCCATCCATGAACGGTTGCTGGGGAAAGCGGGCAACCCAGGCATGCACCGCCCAGGTGTATCTTGAGATGCTTACCGTCGAAGGACACGAGCTCGACCGACCCACCATGAAAGTGAGTGATATAGGCATCCAGCTGTTCGATAAGCGCATTGAGCTTATCTTCAGTGGTGTAATTCGCCAGGTTGTTATCGCTGCTATTCACTCTTATTCTCCTCGGTAACCAATTCAGAACCCACTGCTTGTGTCAATATGGTCAGAACCTGGTTGTGAGTGCTCCGGAGCCTTTCAGCGATGGCAGTGGCCAGGCGATCCAGGACGATATGGCCGGTTTCTGGGCTCTTTTCGCAAAGTTCGCGTAAGTTTTCCGACTTGAAGCGATAAAACTTACTGGGCATGGTGGTCATGGCTGCAGACGTATAGATGGTGCGCCCAAGAGCCGCCGACCAGCCGAACACCCCTCCCTCGCCAATGTGAGACACCGTGATATCAGGCCCATCATAAGGCTTATACCGGATGATGACCTCACCATGAATGACGATATACAGGTGCTCGGCTTGATCTCCCTGGTCGAAGATGATGATACCCTTAGAAAAATCACAAACTTCCCCGAAAGACTGGATCAAATCCAGTTGTTCAGCGGTTAAATCGTGAAAGAGGGTAAGCTGCGACAATTGTTGACCATACATTTGCGTTTATATTAACGGATGGATTGGCCGCTTTGTAGTGGCGATCATCCTAAAACAGGAGACATTTATCCTGCAAATGATAGGTCAAATGTATGGTCTACATCTCGTTCCCTTCTGTTTCACGAAGGGGCTTTAATGTAAACTCGACTCCGATCTTGTCGCCGGCCTCTTTCAGGGATTTGACCACTTCATCCATGAGGGGTACCCCATTCTGGCGATGATATTCGGCCAGCTCAAATTCCTTTTCGCCAGCGACATAAATCCGATCCTCACCCACTGCTTTGGGCGCGTTTTTCATTTGTAGTAGAAACTCGTCCATATCCTTTTTAAATTCTTCCACCGGGCGGAAGGCCTCGACGTTGATCGCGGCAAAGAAATGGCCTACATTAGCGCCTTTATTTTCACGGGGACGCCCGACGGTGCCGCCAAAGGCTGCGCCAGAAAGCACACCCGAAAGAATGTCCACCATCATCGCCAACCCATACCCCTTGTAACCGCGCATCTCATCGGTGCCGCCCAGTGGCAGCAAGGCGCCCCCATTGAGTACTTCTGCAGGGTTTTGGGTCACTACCCCGGCCTGGTTGATTCCCCAGCCAGCCGGGATAGATTTTTTCGCTTTATCATAAACGGTGACTTTACCAATCGGGACAATGCTGGTTGCCATATCCAGCACGAACGGGCGTTGCGTCTCTGTTGGGACGGCAATGGAAATCGGATTGGTGCCTAACAGGGGGGTTCGCCCGTGCGTGGGGGCCACCAGGGGTTGAGCATTGGTGAGGCTGATACCGATCATGTTGTGAGGAAGCGCCATCATGGCGTAATAACCGGCAATGCCATAATGATTGCTGTTCCGCACGGATACCATGGCCATCCCACTCTCTTTGGCCTTTTCAATGCAGCGGGTCATGGCTGTGCGCGCGACCACCTGACCCAGGCCTTTACCTCCATCCAATATCAGGGTGGCAGGCGTTTCATTGATTACTGTGATGGGGGAAGTAGGATCGATCGTTCCTTTTTGTAGCCGGCTGCCATAATACGTATGTAACCGGATTAATCCGTGCGATTCGACCCCGCGAAGGTCCGCGGACAGGAGCACCTCGGATGCAATGGCTGCATCCGCGTGTGATACCCCCAGCTTTTCAAAGAAACGGATTATATAATCATCTAGTTCTTCTACGCGGTAATAGAGATAAATGCTCATAGAATCCTCCGGTCAAGTGTTGTGTTTAAATAGCCCATACAGGATGTTAATCACCCTCTACCTATTATATGCCAAAACCTTTCGAGTAAAGGCCCGAGGTTGGCCGATACCCCTGCGGACATGGCCGTTCCTGGGCGCTCCGCCCCTTGAATTTCCACTCTCCCCCGACCGGAGGGATGTGTTTTCTCGTATTCCAGCAACTGGGGCAGGGTAAGGTGATGGCTGAAGAACCGTAAGATAAATAGGAGGTTCTTCATGTTTACGTTTTGGCAGCAGGGATTTATAATCGAAAAATATATTGGTATGAGTCTTTCAAACGGGTCTGAGCGGTTACCCACAGAAATATCGAAGGGATATCTATGCAACGAAAAATGATTGGTGCCTTGTTATGCATTTTTGTCTTATCTACTCTTCTCACCGCCTGCGCCGCTCCGAAAAACGGGGCTGCCCAGGCTATCGAAGGATACCTGCAGGCGCTGGTAGCCAAGAATCCGGATAAAGTGGTCAGCTTATCCTGCGCCAGTTGGGAAAGCCAGGCCCAAACCGAAGTGGACTCTTTCGGAGCAGTCACGGCTCGCCTGGATAATATGTCGTGCAAGGAAACCGGGAAGAACGGTAACCAAACCCTGGTGAGTTGCACCGGGAAAATTGTGACTACCTACAACAACGAGAACCAGGATATCGATTTATCCTCACGCACCTATGTGGCGGTCCAAGAAGATAATCAATGGCGGATGTGCGGTTATAAATAAGTGAAGCCCTTTCTGTCCCGGCTCTTTCGGCGAGAAAACCTGTGGGCGCTGCTTTTGTGCTTGATTATTATTCTTTTAATCATTTTGACATCTGACCAATCCCCAGCCTGGATTTACCAGGGATTTTAGCCAATATTTCCATGACAATTACGAATATCCTGGCCCTCAGCGCAATAGCGTTGGCCATAGGTTTATTGCGAAATAAAAGCTGGCAGGGTTGGCTATTATTTCTTACCAGTATTCTGGCAGTTTATTGGCTCCAGCCGGCTTCCCCTATTCGCCACCTGGATTTTTGGCTGCCTACAGCGACCCTGGGGCTGGTCCTCTTGAGCTGGGCCATCACCCGCCCGCCTCATCCAATCCAATCAAACCCTGCAAGCTTTCAGCATACCTTTATGGGTGACGGATTAGCCGGGTTAGCCATCCTGCTGGTCATGGTGAGCATCGGGCTGACCCGGTACCTGGGGCCTGCCTGCTGCATCATCCCGACGACTCCACCTGAACTGACCCAGATTGGCCTGGCTGCGGCGTTGATCCTGGTGTCCGTCGTTGCCCTGGTGAAATGGTCGCCCTCCACAAAGCTTTTTTCATTCGCCGGTATTGCGATCCTCCTGGGTATATTCATCATTCTAAAGACCAATCACCTGACCCAGGCAGCCAGCGCCTGGTTTCGCGCCCTGGCAGGCCAGGAAACCACGCTGGCCCGCGTCAGCGATATCAGCTGGTTGGGTTATTCGTACATAGCCTTTCGGCTCATCCATACCTTGAGAGACCGCCAGGCCGGCCGGTTGCCGCTTTTGTCCCTCCGCAATTACGTCACTTATGTCATCTTTTTCCCGTCTTTACCCGCAGGGCCTATCGACCGGGTTGAGCGGTTCTCCAAAGATCTTTCCAGCCCACGGCGTAGCCTATCAGAGGTTTTCATGGATGGGGGCGAGCGGGTCACGATGGGTCTTTTTAAGAAATTTGTGCTGGCTGATTCGCTGGCCCTGATGGCTCTCAGCCCGGCCAGCGCTTCTCAGGTGACCTCATCCCTCTGGCTGTGGGTGATGGTATATGCGTATGCTTTCCGGATTTATTTTGACTTCTCGGGCTATACGGATATTGCGATCGGCCTGGGGCGATGGGTGGGGATCAAATTGCCCGAAAACTTCGATCGCCCCTACCTGAAGCAAAACATGACCGCTTTTTGGAATAGCTGGCATATCACCCTGGCGCTGTGGTTCAGGGCCTATTTTTTTAACCCGCTGGTGCGCGCTCTGCGTTCGATGAAAAAACCGTTGCCAGCCACGGCCGTGATCCTGTTAGGACAATTTTGTACGATGGTTCTGATTGGCCTGTGGCATGGCGTCACCTGGAATTTTCTTTTTTGGGGCGCCTGGCATGCAATAGGCCTATTCTTGCATAACCGCTGGTTGGATTTCTACCGGACGCACCTGGGGGATTGGACGCCCCCGCACTGGCTCGAACGAAGCCTGGCCTTCTTGAGCACCTTTATCACCTTCAATTATGTGACCCTGGGCTGGGTCTGGTTTGCCTTGCCAGAACCAGCTCAATCCCTGGCAGTGTTTCATAAATTGCTAGGACTCTAAGCCATGGCCGATACCCATTTCATCCGCAACGTGCTGATAAAGGCGTCCTTGCTGTTCATCCTGGCGAACTTGCTCTTTGCCGTTGTCCAACCGGTGCCGGCTTTGGCTCGCATCTCAGCCTATAATGTCTTTTTTCCAGGAAGGCCGCGGTTACCGTTTGGCGAGACGCCGGACCAGGCCTATAACTTTAGCCTTTATTCGCTGGAGGCTATGCTGTCTTCCCACGAGATCAGTGCGATCGACCGGATCGCGCCATCGAGCCGGGATTATCGGGTGGTGGTGGTGGGCGACTCGTCTGTGTGGGGCACGTTGCTTACGCCAGCGCAGACCCTGGTGGGCCAGATCAATGCGGCCAGCTTGAAAACTGCAGACGGGCGGACCATCCGGGCGTTTAACCTGGGGTATCCGACGCTTTCCCTCACCAAAGACCTGCTTTTCCTGACCCTGGTCAAGCCATATCACCCCGATATGATCGTGTGGATGGTAACCCTTGAATCTTTCCCGGTGTCCCGGCAGCTGAGCTCTCCCTTATTGCAGCATAACCCTCAGGCGGTGCGTCGTTTGATTCGGGAGGACCATCTTAACCTGAACCCGCAGGATCCCCAATTGGTGGATCTTTCCTTCTGGCAGAATACCATCATAGGTCGCCGGCGTGACCTGGCAGATCTTTTCAGACTACAATTCTATGGCATTCCCTGGGCGGCCACGGGTATTGACCAGTATTACCCTTCCAGTTATGAGTTAAGGGCGAATGACCTCGCGGCCGATCCCACTTTTGAAGGGCTAAAGCCCCCTCATTTGCTAACCCAGGACCTGTCCCTGGATGTGCTGAAAGCTGGCCTCTCCCTTTACTCTGCGATTCCGGTGCTCATTGTCAACGAGCCGATGTTTATTAGCAATGGGCAGAACAGTAATATCCGGTATAATTTCTATTACCCTCGCTGGGCATATGACGATTATCGCCAGATTCTCGCATCCAACGCGCAGAGCCAGGGCTGGCATTATCTCGATTTATGGAATCTGGTCCAACCGTCCGAATTCACCAACAGCGCTATTCACCTCACCCCTAAGGGAGAGACGATCCTGGCCGGTCAAGTCGAGACGATGATGATGAACCTGGTTGGGCCTAAGCCCCAGGAGTAAAATGAAAACCTTGAGAGCCCTTATTTATTGGTTGTTCTTGCTCGCCTGGATATGGGTATTAGCGGCTTGTGGGGCTCCTCCTTCCGTATCCATTAACAGCCCATCGACTGGCCAGGCCAGTCCCACGGTCGATCAGGTGAGCCAGCCTGCCAGCCAGGCGACTCCAACCTTAATCCACACGCCATTGAAACAGCCAACCCAGGACGGTAAGCTCAGCCTACCGGCGACCCCCCCGGCAGAGCAACCGGTCATGGTTTTAACCACTTCCTCCACCCCTATGCCTTCACCGGCGCCCGCATTGCCGCCTTCTGATTGGAAAAACTGGCCGGTCACCCCAGTTGTAAGCCAGGAGGCCGTGGCTATCTATCAGAAAGGGCTGGCCATGGGCAACGACCCCACAGCTTTTTCTAAAGTTGGTGATTGCCAGAATATCACCAACTATTTCCTGGGCATTTTTGATGACCCCCAAAAATACCGCCTGGGCCCCTATAGCTCACTTCAGCCGGTCATTGACCAGTTCAAGGGAAGCTTTTCACGAAACAGCCTGGCAGTTAAAGGCGGGTTTAACGTGGCGGCTGTGTTGAACCCCATTTATGCGGATCCCTCCGTATGTAACAAAAATGAGACGCCCCTGGCCTGCGAGTTCCGCCTGCACAAGCCCTCGATTGTGATCATCAGCATGGAAACCTGGTGGGCTAAGCGACCCGCGTCAATCTACGAAAAGTACCTGCGCCAGATTGTCGATTTTTCTATCCAACAGGGAACGCTGCCCATCCTGGCTACCAAAGCAGATAACCTGGAGGGGGATGAGTCCATCAACGCCAGCATCGCGCAGGTAGCGTACGACGACCATATTCCGTTGTGGAATTTTTGGCGGGCAGTTCAACCTTTGCCCTATCATGGATTGACCCCAGAAGACCCTGACCATTTTCACCTGACAGGCCTGGACTCGAAAAATGATTTTGACGACCCGAAGATGATGCTAACGGCCTGGCCAGTGCGTAACCTGACGGCCCTCGAAGCGTTAAATGCCGTCTGGCAGGCCGTGAATAGCCGGTAAATTGCTTCCTAAAGGATACCTATGACAGACGATATTATTAATGAGTTATCAGCCTACATCGCGAACGATATCTTGAAACAACCCAAGAAAAGGGTTGGAGAGAATGATGCCCTTATCTCGAGCGGTATCATCGACTCTTTCCACCTGGTCGATCTGGCGATGTACATCGAGGAACATTTTGGTGTTCATCTGGACGATACAGAGCTCAATGCCGATACGTTTGATTCCCTGTCGCAGTTAGCCGCTTTGATTCGTGAAAGGCAATCCTGATCGACCATGCCAACGTTATGCCAGCTCCTGGATCAGAATCTGGCCAGGCATCCCGATAAAACCATCTTTCGTCTGCTTTCCGCCGGGCAGCCAGACCAGGCCCTATCTTACGCGGAGTTTATCCGGGGAGCCGCGAGTTATTCTCAGGCCCTGGCCGAGGCCGGGATCCAGCCCGGAGATGTGGTGATCCTGGTGCTGCAGCATGGCGTGGATTTGATCTATAGCTTTTGGGGAGCGATCCTGCACGGGGCCATACCGTCGATCATGCCCTTCTTGACCGAGAAATTATCCCCTGAGCGGTACCAGGAAGATATGGCTGCCTTGCTGAAGATCACCCAACCGGCTGCCCTGGTCACCTACCCCGAATTCTACCCGGTGGTGATGGAGACCCTGCATGCCGGCGATTCGGTGAGGGCAGTTTTAGTGACCAGTGCTATTCAGCCTAAAACCGGCATCGATCTGCCGGGCTTGTCCGGATTTACCCGCCGGCCGGAAGACATTGTCTTGCTGCAGCATTCCTCGGGCACGACGGGCCTACAAAAAGGGGTAGCCCTTTCTCACCAGGCGGTGCTCAACCAGCTTGAGAGCTATAGCCAGGCCATCCACCTGCAGCCGGATGATGTGGTGGTTAGCTGGTTGCCGCTTTACCATGACATGGGGCTGATCGCCGGCTTCATCATGCCTGTTCTATGGGGCATCCCCCTGGTGATGATGTCGCCATTTGATTGGGTCAGGGCGCCTTATCGCTTGATGCAGGCCATATCCAGGTACCAGGGGACTTTAACCTGGCTCCCAAATTTTGCCTACAACTTCTGTAGCCAGAAGATTCGCGCTCGCGACCTGGCCGGCGTCGACCTGTCCAGTCTGCGCGGGGTGATCAATTGCTCTGAACCGATGCGCTGGGAGAGCCACCAGCTTTTCATCGATCGCTTCCAGCCTTTCGGCCTGCGTTCTGAGGCTTTAAAGACGTGTTATGCCATGGCCGAAAACGTCTTTGCGGTGTCCCAGGGCGGTTTTGATGGGGTTGTAACCGTGGATGAAATCGACCAGAAGAGTTTTGTCACCGAGCGGGTTGCCCGGCCTTCCGATCAAGTGGGGGAGACGTTGAAGATGTTATCTGCCGGGAAGCCCATTGCAGAAACCCGGGTTAAGGTCGTCGATGATCATGGCCGGGCGCTCGCAGACCGCCAGGTTGGCGAGCTTGCCATCCGCAGCCATTGTATGCTCACCGGGTATTACCGGCGAGACGATTTGACACACAAGGCTTTTATGGATGGCTGGTACCTGACGGGTGATCTGGGATATATGGCCGGGGGAGAAGTGTATGTGGTTGGGCGGAAAAAGGACCTGATCATCGTGGGGGGAAAAAATATCTATCCTCAGGACCTGGAGGCCATCGCCAACCAGGTCCCCGGTGTGCATCCAGGCCGGGTTGTCGCTTTTGGCGTTTTTAACCCGGAAACAGGGACGGAAGATGTGGCCATGGTGGCAGAGGTGGATACCGATGACGAAGAAGCGCGCGAACAGATTGCCGATGCTATACGCCAGCGAGTGACGCGCAGCTCGGCTGTGGCTCTGCGGCAGGTGCTGGTGGTGGGACCCCGGTGGATTATCAAAACCAGCAGTGGGAAAATTGCACGCCCGGCTAACCGGGAAAAATTCCTGGCGGTTATGGCCGCCAACACGTTGCCTGAATAGGCATCCCCCCAGGGGGTAACCCCTGTTTCTCCCCTTTTATCCCCCCATCTGTGATTGTATTTTCCACCGGCGGTGGTTAATCTTGTAGTATGAACACCCTATCCAAACCGCTTACAAACCGTTTGTGGTTAGTCGTCGGTGCCAATGCCGGTGCCATGCTGGAGCTGATCGCCCGGCTGTCGCTTAAGAAGCCTGGGGACGCCTGTTCCGTCCGCGTCATGGATGGTGGCAACCAGTTTAATGCGTATACCGTGGCGCGTTCCATCGGCCGCCAGATGGCACAAGCTGAGAGAGGGCCAGGATACGACAGCCTGTCTTTGGGTGAAGCGCTCCGACGGATTCACCTTTCCCGCGCGTTCACCTGCTACCAGATGGTGACCCTCTTGGAGGAAACGCCGCTGGATGCGACCCCTACCTGTTTGCTTGACTTGCTTTCCAACTTCTATGATGAAGCGATCCGGCTGGAAGAAAGCCAGCGGCTCCTGGGATTGTGCCTGGCAGCGATCCGGCGCCTGAGTCACCAGGCGCCGGTGGTGATCAGCCTCCGCCCGGCGGGACCCCGCCATGCGGATCGCGCCTGTTTAGTGGAACTGTTACGGGCTGCTGCTGATGAAGTGTGGGAGCAAGAGGGGGTCCTTGCCCCGCCATCACCGCAGCCCTGGTGGTAGTTGGTTTTTTCAAGGTGCCCATGGGACGTACACTGCCATCGATTACACAGTTTTTTTACCAGGAACAAGGAGCCCTGGCCCGCTTCCGCCGGGCATTGCGGCGCAGCGATCAGGTGATCCTGGATGACCTGTTTGTCTCGGCTCAAAAACATCTCGCTGCGGCAGCGTATGCGTCGCATGCCCTACCCATGGAAATATTTTTGCTGGCAATGCTGCTGGAGGAACATAAAGAAGTGCTGCACCTGCGAACCCTGGTCGAGCGGCTTGGAGTCCGGGATGATTGATTATTCGGGTTGGCTGTTGGATGTTTATCCGGATTCCGAACAGGGAGCGGTAGTCTGGCTGCTGGGAGATGACGGCGAGCGACGCCGTTTTTACCAGCCCTTCCCGGTGGTTTTTTACGCGGCTGGCTCTCATGCAGAGCTGCGCAGCGCGTGGCAATATTTGAAACAACAGCCCCTCCGAGTCGGGCTGGCGCGCACGACCCGGCAGGACCTGTTCAAGGGGCCGTTGGAGGTCATGCAGATCACAGTGCCAGGGGCGGCGGACCAGCCGCGCTTGTTTCGCAACCTGGCGCGGCAATTCCCACAGCTCGATTATTATGATGCGGATATCGCTTTCCCACTCCGTTTTTCGGCCTGGTACCACACTTTTCCCCTGGCGCGCTGCCACCTCCAGGCCAACGAGGCAAACCGGCTGCAGCAGTTGGAGGTGCTGGACACACCGTGGGATCTTGATCCTGAGCCGGCCCCGATTAGAGTGTTGGCCATTGAGCCTGACTGCGATCCAGCCCATGGCCGCCCGGCTTACCTTACCCTGCATGCTGGCCGGGCTAAGAGCCGCTTGCCTCTCGGTAATGCGCGCGCCGTGTTGATCGGCCTGAATGCGGTGCTGCAGGGATATGATCCAGACCTGATCCTGACTCACTGGGGCGATACCTGGCTTTTGCCCTGGCTCCTCGAGCTGTCCGAAAAGCACCATATCGCTTTTAACCCTAACCGCGATCCAAAGTGCGAGGTGCTGCAGCGCAAAGAGAAATCCTTCTTCACATACGGGCAAATCGTTTATCGCGGCCGGCAGGTTCAATTGTTCGGCCGCTGGCACGTGGATGCCTGTAACGCAATGATGTTTGGCGATTATGGCCTGGAAGGCGTGTTGGAACAGGCGCGGGTGACCGGGCTGCCGGTCCAAACGATTGCCAGGAATTCTCCCGGCTCAGGCATTACGGCCATGCAGATGATCATGGCTTTGCAGAAGGGCATTCTGGTGCCTTATCAAAAACAGCAAGCCGAAAGTTTCAAGTCGGCGGCAGAATTAATTAATGCAGACCAGGGCGGCCTGGTGTACCAACCGGTGACCGGCCTGCACCGCGACGTGGGGGCGATCGACTTTTTTTCGATGTATCCCCAAATCATGGAACACTTCAACCTGTCGCCGGAGACGGTGGGCGCGATTGAAGGGGAGGGAGTCACCATCCCGGCGCTTGGCATTGCCGTAGACCAGAGTAAGCGTGGCTTTGTCCCTGAGACGCTGGCCCCTTTACTTAAGAAACGGTATATGCTGAAGGAATGGCTGTTGAAGCTGGACGCGCGCGATTGTCGTTATAAAGTGTATAAAGCGCGGGTGACGGCCTTGAAGTGGTTGTTGGTGGTGTGTTTTGGCTACCTGGGGTTTAAAAATGCCCGCTTTGGCCGGATTGAATCGCACCAGGCGGTCACGGCTTATGGCCGCGAGGTCTTGCTGCGCGCGAAAGAGGCCGCTGAGGACATGGGGTTTACTGTGCTGCATTTATACGTGGACAGTTTATTTGTTCACAAGCCGGGGGCGACCCGGGTAGAGGATTACCGGCCTCTGCTGGACGAAATTATCCAGCGCACCGGCATTCCCATTTCCCTGGATGGGATTTACCGGTGGGTGGCTTTCCTGCCCTCACGCCTGGATGAGCGCGTCCCGGTGGCGAACCGTTATTTTGGAGTTTTCCAGGATGGCTCGACCAAGGTGCGCGGCATCGAGCTGCGCCGGGGGGATACCTGTCCGTTTATAGCCGATACCCAGGAGACTCTCCTGGGCGTGTTATCGGAGGCGCTCACGGTGGATGAGCTGCCGTTAAAACTGGAAGCCGTGGCGGTAACCTTCCGCCGCGCCTGGCGCCGGCTCCACACGGGGGAAATTCCGCTCGAACAATTGCTGGTGTCTCAAAAGGTGAGCCGTGCATTGGCCGAATACCGCACGCTGTCGCCGGCCGCGCGAGCGGCTGCTCAGCTTGAACGGATTGGAAAGAATACCCGGCCGGGCCAACGTGTGCGCTTTCTCTATATGCTGGGCGATCCCGGCGTGTGGGCGTGGGATTTGCCGGCAGCCCCGAATAGAAAAGCCTTGGACATCCAGCGGTATGAAGTGCTGTTGATCCGGGCAGCCAGCGCGATTCTCCAGCCGCTGGGCATTCGTGAAACGAATATCCGCGAGTGGATTACCGCCAGTGCCGGCTATTCGTGTGCTCCCTGGCGGATTCCCGCCTCGAAAGCCCTGCCGTTGTTTTTCCCTCCGGCTGTGCCGTCCGAGCCGTTACCCTAAAATCACTTCGACAGACACCTGCTCGCCCGGTTGGTGGGGCGGGATGCTATTTCCCTGGATGACGTTGCCATTGATCCGCATGCGGGCTACACCCCCGTTGAGATGGTGGGGGTTTTTGACCTCGATGGTATAGGTCGCGCCGCGATAGATGCGGGTCACATGATATTCATCCCAGGCGGAAGGGATGCAAGGCTCAATTTTCAGCCCCTGGTAATCAGGTTGGATGCCCAGGATATACCGGGTGCCGGCCTGGTAAGCCCAGGATGCCGTGCCGGATAACCAGCTATTGCGCGCCAGGCCAAACTGGGGATGTTCGTTTCCCAGGATGTTTTGTGGATAGACGTAAGGCTCACACTCATACTCGTCTATTTTCTCATTTTTCATGGCGGGGTTAATTTGAGTGTAGTATTGGTAGGCCCGGTCGCCATTTCCCAGCCGGGTCTCAGCGATGATGATCCAGGGGTTGACATGGAGGAAAATCCCGCCATTCTCCTTAGCTCCAGGCGGATAGGTGGTGATGCCGCCTTTGGCCGGGTCGAAGCCGTTGAAACCGGGTGCGCTGAGCTTGATCCCGTTGCGCGTGTTGAGTTTTTGGAAAACCGACTCCAGGGCTCGCCTGGCCTGATCGGGAGAAGCAAAGCCGGAGATGACGGGCCAGGCCTGGCCATAGGCATAGATCTGCCCGGCGGCGTTTTGTTTGGAGCCCATTGGGGACCCCGCTTGGTCGAAATAACTGATGTACCATTCGCCATCCCAGCCGTTGGTGTTGACGGCTTCTCGCATTTGTTCATAATAGGCCTGGAATTTGGCCCGGCGTGTAGTATCCTGGCGGAAACTGGCCAGGTCGATCAGCTCTTTCAAGGCGGCGCCGTACAGGCTGGCAGTGAAAAGCGATTCGGCCCCCTTGGGGAGGTTCATCGTGTCGTTCCAATCGGCAAACCCCAGAAAGGGCAGGCCATGCTGGCCTGTATCCTGGCGGGTAAATTCAATGGCGCGATCGAGGTGCGTTAAAACAGAGCCGGCCTCGATAGGCTGCTCATGGCGATCTTTATCGTAATAGGGAATCACCTCATCGAGGAAACCAAAATCGCCGGTCTCCTTGAGATAAGCAGTGACCGCCAGGACGATCCACAGGTGATCGTCGGAGTAATAGTGGGGACGATCTTCCCTTTCCAGGGAGTCGCCTTCGCTGCCGATCATCGTTAACGGGTTAAATTGGTGCATTCCCGAACCATCTCGTTTTTGGACCTGGAGCAGTTTACGCAGTAGCTCCTTCGCCTGGCCTGGCGCAGATGGCAGGACTCCCATCACATCTTGCGAGCTGTCGCGCATGCCGATGCCGCGGGCGCCATAGCCAAGCTGGTATAAAGAGAGGTAGCGCGACCAGTTGAAGGTGATGTAGCATTGGTGGGGGTTGTGGATGTTCAGCATTGAATTTAAGGCTGCATCGGGCGTCTCTACCTGTTGCCGGGCCAGGTAGTTATCCCAAAAGTGCTCGAGATCCAGCCGCGCCTGGTCCACCGTTTCGACCTGGCGATAACGCTGTAGGGCTGGCAGCGCCTGCTCCCAGCTGGCCTCCTGGCGAAGCTGGGTAATCAGCCGGCGGGTCTCACCGCTTTTTAACACCCCCAGGTGGTGCAGCAGGGCGCCGATGTTGTCGCCCCTCCTGGCTTCACGATTGGATAATTCATCCGCCTGGAGGCTGGCCGGGTTAGCCCAGGTTCCATAACCCTGGTGGCCCAGGAAATGACGCCGGTCGGTTTCAAATGAGGCTGCAGGCAGGTTGGATGTAAAAAAGTTGACTCGCGTAGCCTTATTCATGAAGGCGTACTGAGCCAGGGTGGTCAATCCACCGGCTTCACGGAAAGCATCACTCTGCATGGTCTGGGGTACCCAGTCGGCATTGGTTAATTGCTTGAGGGCGTCAAAATGGGTGTATTCCACCACCGGGATCGCATCGACTTCGACCGGCTCGCCGGACAGGTTGGTCACGTGGATATCGCGGATTTCTGCCGCCTCGCCGGGCGGGACGAAAATGGTGATTTCGGTTTCAATCCCAAAAACCACTGAGCGAATCCGCGAGTATCCCAGCCCAACCGCACATTCATAAGCATCATAAGGCACCAGGCAGGGAACAAAGAATGGGGAGAACACCTGGTAACCTTTGTCACGCTTGATGCGGAGGTAGAGCGTTTCACCTTTGAAGTCCGAAGCGGGAAGCTGGGAGATATATTTGGTGATGCGATTGAGCGCTGGATCGCCTTTGCAGATTAAGGCACCACCGGTCGCATCGACGAAACCACCGAAGGCCAGGGTGCCGATGTAATTGATCCATGTCACCGGCGTTTGGGGATTGGTGATGATATACTCGCGCCGGCGATCGTCAAAGTAACCGTAGGCTGACATCTGTGCCCTCCTGTTACGATTTATGATAAATGGATCAGAACTTGGACTTCCTTCTTTCCATCGGTTGGGAGCGGGACGACATGGCTTTTGGCTGGCTGGCCGTTGACCCACAAGGCCAGGGCATTGCCAGGTCCTTTTCTTTCGACGGTGATATGATAGGTGATCCCCCGGAAGATGCGGGTGGCCTTAAACCCCGTCCAGGCGGCAGGAATGACCGGGGCGATCTCCAGCCCATCCAGGCTGGGACGGATGCCCAGGATCCATTGGGTGATGGCAATGTAATTCCAGGCGGCGGTGCCGCTAAGCCAGGAATTTTTGGCTTCCCCGAAACTGGGAGCATCTTTTCCGGCGATCATCTGCGCGTACACGTAGGGTTCGCAGCGGTGAATTTCGCTGATTGATTCACGAGCAGATGGATTGATACGCAGGTAGTAATCGTAAGCGGCGTCGCCCCGCCCAACGATGGTTTCGGCGATCATGATCCAGGGGTTGGTGTGGCAGAAGATCCCGGCGTTTTCCTTGTAACCAGGTGGATAGGAGGATATTTCGCCTAAATTCAGGTAATAATGCGAGAAGGCAGGCTGTTGCAGAATAATCCCATGGGGGGTAGCCAGGCGTTCCCTGACGGAATCCAGGGCTAGCTCGGCTTTGCCATCCTGTAACCCGACGCCCGCCATGATGGCGATGCCCTGGGGCTCAATGAAGATTTGCCCTTCAGCGCACGCGGCGGATCCTACGAGCTGTCCAAAATCATCGTATGCGCGGCGGAACCACTTTCCATCCCAGCCATGCGCCAGCAAAGTGGTTTCCATCTGAGCGGCATTGGCAAGATAGCTTTTGGCTTCCTCGTTTCTAGATAGGTGACTGGCTAAAGCTGCCATTTCTTTGGCGGCAAGGATATAGAGCCCGGCGATGAACACGGACTCGGCCACTTTGCCATCTTTGTTCGTTGTGGTCTGGAAGGATTGCCCCGGCGTGTCCGAGAAACAGTTGAGGTTCAGGCAATCATTCCAATCGGCCCGCCCGATCAATGGCAGATTGTGCGGCCCCAACCGGTCCATGGTGTAGCGCAGAGAGCGCTGCAAATGTTCATAAAGCGGTGTGGCTGTTCCCGGCTGGTTATCGTATTCGGCCGGTGCATCCAGGATGCTCCAATCGCCGGTTTCCTTGAGGTAAGTGGTGACTGCCAGGATCAGCCAGAGCGGGTCATCGTTAAAGTTACTGCCCACGTCGTTGTTCCCCCGCTTGGTTAACGGCTGGTACTGGTGGTAGGCTCCGCCATTTTCCAGTTGTGTCGCGGCGGTGTCCAGAATGCGTTCCCGGGCGCGTTCTGGCACCATGTGGACAAACCCCAGCAAGTCCTGGTTTGAGTCGCGAAAACCCATGCCGCGCCCAATGCCCGATTCATAATAGGAGGCTGAACGGGACATGTTGAAGGTGACCATGCACTGGTAAGCATTCCAGATATTAACCATGCGGTTGGTATGCTCGTCGGGGGTCTCAGCCTGCATCACATTCAAAAGGCCCTGCCAATATTTTTTCAGCCCCTGGAAGGCCTGCTCGACGGTGTCAGGTTTCAGGAAATGGGCTATCACCGGCTTAACCTGTTTTTTATTGATGACTGTGGTATTCGGCGGGTCAAACTTAGCATCCTGGGGGTTTTCATGGTAGCCCAACAGGAAGATCACCTGGTGTGTTTCACCCGGCTGGAGGTCTATTTGCACGTGGTGCGATCCAATTGGCGCCCAGCCATGGGCGATTGAATTTTGTGATTGGCCCTTTTCAACCACGCCCGGTCGCTCCCAACTGCCATAAGCGCCCAAGAAGGATTCTCGCTGGGTATCATAGCCAATCACGGGATCGGAACAGGCAAAGTAGGCAAAGTGGTTGCGCCGTTCCCGGTATTCTGTCTTGTGGTAAATAACGCCATCTTCGACTTCCACCTCGCCGGTGCTGAAATTGCGCTGGAAATTGGTGGTATCGTCCTGGGCATCCCAAAGGCAAAATTCGATACTTGAAAAGAGGGATAGTTTGGCTGTGGATTGGCGAAGGTTGGTCAGTTGAACCTGCCAGATTTCGAGGTTTTGCCCCATAGGGACGAAATAACGGATTCTTGCTGCAATCCCATTTTTAGTTGAGTCGATGGTCGTATAGCCGAGTCCGTGCCGGCAGGTATAGTGATCCAGCGGCTGGCGAGTGGGCTGCCAGGTGGGAGACCAGTAGGCGGCTGAGTCGCGATCGCGGAGGTAAAGATAGCGACCATTGGAGTCCAGGGGGACGTCATTGTAACGGTAGCGTGTCAGCCGGCGCAGGCGAGCATCTTTGTAAAATGAGTAACCGCCGGCGGTGTTGGAAATGATGCCAAAGTAGGCTTCACACCCCAGGTAATTAATCCAGGGGAGGGGAGTGTCCGGCCGGGTGATGACATATTCGCGGTTTTCATCGTCAAAATATCCGAAGCGCATGAGGTTTCTCCAATTCTTCTTAATTTCAATGAGCCATGAGAGGTCCGGTCTCTCTTTCAGACGGGCTGAAATGGGTTGAGTTGTGAGCTGACCAAACCCACAATCAGCAAGGTCAAAAGGACGATTAAGGCCGGCCAGAAGACCACCTGCCATTTTTGCCTTGGCCTGGAATAAAAGCGGTAAGTGCCGAGCGCCGCGCCGCTCCCCAATCCAAGCAAGCAGCTCTCTAGCAGCAGCCAGTCGAAACGCAACTGGTATGTGACCAAAAAGCTTCCTGCCAGTTGCTGCATCAGATACCCGATTGCAAAGGCAGAAAGGAAGCTGAGCAAAGACAATAGAAGGCCAATTTCGTTTTTAAATGGATGATCTGGCTTTAAAAGTTGATTATATACGAGACGGGTAAAAAGTACTAATGCACTAAAGGTGATTACTCCCGACACGATGGCGAGCACCCAACTGGTTGTGGCCGGGTAATGAAACATCAGCTCAAACAGGTAAGATAATCCCACGCCGCTGAGCATTCCTCCCAGGAGGCTAAAGCCCGCTTTCTGCCCCCACCGTTTCATTGTGGAGCGAGGCGTTGAACCACTTCGGTAGCCGAAGGGCTTTAAGCCCGCCTGGCTTATTGTTGAGCCTGGCGGATTGGTCGGCATGGGGGAGCGAGCTGGCTGGCTGGTTGGATAGGCTTGAGGGGCACCCCTTGAAGATGGAGCAGAAACATTGAGCCCGGTACCCGCCGCCCTGATGGGTGGAAGGGGTTTCTGGAGCCTGGTCGAGTCAGCCGGACACCAGGGGCAGTGGTGCAGGTGATCGGAGTACCAATGGTCTGGGTCGTTGTGGCATTGAACCAGGCAAGACTCGGTCTTTTCCAGAGCCTGCACCCATTCGGCGGTTGGCGGCCGGGCCTTGGGGGTGGCATACCCTTCCACAAAGCACTTCACCATTAACTGTTGAATTTCCGGCGGGAGAAGTTTTAGCGGGGGTGCTGTGGGCCGTGGGATGGACAATGAGTTATTGGCGTAAGGGAATGACCCCTGCTTCAGGCAGTATACATTATTTGGATCCGTACCCGGGTTGGGTTTCTTAAGGATACCTGCAAAAGGGTGGTTACCTTCCATCAATAATAAAAAAATCATGACGGCCAGGCCAAAATAGTCATGCTCTGGGAGCCGGTTCACCGAATTAAACTGGACTCCCTGTAATTCGGGCGGGGTAAATTCTTCCCGCCCCACCGGGCAGCGAAAAATTCTTCCGGCATGATCCTGCACCTGAAAAGAATCGGTGTCGATCAGGCTGACCAGCGCCTGCCGGGTGACCATGATGTTGCTTTCGTTGATATCTCCAATGACATAGCCCCTGGCGTGAATAGCATTCATAGCAATCGAAAGATTGAACGCGGTATGCACCAGGTATTTCCAGTTAAATCCTGGGTAGCGTGCTTTACGCAGCCTGGGATTATAGACCTCGAGGATTTTAAAGCTTTCCCCCAATTGCGGCATCAAAAAGCCGTTAAATTTTGAGTCCTGGTAAAGCAGCGCCGTGGGCCAGGCGATCGAGACATGATGATACTTACTTCGCATCGCGTCGCTGGGTGGGTTGGCCACCATAATGGACAGCTTGGCTTCCTGGTCATTTCTCACCATGGTGGGATGATAAATTTTGGCCACTTCGGGGCGACCCACTACGCTCCACACGCTGCCTTCGCCTCCCTGCGCGAGGAGCTCGCCCAGGAGAATGGATTGCCTGGTTTGGGTCGTAAATTGAGAGTTCATCCTGGTTCATCCCTGGGGGTGATCGCTGGACCTGTATATTTAGCAAGCACCAGGGTTTTATCGTCGGATGTGAGTGCGTTGACGCGCTCTGAGGATAAAAAGTTTGCCAGGGTAATGGACGCCTCGGTTCCATTTTGTATGCCGGCGAGCTGCTGGAAAAGGGGTAAGAAAAAAGGTGGGTGAGGAGAGAGGTCCTGGAGGTGGAGGGCCAGGCGTTGCATCCCATCTGAGAACAATGCCAGGCCGTCCACCTTCAATGGGGTGATCACGATTTGGGCGTAATCTTCCGGGTGGGGCGATGTGATGGAAAATGTCTCATTAATGTATTCGCCATTTTGTGGGGGACTGATGGTTAAGAGCGGGCCATCCTGTTCCATCGCCACTATGGCGCCATCGCCTACTTGCCCGGTGACCAAAAGATCGGGGGTGACTGCCGCTATAAGCAAGGTGGTGGCTAATTCACTGATGGCTAAGGACTCTAAAGCGGCCTCTTGCTCCAGGCCAGCACGGGCTTCCATGAAGGCCTCTAGAACCAGGGTCTCCCACCCGGCGGGCTGCGTGGGGATAGTCAGGGTAAGCTGCGCCTCAATCCAATCCAGGGTAGTGGCAACGGCCAGAGAGGCGCCGGTGGCTGACCGGGGAGCAGAGCCCAGGCCATCAGCCACTGCCAGGATCAGGGTGGCATCCCCTACCAGGCGGAAGCCAAAAGCATCCTGGCAGGGCAGCCCTTCCTGAAGGTGATGGGCGCCCTGGGCTGAAGCTCCCAGGGCAATCCAATGGCCTGCCGAAAGGGATTGATACGCAATGTCCATGAATTACACGGCTGACCAGCCATCGACGGGCGCCAGGGGCACCTGTTCGCCCACTTTGGAATGGGAGACGTTGGTTAAGCTCTTGGATAGCCAGAGGAACAGGGTGGTGAAGTCGAGGCCGATCAGCGGTTTTGGGGGCCGTTCTTGGGGGGCAATTTGGGCTAATTTGGCCATGTCTGCCTTCTCAACGCCGACGGCAAAAAAAGCCACTCCTTTGCTGGCCTCGGCAGCCTGGACCCGCTGTGCAGCCGTTTGCCATTCATCGGTTGGCTCACCGTCGGTAATCAGGAAGACCCAGGGGCGATAATAAGTCGTTCCGGTTTTTTTGTAGAGCTGTTTTCTTTGCTCAAGCTGATCCAGCGCCATGTTAATGGCTGCCCCCATGGGGGTGGCTCCCCCGGCGGTTAAAGCAGGCGCAGTAAACCTGTCCGCCGTGATGAAGTCCTGGAGTAGAGTGGGTTGAGAACCGAACTTGAGGATAGCGACTTCAACCCGTAGCGAGGCCAGTTTATCCTGTTTGAGGGCGTCCTGGAAAGCGTGCAGGCCCGCGTTGAGCTGTTCGATGGCTTTTCCCGCCATCGAGCCCGATGTATCCAGGAGCAAAATACACGGGCAGCGTGGCTCAGGGTTATCAGCGAAATCGGCCATTTGAGGATCAAATTCGGGGTTGGGTGTATTCATGGCTACCTCCAGAAGTTTAATTAATCACTCAGGGAACTTTTTTTATCCGCTGCAAGAATAGGACCGCACCGAGAGCAATGGCAGCCCCCGAGCAGAACATGACCAGGTAACTGGCCCGCTTTTCGATGCCGATGGTATTGATGATCCAGGCGCCGATCCAGGGCATGATCATTTGGGGTAAAGTAGCAGCGATATTGACTACCCCCAGGTCCTTTCCCCGATCGGATGCAGCCGGCAACAACTGCGAGATCATGGCCAGCCCGATGGTGTAGTAGATCCAAAATCCAGCGCCGATGAAGGCGCCGGCAAGTTTTACCCATCCCCAGGCTGGCGCGATTCCCAGCAAAAATAATCCACAAGCGAGTAAGGATGCGCCAATCGTTACGAAAATTTTCCGCGATTTCATCCGATCTGAAAGAACCCCCGCCAGGGTCATGAGGGGGATACCCGCGATGATATAGAGTATCTGAATCGTCGCCACGCCTTCTTGAGGAGAATGCCCTGGAAAAAGAGTGGAATAATGAATGGCATTTTGCAGAAAAAGGTATTGGAAGCCCCCGGCGCTGAGGGCATAAGCAGACCAGATCATGAACCAAAATATCCAGGCCATTCCAAAGTCTGGGTTTTGGCGTGGGTTTATCCATAGAGATTTAATGAAGGCTTTGAGACTTAAAGGTGGCAAGATGCCTGCGGGCAGTTGGGGCTCGCGAAAAAAGGACAGGAAGACGATCGTTAATAACACGAGCAGGATGGAGAGGGTGAGATAACCGGTGGCGAGATGCCCCAATTTTCCCAGGTAATAGATACTGAATGCCATAATGAGGGGCGTAGAAAGGCCAACGATAGCCTGGGTGGTACCGCGCTGGTAAACTGGAACGCGGTCAGGAATGATCGCGTTATACGAAGAAAGAAGGATATTCCCGAAGAATTGGGTCATAAACCAGCCGGCCGCAAGCACAAAGATGCTTTGTTGTATGGCAAGGATGCCCAATCCCAGGGTGGTTGTGACCATTCCGATCAAAATCCAGGGGGTGCGCCGGCCCAGGCGAGAGGTGGTCCGGTCGCTTAGTGCGCCAGAGAGAGGACTGCTTATGAGGGCGCCGGCGGCGCCGGTGGCCAGGACAATAGCCAGGTTCGTGGCTGAATGAGCTGGATCAAGCTGTGCGACCTGGGCCGGAATGAGGATATTCAGGACGGGCAGCAAGGCGATAGAGGCGCCGGCGTTCGCCAGTCCAAACGATAATTGAAATTTAATTGAAACGGGCCGGGTTGGCTCCTGGAAGGCTTTGATCATCATCTCCATTATAGCCGATCTGCCTGCCAGATATTTTTACGGCTACCCCAGGTTACCTGGAAAACCTCATGATCGCTAAAATTCTGGAAACCCTTAAGATCTTGGGGTGAATGGTTACGTTCTCAGCATTTTTCGTGCTATGATTATAAGGATTTTCCGTAAGCGTGCCCATTACAAGAAATTTTTAAATGCCTGACCTCATCGTTTAATTTTCAGATGAGAGCTTATGCCGATTCTAATGATGCCCCATGAAGTTTTGATTTCTGTAATAGCCTTCCCTCATCTGAGCCATCCGATACCCCTGTTCAGGAGCGAAATATTACTGGATGGCGGCGGAGTCGATCCGGTGATCTTTCATTCCTGGACGGTAGCCCTCTTGATCGCTTTTGGGGTGGCTGTGCTGATTTTGGCTGTGCACTTACGCCATAAGATAGGCCGATTATTATTGAGAGAACGGCGCGATGTGAGCCAGGCGCTGAAACGGCTCAATACCTCAAATGCGTTCAAGACGGATCTGGATGAGATAGCGATGGCCTTTATCACTGAAATCACTGCTATGTTTCAAATCCAGCGGGCAGCTCTCTTCCTCAAAAAGGCAGAGACGGATGATTTCATCCTGACCGAAAAAATTGGGATAACCTCTGATCCCATCCGGATTAACTCTCAGCATCCCATGGTTTATTATTTTACTCACCGGGATGAGCCGATCACCCATTCAGACCTGGCGTTAATGCCGCAATTTCGCGCCCTCTGGCAACAGGAGAGCGAAGATTTGGACCAGATTGGGGCCAGTTTATATATTCCCTTGAAAACGATGGGCAAGCTGGTAGGCATTTTGGCGCTTGGCCCTAAAAGCCCCGCGTCCCGCTATACCCGCGCTGACCGGCAAACCCTGGCCATCCTGGCCAGCCAGATGGCTGTGGCGATTGAAAATACATTGCTCTTGACTTATGAAGCGCAGCGCCGTTATGAAGCCGATACTTTACAGAAAGCGCTGGCCGAATTAACCTCAGACCTGGATTTACACCCGGTTCTTGAAAATATCTTAACTCGCCTGGAAAATGTCGTCCCCTACGATTCTGCATCTGTTTTTTTGGTAAAGGATAATGCCCTGGTCGTTGTAGCCACCCAGGGGATAACCAACCCCAATGACGTGATTAATTTCAAGGTGCCAATTGAAGAGGATGAATTATTCCTTGAGCTGAAGCAAACCCGTTGCCCCTTAACCCTGGACGATGCGAAAAAGGATTACCGGTATAAGGGCTATGGGGTCAATGCGGATACTCGGAGCTGGATGGGTGTCCCGTTAATCACCAGGGGTGTGACGATTGGTTGCCTGACCATGGGGAACCTGGAAGCTGGTGTTTATGGGAAAGGGGAATACGCCAGAATGGCGCAGGTATTTGCCAGCCATGCAGCCGTGATGATAGAAAATGCCCGCCTTTTTGTGGTTGAACGAGAGCAGCACCAGTTAGCTGGCGCCCTGAGAGATATCGGTACTGTGCTCAGCACGACCCAGGATTTCGATAACATTCTGGATCTGTTGCTCGATCAGATTGGGAGGGTGGTGCCGTATGATATTGCCAATATCCTGCTGGTTGAAGGCGGGCGCTTGCGCATTGTGCGGACCCGTTATCATGAGTCGTTAGCCCCTGAAACAGCGCTGTTATTGAAAAGCTCTCCCTTCAATATTTCAGCTTCATCGCATATTTATTACATGCTGGATTCGGCCCAACCGTTGGCCCTTTCAGTGGTTCCTGCAGGCTCGGACTGGCTGCAAAGCCCGGCGCCGATCGGCTCATGGGTCGGGGCACCGATCGTGGTAAAAGGAAAAGTGGTGGCCTGCTTTTCTCTATCGAAACTGGAAGCAGGTTTTTACGAACGCAGCCACGCTGAAGGGCTCGTTATTTTTGCTGGCCAGGCGGCCCTGGCCCTCGAGAACGCGCGTTTATGGAGTGAAAACCAGCAACTGGCGATCATTGATGACCTGACAGGTCTCTTTAGCCGGCGCTATTTACTGGACCTGGCAACGCGAGAGTTTAACCGTGCACAGCGGTATAACCGGCCCTTATCGGTTATCGTTCTCGACCTGGATTCTTTCAGGCGGATTAACGAAACTTACGGAATGGCAGTCGGCGACCAGGTGCTGCGGGTTGTCGCGGAACGGTGTAAAGCCAACATACGGGAAGTGGATGTTTTAGGACGATATGGCGGTGAAGAATTTGCCATCATATCACCAGAAGCCGGGCCGGAGGAAGCACAGTTAATTGCTGAGCGGCTACGAAAACACATTGCCCGGATGCCGATTACGACCACAGCCGGTCCGATCCATATCACGGTCAGCCTGGGAACTGCCAGCTTATCCAGCGAAAGCCCCAACATTGCTAAACTGGTCGATAGTGCGGATTACGCCGTCCACCTGGCGAAGAAGGACGGTGGGAATAAGGTCTGCGTATTTAAGGAGGAAGATCAATAGACACGACGCATGAGTGAAAAACAAGCCATTATCTCAGCTTTTACTGACCTGGCCCCTCGCTACGAGAAAGTAGTCGATGGCGAATTAAAGAGATTTTGGGGCTGGAGTTACGACGGATTTATTGAAAACCTGATTGCGATGACGCCAATGGCTGAAGAAGACGTGGTGCTGGATGTGGCCACCGGCACGTCCGTCATCCCGATCAAGCTGGTTGAACAGGGAAAGATCAAGGGACAGGTGGTCGGCCTGGACATCACCCAGGCGATGTTGAAGCGGGGCCAGCAAAGGATTGCCGCCCTTGGAAAACCGACTTGTATCGCATTGACCTGTGGCTCAGCCATGGCTATGCCGTTTAAGGATAATTATTTTGACGTCATATTATGTGGCCTGGCCACCCATCACCTGGACGTTCCAGTTGTTTTGGCCGAAATGAGGCGAATTCTGAAACCCGGTGGACGGCTGACCATTGCAGACGTGGGAGGCGCGGCCAATTGGCGCCTGCCAGGCATCCGGACGTTGATCCGGTTGGGAACATTCCTGTATTTTTGGCCAAAGGAGGGTTTTGCCCGGGCCAGATCCGAGGCCGGGGCCTTATCTCACGTATTAACCCCTGAAGAGTGGAGAACGAAACTGGCAGACTATGAATTCACCCAGATTGATATTACCCGGCTACCCAAAAGCCATAACTGGGCGCCTGCGCCTCTCGTTATGGCTGCGAGGAAAGGGCTTGGGTAAACCAATCGTCATCGATTCCAGTTTTATTGGAATTAGCTCAGATTGATTTTGAGAGGAATGGTATGTCCATCGCGATAGATCTCTTACGCCAGGGTCATAAAGACCAGATCTGGACCAAATATTGTGGTTTTTTAGATCTAACCATTGATGAATTCATGCTGATTCAAGAGCGATTACTGATGGAGGAGATAGAGTTAATTTCAAGGAATGACGTCGGTCGATATTTCTTGGGCGATCAGAAACCGGGTGATATGGAAGAGTTTCGCAGCCGGGTACCGATGACCACCTATGAGGATTACAAGATTTTTTTTGATAATGGCGAGAGAAATTATCCTGACACGTATATCTGGTCTCATACGTCTGGTCGATCGGGTGAAATGAAGTGGATTCCTTACACTTACCAGGCTTACAAGCGGTTAGGAGAACGCGTGATGGCGGGTATTATCCTGGCAGAAGCCAGGGAGAAGGGGGAGATTCGCCTGAAAGAACACGATATCCTGGTCTACAATACCCCGCCCCGTCCCTACGTCAGCGGGGTGGTCCTGTATTCCCTGGCCGACCAGTTCAACTTTCACTTTATTCCGCCCCAGGATGAGACGGAAGAGATGGATTTTCAGAAAAGGATCGAGGTTGGATTCAGCCAGGGGATGGAAACCGGCATTGATATCCTGGGATCCATGTCGGCGGTGCTGGTCAAAATGGGCGAGCAGTTCGCCGAAGGCGCGCGGTCGGTCAAGCTTAGCAAGTCGATGCTCCGTCCCAGGGTGCTCTATCGCCTGGCCAGAGGGTTCATGCGCAGCAAAATCCAACGACGCCCGATGCTCCCCAGGGATTTATGGGATATCAAGGCTTTGCCCTGCGGTGGCGCGGATACCTCGCTGTACCGGGATAAAATTGCTTATTATTGGGGAGTACAACCGTATGAACAATACGGCAGCACAGAAGAAGGCGCCATTGCGACCCAGGCCTGGAATAAAAAGTATATGACTTTCTTCCCGGATGGCGTATTCCTTGAATTTATCCCAGAAGAAGAGCTGGAACGAAACAAGCAAGATGCCTCCTACCGCCCTCAAACGGTGCTGATGAGCCAGATCGTGCCGGGCAAGAAGTACGAGGTTGTGTTGACCAATTTTTATGGAAAGCCGCTGCTTCGTTACCGCACGTATGATATTGTCCAATTCCCTGAATTGGAAGATAAAGAAACCGGCGTCCGGTTGCCCCAAATGTCTTTTGTGGGTCGTTCGGATGAGTTCATCGACCTGGCCGGGTTCACTGGTATGATTGATGAAAAGATGGTGTGGAAAGCCATCCATAACGCCGGTATCCCATACAAAGAATGGGCTATCCGCAAAGAGGCCCGGGACGGCGAGCCAGTATTAAGGCTCTATATCGAGCCTTCAGGGGCGACCGATCAGCATACTATCCAACGGAATGTCCACGAGGCCCTCAAAGGTTTAAATTCCTATTACGCCGATTATGAAAAGATGATCCAAAAAGAAGCGCTGCAGGTGACGGTGCTTGAACCTGGTACATTCCAGACTTATATGATTGAAAAGCAACGGGCTGGCGCAGATCTTGCACATTTAAAACCGCCCCACATGAATCCATCGGATGACACGATCAGTCAGTTGTTAGAGATCAACCACCATCGCCATGGATAATATATCCGTATGCTGAGCGCCCCAGATGATCGTGACTTATGCTTCGACCGTCATTTCTTTTATTGCGCTAATTGTTTATAGCGGCTTATTGTTTATTCTTTTAAGACAGAATATTCGCAGCAAGGTAAGGTTCTTTTTTGGCCTTTACCTGGCGTCGATGATCATCTGGAGCTTTTCGTCCCTGATGATATTTACCACCCCGGATATCGGGGCGGTGCTATTTTGGAACCGCTTCCTTCTAATCGGCTCGATTGCCATGCCGATCGCCCTCTTTGGGTTTGTAGAGGCATTCCTGGGGATTGATCGCCGGGTGATTCTGTTCGTTGGCTACCTGACGTACGCGATCGTCCAGGTGCTTAATGCCTTGGGCCTGGAAGTCACCTCTGCCTATGTATCGAATGGGTTATTGATCAACCAATATGGTCCACAAGGAAGCCATTTTGGTCCGACGGTCGTTATCACCGGCCTGATCTGGGTCTTTTTTGTGTTTTATTCAGCCTATGACCTGGTCAATGAATACCGACGTACCAAGGATTCGTTCTATCGAAACCGGTTGCGTTACCTGTTCCTGGTGGTGATGTTTATTCTGGCCGGTACGATGAGTAACTTGTTTTACCCCCTCAGCCAGTTTCCTACCGATGTGGGGTTTAATATTATTTCGGCTTTTCTCATTGCGATTGCCATTTTACGTCACCGCCTGCTGGATATCAGCTTTGTCGTGCGCAAGGGGTTGCTCTATTCGATCCCAACCGTGGTGATCGGCGCCAGTTATTACCTGGTTATTTTATTGGCTTTGTATATTTTCCCCCCAAAGGGTATCCAAATTTTCCTTTTGTCATTGACCCTGGCGGTGATCATGGCCCTGGTGATGCAGCCGGTAAGAGATAAAGCCCAGTCCTGGATTGACCGTTTGTTTTTCAGGGAAAAATATGATGCGAGGTTGATGCTCCAACGGGTGAGCCAGACAGCCGCCTATGTGTTGGACCTGGATAAGCTAACCCACATGCTCCTGGCTGAAGTCACCTCCACGTTGCACATTGGCAAAGCCGCCTTTTTCTTGAAACACCAGGAAACCGATGAGTTTTACCTGATTGCTCACGTGGGTTTTAAAATGGCGCCAGCCATGCGGTGGGATAAAAGCCACCCCATTGTCCAGGTATTAACCGGCCTCGACCACCCATTAACCCGGCACGATTTGAGCGTTAACCCGCAATTTCAGGCGTTGTGGGAAGAAGAACGTTCTGCGCTTATCCGGATGGGTGCTGAATTGCTGATTCCATTGAAAGTGCAGGATGAGCTGGTTGGCATCTTCATTTTGGGCCCAAAATTATCAGAAGAAACTTACACCGAGGATGATGAGCTCTTGTTAATGACCCTGGCCAACCAGACCGCGGTGTCGATTGAAAATGCTCGTCTCTATTCGGCGGAGCAATCCAGGCGAGAGGAATTGGACACGCTGTTCCAGCTGGCTCGCCAGTTGGTGGTGACGGATGAAGTGGATGCGGTGATCCAAAGCACGGTTCATCACGTGGTCAAAAGTGTGCGGGTGACCTTCGCGCGGGTGTTAACCATCGAAGAGGATGGCTCCTACCTGTGCCGGGCAGCCTTCCCGATTCGCGCCCTGGGATATGACCTGGGGTTGGGACGGGTTGAACCCCCTTCCTTGAGTCGCTATTACCAGCGGGTGATCCAGCAGAAGAAGGCGATGCTGTTCTACCGGAACAACCAGACCATGAGCAACGAGATCCGCCACGACTTGATGCTGGATTTTGCGGTGACCCTTTGCCTGAGTCCACTACAGATTGGAGAGCAAACCGTGGGGCTGCTGGTGCTGGGTGAGCGCCGTGATGTGGGACGTGAGCCGTTTGATGATAATAAGATGCGGATGATCACGGCTATTGCCGATCAGGCTGCCAGCGCTCTCCAGCGAGCGCGCTTGCACGAGCAGATGGAAAATTCCTTCCTGGAAACTATCCTGGCCCTGGCCAATGCCATGGATGCCCGGGATACCTACATCCATAATCATAGCGATGCCTTGGCGAAGATGGTCGAAGCCGTCTGCTGCGAATTGAATTGCAATGATGAGACCCTGCAAGCCATCCGCTGGGCGGCTCTGCTGCATGATATCGGTAAAATAGGCGTGCCGGACGAAATTCTCCGTAAGCCTGGGCCGCTCAGTGCGGAAGAGTGGACCACCATGAAGCTGCACCCTGAAATAGGGGCAAAGATCGTGGCGCCGATTAAAAAGCTCTCCAACGTTGCCCCGATTATCCGCGCCCACCAGGAACATTTCGATGGATCCGGGTACCCGGATGGGCTGAAAGGGGAGCAGATTCCCTTTGGCGCGCGGGTGCTGGCGATAGTCGATGCTTATGGCGCCATGACCGATGAACGGGTGTACCGCCGGGCTTATGGGCGTGAGGAGGCCATCAACGAGCTGACCCGTTGCGCCGGCACGCAGTTTGACCCCGCCCTGGTGGATGTGTTCATTCGCGTGATTCAAAAAGTGACGGAGAAACTGGCTTAGCTTCTGCCCTGAAGCTCTGCCAGGTCCACGTCGACCATCATTTTAACCATTTCTTCGAACGAGACCTTGGGCGACCAGCCCAATTCCTGGTGCGCGCGCGTCGCATCGCCGACCAGGGGGATAGTCTCGGCGGGCTTGTAAAAACGCTGGTCGAACACCACATAATCATGATAATCCAACCCGAGCTGGGAGAATGCCAGCTCGCACAGCTCGCGCACGCTATGGCCCTGGCCGCTGGCAATGACGTAATCTTTAGGCTGTTCTTGCTGCAACATGCGCCACTCTGCTTCGACGTAATCGCCAGCAAAACCCCAATCGCGGATAGCATCCAGGTTGCCCATGGGCAGGGTCTTGATCAACCCGAGCTTAATTTGGGCGGCCCCGCGGGTGATCTTGCGCGTCACGAATTCATAGCCGCGGCGAGGGGACTCGTGGTTGTAGAGAATGGCGCTGCATGCGTAGAGCTTGTGGTTTTCGCGGTAATAATTGGTCAGGTGGTAGCCGGCCACCTTGGTGATGCCATAGGGCGAGCGCGGGTGAAACGGAGTCTGCTCGTTCTGCGGGCTGGTTTGGGCCAGGCCGAACACCTCGGCCGACGCGGCAAACAAAAAGCGGCACCTGGGCGCCAGCTCCTTCAGGGTTGAAATCATATAATGCGTGCCGTTGAGGTTGGTATTAAAAATGGCAAACTCGTCATCGAGCGAATAGGAGACGAACGATAGGGCAGCCAGGTGATAACATTCATCCGGCTGGACGCGCTCGATGAGGCGGAAGATGGAAGGAAAGGATTCAATGGACACCGGGTGAAGCGTGACCTGATCCAGGATGGAATAAATGCGCCACAGGCTGCGCCTGGGGTCGTCTAACTCGGTGCGCAGCACCGTCCCATGGACTTCATAATTTTTAGAAAGGAGCAATTCCGCCAGGTAGGATCCGTCTTGACCGGAGATGCCGGTAATGAGCGCTTTTTGAGCCATGGGAAGGTTACCTTTGGTCTATAGAATGGGCTATCGAACCGATCTACCAGCCTGATCCTATTATAGCGGATAATTTTCTAATCCATGGATGTTATAATAAGGCCTGTTCTACGGATGGGTGCCAATCAAAGATTGCTCTGAAACGACCACCCCCATTTGTGATCCATCCACAAATATTCGCATAGGTTCGATCCAGGTGTTTTGCCACCGGCAAGTCGCTCGCACGGACGTAGTCCACGCAAAATGAGAAAAATGTCATTGCAAGCGAAGCGAAGCAATCTGGATTAATAGGTAGATTGCTTCGGCCCAAAGTACAGGCCTCGCAATGACGTTCAGATCAAAAAAGGATTGATCGACCATTAAACAAAAGAGGGAATTATGCCAACTGCATTAATCACAGGGATCACTGGCCAGGATGGCTCGTACCTGGCAGAATTTTTGTTGTCGAAGGGGTACCAGGTTGTCGGTATGGTGCGGCGTTCGAGCACGGTCACCTTCGAGCGCATTGAGCACATCCAGGACAAAGTGACCATCGTCCAGGGCGACCTGCACGATCAGAGCTCGCTGACCGATATCCTGGTGGAATACCAGCCGGACGAAGTGTACAACCTGGCGGCTCAATCCTTCGTGCCGACTTCCTGGAGCCAGCCGGTGCTGACCGGCGAGGCCACCGGCCTGGGCGTCACCCGGCTGCTGGAAGCTATCCGCCACACCAACCCCAAGATCCGCTTTTACCAGGCCTCCTCCAGTGAGATGTTTGGCAAAGTGCAAGAAGTGCCGCAGCGCGAGACGACCCCCTTTTACCCACGCAGCCCATACGGTGTGGCCAAGACCTATGGCCACTGGATCACCGTCAACTACCGGGAATCTTACCATTTGTACGCCGTTTCAGGCATTTTGTTCAACCACGAAAGCCCGCGGCGCGGGATCGAGTTCGTTACCCGCAAGGTGAGCTACGGCGTGGCGCAGATCAAGCGGGGCCTGGCCAAAGACCTGCACCTGGGTAACCTGGAATCGCGGCGCGACTGGGGTTACGCCGGCGATTACGTCCGCGCCATGTGGCTGATGCTCCAGCAAGACCAGCCGGAGGATTACGTGGTGGGCATGGGTGCGACCCATTCGGTGCGCGAGTGGTGCGAAGCTGCCTTCTCGCATGCCGGGCTGGATTACCAGAAATATATCGTAGAGGATCCCCGGTTCAAGCGCCCGGCTGAGGTGGACATGCTGATTTCGGACCCCTCCAAGGCGCGCCAGAAGCTGGGCTGGAAAGCCGAGGTCAGCTTTACCGACCTGATCCACATGATGGTCGACGCGGACCTGCAACGCATATCACCGAATTCAGGGAGGAAATAACGGCCACTTTGAAGCGATTCATTGTCCTCCTTGAGCCCTCATCCCAGGCGCAACTGTTGCGCGGCCCCTCTCCCAACTTTCGGAGAGGGGTGTCCTGGCTTGTGGCTCTCTTTCCCTCTCCCGGGCTTGAGAGAGGGAAGGAGCTGGAGGATAGGTGAGGGGTTATGCCGGAGACCAGTGATCGCTCCTTGCCTCAGAATGCTCCTCTGTTCGTCGGCGTCGTGGTGCCGGTCTACAACGAGGCCGAAGGCATCGAGGCGTTCCATGCCTTGCTGCGCGGAACGATCGATCCCCTGCTCGAGCGTTTTTTTATCTATTATGTCGATGACGGCTCCACCGATGGCACCGCGGATAAGCTGGCAGCGCTCTCCCAATCCGACCCGCGCATCCGTGTGCTGACCCTGGTGCGCAACTTCGGCCACCAGGCGGCCCTCACCGCCGGGCTGGACGCCGCCGAAGGGGACGTGGTGATCTCCATGGATGGTGACGGCCAGCACCCACCGGCGTTGATCCCGCAGCTATTAACTCTCTACCGGGCGGGGTACGCTATCGTCCAGACGCAACGCCTGGACGACGAACGCGTGGGGCTCTTCAAAAAGCTGACCTCCCGCGGCTTTTACTGGCTGATCCAAAAGATGTCCAACACACCGATCCAACCGGGGACGGCCGACTTTCGCTTGATGTCGCGCGAGGCGGTGGAAGGGCTCAAGCGCATGCGCGAATACCACCGTTTCCTGCGCGGGATGATCCCCTGGATGGGCTTCAAGACCGTCATCCTGCCTTTCACGCCCACCGAACGGCTGGCCGGCCAGTCGAAGTACTCTTTGCGGAAGATGAGCAAGCTGGCAGAAGACGCGATCTTCTCTTTTTCGTTGCTGCCGCTGCGCATTGCGCTGATTTCCGGCGCCCTGTTCTTCATCCTGGCGCTGTTCGAGGGGGTCAACGTGGCCATCATCTATCTCCAGGGCAAGCAGTATCTGCTGGCGCCCGGCTGGGCTTCGCTGATGTTCGTGTCGCTGATCAACGGGGGGCTGGTGCTGGTGAACATCGGCATCGTGGGGACGTATATCGCATTTATTCTGCAGGAAGTGAAGCAGAGGCCGATTTATATGGTGAGGGAAGATAAAAATCGGGGCAATCCCGCTGAATCGCGTTGAAGAGCCTCGGTTTATTGAAGCTTGAGATGCTTTGCGTAAACCTGCCAGTTTTGTTCGAAAATGGTGGCATTCCCAAAACGCTTCAAGGCGATTTCCCGCCCCATTTTTCCCATCTTTGTGCGTAAATCTGGGTTTTCCAGTAGCGTGATGATCCCCTGGGCTAATGCTTCAGGGTCATTAGGTCGAACAAGAATCCCATTGACGCCATCTATCACCACGTCGCGGCAGCCGGGTACGTCGGTGGTCACAATCGGCCGGCCGCTGGCGCAAGCTTCAATCAACGCCGTAGGCAGGCCCTCGCCCATAGAGGGTAAGGTGACAATCGTACTGTCTTGATAAACCTGGCGCATGTCGCTCTTCCAACCCCACCATTCCACCGATCCTTCTTGTACCCAGCGCTGAATGATCTCCGGGTCAATGGAGACCGGGTTGCCAGGGTCGGGTTCCCCCACCAGGGCGATGCGAGCGTCACACCGCTGGCGGATCAACCGGGCTGCTTCCACCAGGACACCTACCCCTTTATCCCATAACAGCCGGGCCGGCAGCACCACCGCGGGCTGGCCATCAGGCTCAGGGGTGGGCAGGAAATAGTCGGTATCGACGCCAACTCCCTGGATTAAAAAACTCTTCTCCGCTGAGACGAGCGCTTCGTTCAGGAAAAAGCTGCGATCGCTCTCATTTTCGAAGATTACGGCCAGGCCCTGGCGAGAAAAGATGCGCCGGTAAGCCATTTTTGTCATCATTCGCAGAAACCTGGCGGTCTTGCTGTTCTGGAGGAATAGATACCCCAGGCCTGTGATCGAATTGATCGTCCCGGGAACATGGAGCAAGGATGTGGCGATGGAGCCGTACAGCACCGGCTTCACCGTGAAATGGTGGACCAGGTCGGGTTTTTCCCTGCGATAGATTGCGACGAGCTTAAGCCATGCGAAAAACTCTGCCCAAACCGCGATCGAACGCCGGTCGACGGTCCATGGGATCCAGTGAAAGCCTGCGCTGGCCAGTTCTTGAGCATACTTTCCGGGGGGAGAGACCAGCCCGATCGACAGACCTTTGCCCTGCAAATATTGAGCAAAGCTCAAGCGGAAATTATAGAGATACCAGTCGGTATTGGCCACCAGCAATACTTTTTTCATCTCTAGATATGGGGGAGCATTATACGGGATGGCCATTACAGATCGGCATAAAGATCAAGCAACCTTTTGCTCATCTGGCCCCAACTATAATCTTGTTCATAAGACCGCCTTCCATTTTCCCCGAGCTGCTTTCTCTTTTCAGGTGAATTCTGCAAGGTCATCAATGCCTGTTCTAGACCTTCCCGATCGCCGTAATCTACCACGATGCCACAACCGGCTGCCATGATAATCCGATCCATATTGGTGTTTCTCGCGACGACGATGGGTTTTCCCAGCATCATCCCCTCGAAGACCTTGTTGGGACTCGAATAGCGGTGGTTCGCAATGGATGGATCGTAGGTTGCAAATAAGACGTCGGCTTCTGCGCTTAATTTTATCGCCTCATCATAAGCGACGCGGCCGTAGAACCGTACGCCAGGGATTTTTGCTGCCTGTTCACAAATAGGCTGCTCGTCCCCTCCAAAGCCAGCCAGCTCCAGCCTCCAATTTGGGTGGGAAGGCATTAAATCCAGGACCAGTTTGATTCCCCGTTCAAACTGGAGGAGGCCCACATAAGCGATACTAAAAACTTCCTTTCGCTCAGTGTCTTCCGGTGGTCTCCAACCGACATCTTCAGGGCTGTTATAAATAGAAATGCACTTTTGGGGATGGGCCCCCTGGATTTGCTCCCGCCGGGCATCATCCACCAGGATGACCGCTTCGGCCCGATCGATGGCCCACAAATCCACTTTCCGGATCAGGTTTTTTATCAACTGCGGGGTTCGTCGTAGATGATCGGCGTAGAAATCGAAGATATCGTAAACGACCTTTTTCTTCCAAAGCCATTTAAGAAGTAAGGCTGGCAGGATGGTATCGAAATCGCAGGCATGGATGCTATCGAATTCTTTGCGATGACGGATTAACCAAAACAAAAGCCCGAATTGCCAGCGCAGCAGTTGGGGCAGGTTTCCCAGGCCATTGCCGTAATTGGCTTTGATTAACAGGCGGGTAATCTTAACCCCATTTTTGATATCCTGCTCAGGTAGGGTTGCGGAGCGGTCCCAGCCAAGGCAGGCAACCGGGTAGCCGTGGGTGGAGAGGGCCCTGGCAATTTTTTCTACCCGCGGGTCGGGTGCGATAGGGTTGGAACGGAGGATGAGGATGCGCATGAAGCTAAGTGGAATGTTTCCTAAGATAAAACATACCCGTCAATAATACCATAAGGTCATGATCATCCTGTGTATAAGATAGGACCAGCAGGCCGCATATTTTAAAATGTCATTTCTTTCGTGATACAATACAACGCTATCTCAAGTCCATTCAATTGCATCAAAAGAAATAACCGTATGTATTATGAAAATCTATAAAAAATACATCGCTTTCTTATTACGCAATATTAAACTTCCACAAAAATTATTAAAAGGTTCATTACTTTATTGGTCCACATTTTCGATCATCGTTGTTTTATTATTTCTGATCTGTTTGGAAGTTTGGAGTATCTTATTTCAAACATTTACTTCTGAAATAACCGGGAATTTAACAAAAAGAGCTATTATCTTTCCATCGATTGCTATCATTTTAGGGGTAACTTTTCTACTCATAAGCTATATTACAAAACGTTATAAATTGTCTCAAAGATATTTATTGATAATAATTTTGCTTTTTTCATTTATTATTCGACTTGTATGGATTATTGCAATACCTACCCAACCCAATTCCGATTTTCAAGTTTATCATCAAATGGCTATGAGTATTGTAAGTGGCAAAATGCCTTCCCCGAGTAAACCATTAGGGTATCCATTAATATTGTCAATTGCTTATTTTATTTCCCCAAATCCCATATCAGGTAGAATTTTAAATGTCATTCTGGGCGTAATAACTGTATTTCTTGTTTATACAGCAGGGAAATTATTAGGCGGTGAAACTGCTGGCTTATTTGCTGCTAGCTGGATGGCAATATCGCCTTCGGAAATTTTCATGTCTAGTGTGTTAGGTACTGAGGTTGTCACATCAACATTCGTTTTTGCTTCGCTTTCGCTTGGAATATATTATTTTCGTAAAGAAAAAGTGAACTCCTTAATACCCTTAGTTACCGGATTGATATTGGGTATAGCTGTGGTTATTCGGCCAACGTCAATTCTTTATGTAATTCTATTGGCTGGTTTGATATGGTTCAAGAACAAGGATAAAAATCGACTTAAGTTATTATTGTCGTTATTTGGTGGTCTCTCAATAATACTTGTCTTTATAATTGGTTGGCAATCGATTAATGCAAAGAAATTATCGGTGCAAAGTTTATTTTATGATAGCTATCCGCTTTTATCTGGGACAAATATAGGAAATAACGGACGTTATAACCTTGACGATGTGAAGTTATATTATTCCTGGCCTCCTGATCAACGTAATATTAAAGTGTTTAATACGGCTGTAAATCGGTTAACAAATCTATCGCTTAACCAATTCATCTATTTTATTGGTGAAAAGATGAGATATTACCTGGCAGATAATAGATATGGATCGCTTTGGGCATTTTACACAGTAAAGCTACCGCTTTCTAATCAACAATTGTTCTCTTTACTAAAGTGGATCGATGTAATATCTCAGTCGTGGTATTTTCTGGCTATTATTGGTACTGCTTTAACTACTCTTATTACTGGATTTAAAAAGTACCCATTCTTTTACATTTTAGTTGTCTTTTTTGTATTGACTTCTATCCCCTATATTTTTTTTGAAGTTCAACCTCGTTATCATCACGTGGTACTTCCGGTAATTTCATTGGCGTGCGGCATTCTTCCAGGCTATATTGCTGAATTACTAACTTCTCCTCATAATATCTCGTTAGCTCTAAAAAATTTTTTATCGTCTTAATGCAATTAGTGGTTAAATTTATGGAAATAAGTATATATCAAACGTATAACAAGAAGATGGGGGGATACTTTCGGATAAGAGTTTTCAATTTTGTTAATTGATTTTGTTAGCAATTACTATAGAATCGAATTGATGATCCAATTACATATACCTGTTATTGTTTACGCCTGAAACCCATAGCATCAGTTACCTCTTGAACAATACATGAAAATGATAAACTTTAATCTAAACAGTAGATATATTTTACATTTTTTGATGAATTTAATTATCGCTCTAACGATGATAAGTGGTATTGTTATTCCATCTACCCGATTAACGATATCCGTATCCGCAGCTACAGATGTGAATAAGACGGTCTTTTTACCCTTGGCGATGAAGGATAGTGGAGGCATCCATACACCTAAAATGCTTGGTGTCATAGCAAAAGGTTATTGGGGAATAACAACTAATGATGTCAATACAATGCTCAAAGGACTGGATAGTTGGTCTGGAAAAAAGCATAGCATAGTGGGTTGGTTTTGGGATCTTAGAGAACAAGGACCAGATTATAATTTTTATTGGCAATTGGAGAACTTATGGGAGAATGGTTATACATCTTTTATCAATATGGGGGCAGGTGGTCTAACTGCTAGTGATATCGCCCAACATAAATACGACTCATACATCCAGGCAATTGCCAATGCCTATGTAAAATGGATAAGAAAGGGGGGTGGAAGGCGTGCATTTATCGCTCCTCTTCAAGAAATGAATGGCTATTGGGTAACATATGGGCTGGATCCGACAAATTTTAAACTGGCTTATGACGTAATACAACAGATCTTTTATAAATCGGGAATTTCCTCTTCACAGATATGGTGGGTTTTTGCACCTAACGGTTATTCAGATCCAAGCGATCCCCCATTTGAACAATATTATCCCGGTGATAACAAGGTGGATATTGTGGCGTTTAGCTCATTTAATTTTGGCTTCTGTCCTGTAGGTAATCCCGATTGGCATAAATGGGTTGATTACAGTGTCGTACTCAAACCGTATGTCGATCGAATGCGTATAATGGCGCCGTTGAAACCCATTATTATTGCCCAGTCAGGAACATCTGCGCAGTATCCTAGCGCTGGTGTATATAACACAGATATGAAAAATAGCTGGATAGAAGATGCATACAATTACGTGGCGAATGAGCCAGGGGTAATGGCCCTTATCTATTTTGACATAGATGGGCAATCCGAAGGTGAATGTGATTATGAAATATATAATGGCCCTTACCAATATAACGGGTATAAAACTGCAGTCGCTAATCAGGTATTTAAATACTACGACCCGGCTAGTTTATCAACGATGAATTTATTATCCGCTCCTTAGGCTTAACTTTGGTTTTTACTATCTTATTATTCTTAATAGTTCGCTTGGACTGAAGTAATCGAAATAAGGCGCCGACACAGCCTGTCGATAGCCATCAAGTTGTCTTCCTTCAGGTTGGTAAAACGCAAAATCGCATTCAGAATCAAAATTTAAGTACAGTATGCCTTTTACCCCCTCTTTAGCCAGGTATAGATACGTATCAATAAGCCATTGGTTTTTGGTTGATTGGTCCGGATAATTGGGTTTGGTATAAGATGTGGAACCAGTTTCTGCGATATAAATGGGTTTATTGGGAGCCATTTTCTTCATCCGACTCAGGTAATCGGAAAATATTGTTTCAGCAGTTTGCCATTGTGGATTCAAAGTTGACTTTATTGCTACGGGGCATAAACCAAAATTGTAGCTACTAAAAGCAACGATACTAACGAACTGATCGCCAGGATAATAATCCTCAAAAGGTGGATCGCCAGGATCTTGATATCCATTTGGGGCAAATGCCCATCGGACAGAATTATCGGATATTCCAGATTCCTTGAATATGTTTTGAATACGTTGATAAGCCAGTTTAAAATTCGTTGGATTTAAACCATAAGGGGTCCAGTATCCATTCATCTCCTGGAGTGGTGCAATAATGGCCCAACGCCCTCCACCTTTAGAGAGCCATATTTTATAATAAGCGGCCCATCTTTTAATTAGGCTATCCACCGATCCGTTGGCAATTTCATATGAAGTATGGGTAGAACCCATATTAACAAAAACAATATACCCATTTTCCCAGGGAACTTCTAATTGTTCAACGATTGTGGTTGGATCTTCTATTTGGATAAAAGTTCCTAAAATTGAGAGACGTTTGCCCCCAGTTACTGCCGCCCAAGTATCAAGGGATTTAACCTCTGTATTGATAGTATATTGGCTTCCAAGGTATCCATGCGTATATACACCTAATGCAACTCCGTAGTCCCAGGTGACAAGAGGGAGGAATATGGTCGATGTTGAATTTTCATTTAGCGGCTGTTCAGTTGTTCTTACAAGAGAAGGCTTGGAAGCCGATAAACCTATGATAAGAATTCCACATAGCCAAACCGATACTACATTATATATAACGGATCGACTTTTCATAATATAATCCTGGGGATCTCCTTATGAGATTGGTAAAAGCAATTGGATAAATTTAAACGACCTGGATACCAATACCCATTATATCAAACAGTGATTAGAAATATTCGATAACCTATCAGCCTAATCATCGTTTATAATTTATCTTTAGGTAAATTTCCCCAAATGAATTTGGCTTGTTGATAATGTATTACTTCAATAAATTAAAATCCTTTCTACTTCGTGCGGTTCGATATGGGAAATTTGTGACCTATCAGGTTGGGCGTCGCTTCCTGCCTGCTTCTCTGAAAAAGCTGATTCTTCGCCTCTTTCATTACGGAGAACGAAAGATCATCGCTCAGCACCAGGAGCTCTTAAAACAGATCCTTCAAAGTGTCCAACCGGGCAAGGATTATCGCTCCATCATTGTTTTCCCACCCAGCCTCCAATGGGACGTGCAGCTCTTTCAACGGCCGCAACAACTGGCGCTAGCTTTGGCCCGGCAAGGGGCGCTCGTGTTTTATCTCCAGTCCAAGCCGGACCGCAGCAAACCCCCGTTTCAACTCATCAGCGACAGGATATACCTGTGCAACGTTCATGTGGACGTTTTTCAGATTTTACCATCCCCGTTGATCTACCTCCTCACCTGGAACAGCGATTACGCTTCCCGCTTTCGCAGCCCACGCATCCTGTACGATTTCGTCGATGATGTCAATGTCTTTTATGGCGATCATCAAAAAATTGTCAAGGGCCATGATTATTTATTACACAATGCCGCCATCGTGCTTGCGACCGCGCGAAAGCTGGTGGATGAAGCCAGAGTGCTCCGCCCGGATGTTATTTACTCTCCAAATGGCGTAGTCTATAGCCATTTTGCCTATATCACCCAGGAGTCCATATCGCCCCCAGCGGATATGCTGCCTGTACTGGCTAAATCCGGGCCAGTGATTGGTTATTATGGCGCCCTGGCGCGCTGGTTCGATTACGATTTGCTAAAATCTGTGGCATCTTTGCGCCCCACTTACCAGTTCGTGTTGATCGGCCCGGACTATGATGGAACAGTAGAACCGGCCGACATTTTCAAAATATCAAATATTCACTGCCTGGGCGTTAAACCCTATATCGATCTGCCTGCTTACCTGCATTTTTTTGACGTGGCAACCATCCCATTTATTGTCAGTGACATTACCCATGCCACTTCCCCTTTGAAGTTGTTCGAATACATGGCAGGGGGTAAGCCGGTCGTGATTACCCCCATGTGGGAGAGCAAGCAATATGAGGGCGTGCTGGTTGGGGGGTCTCCAGAGGAGTTTGCCGCTCAGATCGACCGGGCCTTAACGCTTCGTCATGACCCGGCTTATATCGAAAAAATCAAAAGAGTGGCTCAACAAAACACCTGGGAAAGCCGCGCGGAGGATATTCTTCAACGGATACACACCCTTCCAGCCGCGTGATCTACGGGTTGGGGCAACGTTGTCCTTTCGCCAGGCAGACGTTATCTACCAGGACATTCTCAGATCCGCCGGCTGAGGCATACACTTCTGCAAACCGCGCGCCCACCGGTGACCGGCTGAACAGGTAATTCCACTGCCACTGCGGCCCCGTGTTCTTCCAGTTCTCATCTGTCCGCAAGATATTCCCCTGACTGTCCATCCATCGCACCTGTTCAAGAAAGACCGCTGGTTGATCGGATTTTAACCAGTACCCCAGGGTATACAATTGATTTTCTTCAACCGTCACCTTCTGATATACATCGCCTGCCCCTTGGGGCGATAGCGGCGCATCCACAAGGGTGGAATGTTTCCCTTGATAGGCATCGCTGGATGCCTGGACAGCCCCTTCACTTTGCCAACCGGTGAAGTGATTGCTCCCTGAAGTATCCTCGAAGCCTGGGTTTTGGAGAAGATTTTGCGCAGGAGGCAGGTTAGCCCCGCGTGCTTCGAAGCGATAAACATACATCCCATTTTGGGCGAAGGCTAAAACCCCATACAGGTTAAGGAAATCAGTATTCTTGAGGATTGGGTAGGGATCACTGTACTTCCACGGCCTGAAGTCCACCTCCGGTTGGTTCAGCAAAATGAAATCATAACCGGCCTGCGCCAGGGATTGGGCCAGGGCAGCCGGTGTTTGCGCGGTAGAGAGCATGGCGCCAGCGCCTGGAACATCATACACCCCATCGATGCGGGCCTGGGAATAGAGGCGGAACTCGTTGCCAATCGAAAGGACGCGGTGTGGCCCACCCGGTTGGGAGTCGATGAAACGGAACGCATCGTACACCGCCAGCGTCCTGGACAGGTAAGCCTCGCGGCTCTCACGCCCCAGGAAGTAGTTGACCGGGAAACGCTGCGCCAGGTTATCGGCCGGGCGGACAATCAAGGGCAGGCGGGTCGAAAACAAATAGACCAGGACCATCAGGAAAAGCACCGATCCGCCCCAACTGCTGTTCTGATCGGTGATCCACCCATAAATTTCCTCCACATTGAGCGCGGCGCAGACCGCCAGCCAGGGAAAAATGGGCAGGGCATACCGCAGCAATGCGCTGTTAGTAAAGAACATTAAAGCCACGGTCACCCCGCTGGCAGCCAGCAATCCCAGCCCAATGACCTTAGTGGATCGTTTTAAGCCAGGCGTAAATATGAAAAGCGGAACTGCCAGTAACGGCAGGGCAGATGCCATCCCCCCCGGCGCCTCGGCGTAGTAACGGGTGGAATTG
>JAJYIW010000322.1 GCA_021789855.1 Chloroflexota bacterium | reverse complement strand
GCGCTCGCGCAACCCGCGGTCTTCACCCGTTGCCGGCCGCTGGTCGTCGGCGACCGGCGCATTTTGGAGCATACTGCGGAGCAGGTAGGCCTCCCAATGCCATCTTTCGAAACGATTGGAGCGCCACCTACCGGGCTGTACCGCCCTGGCAGCCTGCCCCTGGTGGACCTGGCCAATGCAGACCCAGCCGAAATACCGCTGGGCAAGGTCAGCGCGGCTGCCGGAAAGGCGGCAGTCGAGTATGTCTATCGGGGCTGCGACCTGGCTTTGAACGGTGAAGTGGATGGCGTGGTGACGGCTCCTTTGAATAAGGCGGCTATGAACCTGGCCGGTTTCCATTATGCCGGTCATACCGAATTGCTGGCTGAACGCACCCATGCGGAACAGGTGAGCATGCTCCTCGTGGGCCCGAAACTGCGCGTGGTGCACGTCAGTACCCACGTCAGCCTGGCCGAGGCCATTCAGCAAGTTACTCCAAAACGGGTGTTGGAGGTGATTGAGCTGGCCCACCATTCATGCCTGGCGCTGGGGATCGCCCAACCGCGCATCGCCGTGGCGGGATTGAACCCCCATGCCGGGGAAGGCGGCCTGTTCGGCAACCAGGAAGCTGCCCAGATTCTCCCGGCCATCCAGGCAGCTCGCAAGCAGGGCTATAACGTCAGCGATCCTCAGCCGCCGGACACAGTGTTTCTACGCGCGGTGCAGGGCGCTTTCGATATCGTGGTGGCGATGTACCACGATCAGGGGCATATTCCCATGAAACTGCTGGCATTCGACGAGGGGGTGAACGTCAGCATTGGGCTGCCCATTATCCGTACTTCGGTCGATCATGGCACGGCGTTTGACATTGCCGGGAAGGGATTGGCACGCCCCGCCAGCCTGCTGGCGGCGATTGACGTGGCGATCCAGATGGCGCTTGCGCGCCGGGAGATAACATGAAAAGCGAAAAGAATCGTCGGATTGATCTGAAATACAACGGGAAAATAAAGACCCTGCAAGTTCCGTCGGACCGCCTGTTGGCGGTGATATCGCCTAACCAGGTGACCATCACGGATGATCCGCGGGCAGAAATATTGCGCGCCTTGCGTGCGCCGGTCCAGGCGCCGCCCCTGGCAGAAGCAGTGCGTGGCGCCCGGCGTGTCGTGATCGCTGCCGATGATATGACACGCCTGACGCCGGTCGAGGTGATCCTTCCCATCATCTTTGATGAATTAAATCGGGGCGGGGTAAAAGATGAACAGGTAACCGTGCTGGTTGCCCTGGGTACCCACCGGGCGATGACCCGGCAAGAATTGCTCGAGCATTTTGGGCCAGAAGTGATGCGCAGGGTGCAGGTGATCAACAATCCCTGGCAGGATCCGGCCCAGATGGTGGATTTAGGCGTGACGGAAAATGGTACGCCGGTTTCTATCAGCCGGCTGGCCCTGGAAAGCGATTTCCTGTTGGGCGTGGGCAGTATTGTACCCCACCATATCCCAGGGTATTCAGGCGGGGCTAAGATTATCCAGCCTGGCCTGACGGGGCCCGCTACGACTGGGGCGACCCATTTCTTGAGCACGCGTACCCGCCGGTATTACCTGGGTATGGTCGAGAACCCGGTGCGTACAGAGATGGAGCAGATTGCGGATCGGGTTGGGCTTAAGGCCATTTTTAACGTAGTATTGAATTCAGATGGGTGGTTGGTGCGGGCCTTTTATGGCCATCCGGTGGCCGCGCACCGGGCCGGGGCAAAGGTAGCAGAGGCGGTGAATGGCGTACTGTTGCCGGGGCTGGCGGATGTGGTGCTGGCCAACGCGTATCCGTGTGAAATTGAGTTTTGGCAATCGCATAAAGCCTTATACCCGGCCGATATCGCAGTCAAGCCCGGCGGGGTCATCGTGGTCCATGCGGCCTGCCCAGAGGGAGTCGCCGTCATGCATCCTGAAATGCTCTCATTCACCGGGTTGCCCTCAAGCGAAATCGCTGCCCGGATTGAAGATGGGCGTATCCCGGATGTGACCAGCGGAGCGTTGGCCCTGGCCTGGGCCAAGGTGCGAGAGAACGCCAGCGTTTACCTGGTCAGTGAGGGGATTACCCCGGACGAGGCGCGTGCATTAGGATACACTCCCTTCTCTGACCTGGAGAGTGCGGTGGATGCAGCGCTTGCCAGCCAGGGCAAGGATGCCCGATTAACCGTGCTGACTCATGCCCCGGACACCTTGCCAATTGCCCCAGCTACTCGTTGATTGGTTACTCCTGGCAGATGACCTGACTGGCGCGTTGGATAGTGGGGTGCACTTTGCGCGGGCGGGTTTAAAGACCATCGTTCCGCTTCAGAAGGCTCTCGGCCTTTCGGGTGCACAGGCGCTGGTGATCAATACAGAAAGCCGGCGCATGACCCCCAAGGGCGCTGCTTCCGCCTGTCGTGAGGCTGCGCGCAACCATCCCGCGGCCGCCGTTTTCAAGAAAATTGACTCGACCTTGCGCGGTTACCCGGCGATTGAATTGGGAGCAGTTATGACGGCGCTCGGCATCGACCGGGCCCTGGTAGCCCCCGCCTTTCCTGCCCAGGGGCGGGTTACCCGTGGAGGCCGGGTCTGGGTAGGCGGTAGACCATTGGAAGGCGAGGCGGCCTCACAAAGCAGGCAGGGCGACCTGACCTGGTTGTTCAGGGCCTGTGCTCCCTTGACCTTGCTCAGTTTAGAACAGGTGCGTGGGGCTCTCACCGATCTGACGGTGGCTATGCAAGGGGCAGGTGTTTTCATCGGCGACGCCGAAACGGACGGAGACCTCGAACGTCTGGCGCTGGCTGCCAGATTATCCGATATCCATTTGTTGTGTGGGTCGTCTGGCCTGGCGAAGGCTTGCGCTGGCCCACCTCGGTCCGTTCAGGGGCTGAGGTGGCCCAGGCCGCGCCTGGCGGTGGTGGGCAGTCGCCACCCGGTATCCCA
>JAJYIW010000067.1 GCA_021789855.1 Chloroflexota bacterium | reverse complement strand
GCTGTGGGTGCAGAGCGCGGTGGCCCAGGCTTTCGCTCGCAACGCCCCCTGCATCATCGTCGGCGATATCTATCCCAAAAGCGGCGCGCTCACGAAAGAGCTACTGTACGAAGTGGCGGCCAACGCCATCGCCCTTACCGTCAGCGGCGCCCACCTGGAAGGCGTCGGCGCAGCCGATGGCGCCGCACCCAACGGCTCAGGCCTCGAAGCCCGCTGGATGGGCGAAGTCGGCCATGCTGTCACCCGCCAGCGACTCGACTTGCCACAGGCCAACGCCCTCATTTCTCAATTGCTCGCCCGCTACGAGACCATATTTTCGATACCCGGCGGCAACCCCGGCGTCCGCTTCGACCAGGCTTACAACCTGGAAACCCTGCGCCCCCTGCCCGCCTGGGAAGCCATGTACGAAGAAGTCAAGTCCGAGGTCAGGCAACTCGGGCTGGATGTATAACCAACACCCACAAAGAAAGGAGGACCCGTCCCTATGGCTATATACATTGTCGTGAATATCGTCATTGTAGCCGTCTTAGGTCTGGTGGCCAGGTTTTTCGGTAAGGGATAATAGTTAAGAGATTGATCCAGTTGTTTATTTTTACAGGAGAATGAGAAATGAAAGCTAATACACGTGGCGGTTGGAATTTTAATTACACCACCAGCGACATTGTGATCATCGCTGTCATTGCGGCGATCACCGGTGTGGTCAACACCGGGGTGGGCAACATTTGGGCCATGGCCAACACTTCTCTTGGCCCGATGGGCGGCGCATTGCTTCAGGGCGCCTTTATGTGGGCGTATATCCTGGCCATGTGGCTGGTGCGGCGGCCGGGAACGGCGCTGCTGGTCGGCGTGGTTGAGGCGGCGGTTGAAATCCTGCTGGGGAACCAGGCCGGGGTTGGCACCCTGGGCTGGGGCGTTTGCCAGGGGTTAGCCATCGAAGCCGTCATGGCCATTTCAAGTTATACCAATTTTAGCCTGCTGGCTGCCCTGATGGCCGGCGCTGCCTCGTCCCAATTCGGCACCATCTGGTCAGCCATCCTCTACGGGTGGGACCCCAACACGGCCAAAGACGTCTGGCTGGCCGTGCCGATCAACCTGATCTCGGGCCTGGTGATCAGCGGCCTGCTGGGCTATTACCTGTACAAAGCCCTGGCGGCGACCCGCCTGATCCGCTCTGCCTCCCAATAACCTTATCCTGGTTGAATCATGGCGCCTTCCGCTCCCCCTTTTATCCACATCGATAACGTCACCTACACGCACTGGAACCAAACCACCCCCAGTTTGAAGCGCCTCTCCCTGGACATCCAGCGAGGCAGCTTCAACGTCCTGGTCGGGCCAGGCGGGTCGGGGAAGTCTACCCTGTGCAGCCTGTTCAACGGGGAGATCCCCCACCTGCTCAGTGGGGAGCTGGAAGGCACCGTCCTGGTGGACGGCGCCGACACGCGCCAGGCCGAGGTCAAAGACCTGGCGCGCCAGGTCGGGCACGTCTTTCAGGATCCCGAAACGATGTTTACCATGTTATACGTCGAGGACGAGATCGCCTTTGGGCCCGAAAATTTACGCATCGCGCCTGGCGAGATTCGCCAGACCGTGGAGCAAGTCCTCGCGACGATTCAGCTCCTCCCCCAGCGCCATCACCTGGTCTGGAACCTGTCCGGCGGCCAGATTCAGAAGCTGGGCCTGGGGGTTATTCTGGCCATGCAGCCCGACATGATCGTGCTGGATGAGCCGACCGCCAACCTTGATCCGCTGGCCACCCGCTCAGTCCACGAGCTGATCGCTGACCTGCGCAATCGCGGGGTCACCATCGTCCTGGTCACCCGTGAGCTGGATGATTTTATCCTCTCGACGGCGGATCAATTGATCGTCCTCCGCGATGGCAGCGTCCTTGCCTCCGGCCCGGTGCAGGCGGTGATCCAATCGATGGGTCCAGACGGGATGGACGCCCTGGGCATCTGGCTGCCCGAGACGGTCGAAATAGGCCTGGCCCTGCAAAAAAGGCTGGGGCTCTCCCTGGATCCCCTGCCCATTACCGTGGCGGAAACCCTCACCCTGCTGCGCCAGCACGCCATGCTGCCCGCCGAATTGACAATGCAGGCTTCTGGCCCGGTCAACGCTCCGGCCAGCCAGGGCGAGACGCTGATTTCAGCCACCCACCTGGCTTACGCCTACGATACCCAGGCCCAGGCGCTGAAGGGTGTCTCTTTTGACGTCCACGCTGGCGAGATGCTGGCCATCGTCGGCAGGAACGGCGCAGGAAAAAGCACCCTGGCCCAATTGCTGGTGGGGCTGCTCAAGCCGCAAGCCGGCGCATTGACCCTCTTCGGCCGCCCGGCCCAGCGTTGGAAGGTGGAGGACCTTTCCAACCACATTGCCCTGGTCTTCCAGAACCCCGAACACCAGTTCCTCACGGATACCGTCCACGACGAGATCGCTTATTCCTTGCTCGCGCGCGGCATCACCCGGCCTGGCGAGGTGGAGCAATCCATCGATGAGATGCTGCGCCTGTTAGAGCTGGAGAACGTGCGCGAGGTGCATCCTTTTGCCCTCTCCGCCGGCTTGAAACGCCGCCTGGGCGTGGCTACCATGCTGGTTGCTCGCCCCCAGGTCTTGCTGGTCGATGAGCCCACCTACGGCCAGGACAAGCAAATGACGCACACCCTGATGGCGTTGATGGAAGCCATTCGCGCCCAGGGCGTGACCGTGGTCATCATCACCCATGATATGCGCCTGGTGCAGGAGTATACCCGGCGCGTGATCGTGATGAGTGAAGGCCTGATCCTCTACGACGGCAGCCCGGCCGGATTGTTCGCCTCGGATGAGATGCTCCTGTCCGCCAGCCTGCGGCCTACCCTGCTCCAGGAGCTGCTCAGAGCCTACGAGGCCGGCGGCGGCCGGATAGAAGGCGAAATCCGCACGACGGAAGACTTTTTATCAGCCATCCTGGCCCACCGTACCCCAGAAGACGCCCATGGCCTCCGCTGAACACAGCCTGGCCTACGTGGACCGGGCTTCCCTGTTGAACCGCATTTACCCGCTGGTCAAGCTCATCTGGGTTTTTGTGGTCGCCGTTGGCCTGTTCGTCTATCGCTCGCCGCGCTCCGGCGCCATCATGGCCGGCGCCGTCCTGGCCCTGGCCATCCTGGGTGGGCATATTCCCCTGCGCCAGATATTAAACAGCTCAAAGCTCATCCTCGGCATGGCGTTGTTGCTGATGGTTTTTCACTTTTTCGCCGATCCGGGCCATCCCATCCTGCGCCTGGGGCCGCTCCAGGTGACCGATGGAGGCTTGCGCCAGGGACCTGTCTTCTTCTTCCGCCTGTCGGTGGTGGTGCTGGCCAGTTTCCTGCTCATCTGGACCACCGATACACGCGACTTGATGGTCTCGCTGGCCAAAGCCGGCCTTCCTTACCGCATTGCCTTTGCCGTGTTCATGGCCCTGCGCTTCCTGCCCCTGATCCAGCGCGAAGTGGACGCCGTCCATGCGGCCCATGCTATCCGCGGGCAGGCGGCCCATTCCGGCCTGGCGCATCGCTTCAAGCTGTGGCAGCGTTACATCTTCACCGTGCTGGTCAATGGGCTGAGGAAAGCCGAGACCACCGCTGTGGCCCTCGACTGCCGCGCTTTTGGTTATTACCCCACCCGCACCTACGTCAAAGATGTCTTTTTTAACCCCGCGGACCTGTGGCTGATCGCCCTGACCCTGGCGCTCAGCCTGGGGCTGCTTTATTGGGAACACCCCTTCCTGCTCCACTGAAAGATTAAAATTCCATAGACAAAGATAGACAAATGCCCTATCACCCTTCATCTATTATTTCCTTATAATGGAATTGACAGTTGGGTTGAGGGGACTTCCATCTGGAACAGGACCCTGATCATCCTGCCCCTCAACCCAGCGGTTGTCCAACGGATAGACATCATTCGGTTTTCTTCCAGCAGGACAACATGATTAGGAAAAGTCATTTTCGCCAACTTCGAACAGGCCAGGGAATGGTTGAATTCGCCCTGGCGTTGCCCATCTTTTTCTTAATCGTCATCGGCGTCCTGGAATTTGGTCACCTCCTGGCGGTGATGGCCAGCGTGTATACCGCGGCGCGCGAAGGCGCCCGCTACGGCTCTGCCAGCAGCACCTACCAGGATTGCGCCGGCATCACCGCCGCCGCCAATCGCGTGGGATTGGTGGCTAAACCCCTCACCGTCAGCATCGGCTATGACGACGCCAATTCATACACGGGTTCGCAAGACCCGGCCAGCTTCCCGGCTGACCACCAGTGCGGCATTTACACGATTAACCCCGATTCGACCGTGATTCCCCGCGTGATCGTCAAGGTGACGGCCAATTTTGGGTTTGTCCTCCTGCCTTTAAATTCTTTCCCCATCAGCTCTGAATCGGTGCGCACCATCATCAATAATGTGCAATACGCCGAAACGCCCGCCCAACCCGGGCCGGCCAGCACCAGCACCCCCACGCCTCCGGTGGCAGCCTCGTCAACACCTACTCAAACATTCACTCCGACCCCCGGCTCTGCTCAGCCGACCCCCCTGCCTTACTGCCTGTTCTTGAGCGCCACCGCCGGCAGTACGACCACCCATACGAAGCATAATCCACAAAATTATTCGTTTACGATCAATTCCACCCGCCTGGACGTCAACGTCACGCTCACCCGCTTCACCATCGATTGGAGCGGCGGCACCACCGGGCACACGGTATACCTGACCGAAATTGATTTTCAAAGTTATCAATGGACGCCGCCATCGCCCATTCCCCAAAGCGCGTCGCCCTTGGACACAGGAGAGATCGCCAACGGGCCGGTGATTGTGGCGCCCCAACCGAATACGCCGAACACGTATTACTACTTTTCATCCGATAAATATGATGTCACCGTCATCAATGCCACGGTTTATATGACTTACCAGGACCCCGGCACCCACGAGACGGTTAACTGTAAGCTCAGCCCGGGTGGAACTGCCGTCAAAGTCCCATGAGGAAATAAGCATTGAAAGCGACCTTGCCTTTCGTATCGAAAGTCAAACATGAGCACGGCCAAAGCCTCGTTGAGCTGGCTTTGGGGTTTATGATCTTGATGGTGCTGCTGGCCGGAATCGTCGATCTGAGCCGCCTTCTGTTCTACAGCGTCTCCCTGCGCGACGCCGCCGAGGAAGGCGTGCATTATGGAGCGCTCCGGCCAGCGAACACCAACGACATCATCAGCCACGTCAAAGTCACACTCGACTCCAGTGTGAATGTGACCGTCGCTTATGGGCAGGATGGGAGCACCCTGCCTACCAGCGCCTGCACAGGCACTCCGATCAAGATAGAGGTGTCTCAGCCTCATTTCCAGTTCAGCATGCCATTCATCGGCGCTATTTTGGGCGGGCAGGAAATAAGCCTGAGCAGCAGTTACAACGGGGTCGTCTTACGCCCAGCCTGCCCTTAACGGAGTACCGTTCACGTCCAGGTTACAGACCCAAATGACTAAGGAACCAAAATGTATCATCCTCCATCATTCAAATCAAACGAGCGCGCGCAAATCCTGATCATCCTGGCGCTGGGACTGGTGGGTTTTCTTTGCGTCACCGCCCTGGCGGTCGACCTTGGCCAGGTCTACAACGACCGGCGCTACGACCAGAACGTGGCGGATTCAGCTGCGCTGGCTGCCGGGCAGGCGGCTCTTGAAAATTTTAAATGGCTTAAGCCTTCCGGGTTCAACTGCGACACTGGCGGGGCCTACGTGACCAGCCTGAGCGACCCGGCCTGGGTGACGAAACCCGCCTGGATGGACGCTGCCCGGCTGGAAGCGATATTCACCGTGGCTAAAACCACCGCAGCCAGCAATAACAAGACCGACCTGGTCGATGGCCTGGCTACTCAAAACGGCGTAGCCCTGGCGTGTGGCATGCAAAGCGACGGCGTCACCCCCTTCCTGGATGTAAAAGTGATGGTCTCAAACAACGCCAACACCTCTTTCGTCCAGTTCTTCAACGGCGGCCCGATGCGTAATACCGTCCAGACGGTCACCCGCACCATCCCACGCAATGCCATGTTGGGTGGTTATGCTATTTATGCCCTCGATCCTTCCTGCCAGGAAGGCATCACCCTCTTGGGCGGAGGGCATGCCAATCCGAATGTAGAAATTGATGGCGGTGGTGCTTTTTCACGCTCGTGCATCGGCAGCACCGGCCACGCCTCGATGACGGCTTCAACCAGCATCAGTTGCCTGTACAACCCCTCTGCACCTGCTTCGTGGTGTAATCCCAACGATGCCAATTTTAATCCCCGCCTGTCGACCATCAATACCGATCCCCTCAAGGGCGCTATTCCCGTGCCCGATTGCACCGATCGTACCATTGCGCCGGATCGCAGCGCTTCAACCGGCAGCACCCTCCAACCAGGCTATTACAGCGGTGGGCTTCCTGGACACGCCAACCTCCAGCTTTTACCCGGCTTGTACTGCATCTCCGGCAGCGTCAAAGTCAATGGCGGAGGCTCTATTACCAGTATTCCCGATCCGGTCACCGGAATTAGAGGGGTGACGATCGTTTTCATGGATGGCGAGTATTCGCAGACGGGCAATGGCTACATGTCCATTGAAGCGCCTTCCCCGGATCCCACCGTAAAAATCGCCCCCAACACCGTGCCCGGCGTCGCTATTATTTTCCCGCCGTCCAATTCAAGCCCATTGAAAATCCTGGGAAACAGTATGACGAATATCACCGGCACGGTATACGCGCCTAGCAGTGAAATTGAAGTAGGCGGCACCGCCGGTGTGCCCATCTCGACCCAATTTATTGGATTGAAGTTTAAATACAACGGCACCGAAACAGAACACGTGGTATATAACGGGGACGTCGTGTACCAGTTGCCGGCGTCGCTCCAGCTCTATAAATAACCCCAATGCATCCTGCCGGGCAGGCACTTTGGCTTGGCTAACCGGGTTGCCCCATCCCCATCCAACGTGAAAGTGCCGGGTGGTTTCTGATCCGATCATGGCAATGTTTCTATGATTCTCGATAAATCCATCGCCTGGCCCGCTCTTTTTGCCTCGGCTTGCTCCCCGGTAGTCAAATGAGAGGCGGCTTTTTCAATCTCTCTCCCATACAGGTCGGCAAACCAGCGAGAATTTGCCAGGTTGGGTTGCCTCAAAGCCTGTCCATACAGTTCCAGCGCCCGCTGAATGTCTCCCTTTTCCGCCAGTAACAAGGCGATAACCGCCAGAGTTTGATATACGAAAAATTCAAGGGCATTCCCCTCGCGGTAAAGGCGCAAAGCCTGTAAGGCGTCCTCCCATGCGCCGGCCCAGTCCCCCAGAGCCCATTTTGCCCGGCTAAGGCCGGTGAGGGCGGTTAACATCCAGGCCTTTTCGCCAACCGATAAGAAATATTGATAGCTGAACTGATAGGATGCCAGCGCTTCATCGATCTTGCCCTGAGCCAGGAGGGCATCGCCTAAATAGCGATGCCGGAGAGCATACTCATGTTCTACTCGACCTTTCAATAGGGCCATTCCCTTGCGGATTTGGTTTTCCGCTTCGGCATACATCCCCAGGTGATAATAACATTCCCCCTCTTCGGAATAGGAAAGCCCGACCATCCGGCGGTCCCCAAGATCCCGGTAGATGGCTGATTCACGTTGCTTAAGGGCCAGGTGATCGGCGTAATTCCCCTGGAATAAGAACAAAAAGCCTTGTGTCTTGTAGATCATCCCCTGGCTGACCGGGTCATCCAGAGCCTCAAAAATTTCGATGCTTTCCTTGAGCAGCGGTTCGGCTTCTTCCATCCGGTAATACCAGAACGCAGCGATTATTCCAAGGGTATAAAGACTACAGCCTGTTTCGAATAGATCGCTGTGCTTTCGCACATAAGGTAGGAACTCTTTGAAGAGGCGGTATTCCTTTTCGTTGGCAGTTCCAGCACTCATCAGGTATCTCCAATAGAATACCGCCCACTTGAGCGGGATTCCTGACTCGCGTGCAAAAATATAACTTCGCTCGAGAAGGTTCAGGCAAGCGGATAGGTTGTACTGGAGAAGAGCAAGTTCTGCCTGAATCGTCAACAGAAAATAACGCCCTTTTGAAAATGGCTGTGGGCTCATAACCTGGTCATCAAGAATAGATTGGCCCTCATCCAGATACTGTCCTGCATTCCGGTAATCCCCCAGATTGATGCTGAAAACTGCCAGCCAGGTGAGCAGCCGGGCGCGTAGCCCGCGTCCTTCCACAGTGACAACCGTCTCAAGCATCGCTTCTGCTCGCCGGCAGATTTCCACCCCCTCTGCGAAACGCGCCTGGCGCAGGAAAAACATGCACAACCCATCGCTGGCCTGTCCCAGGTGGTCGATTTGAACCCGTGTAACAGCCCAATTCCACGCAACCCGAAAATTGGCACAATCTGCTTCAATCTCCCGAAGAATCTGGCCTGTCTTTTCTCCCCCCAGGCCCTCATTAAAATCCGATAGCCTGGCGCAGTAATAGGCGCAGTGCCGGTTTCTGACTTCCTGGCTATCTGCGGCCGAGCGATCCAGAATTTCCAGGCAGTACTGGCGTAGCAGGTCATGCAGTACAAAACGGCCTTCGGATGGCCTTTGTACGAGAGACTTATCCACCAGTCCGGCGAGCTCACGCAGCGTTATACCAGCAACCTGCTCAGCGGCTTGCCGGGTGAAACTGCCCTGGAAGGCCGCCAGGCGAGAAAACAAGCGCTGCTCCCGACCAGCCAATAAATTCCATGAATAGTCGAACACTGCCCGGATGCTGCGCTGCCTTTCTGGAAGATCCTGGAGAGACGTTTCCAGGAAGTCCAGGCTCCGGTTGATCTCATTGGCGATCTCCTGGCAGGAAAGGGTCTTGAGCCAGGTAGCCGCCAGTTCCAGTCCCAGAGGCAATCCTTCAAGAAGCTGGGTGATACGTATAACCGAAGGTAAATCGGTTTCGGACAGGCGAAATCCAACCTTGACCCGTTGAGCAGCCAGCCGGAATAGCTCGACGGCGCTGTAGCTCCACAATTCTACTGGATTCTCAGTCGGCTCTTGAGGATAATCTAATCCCTGAATTTCCATGACCCAGGCGCCTTGCATAGGAAGCCTGTGCCGGGAGGTCACCCATAGCTTAACTTGTTTGGCATGGTGATGGATCTTTTCAAGCAACCCTGCTGATTGAACCAGGATTTCAAACGAATCGAAGATCAGCAACATCTGTTTATCACGCAAGAAGTCCAGCAGTTGTTCTTCAGGTGAAGAGCCATCCTGGCGTAAGGTTAAGCCGGTCGCCCTGGCAATGGCGGGAGCCATTGATGCTTCTGACTCCAGAGCGTTGCATGGGATAAGGAAAATTCCTTGTGAAAAGCTCGCTTGATGCTTCAATCCAGCCTCGACTGCCAGCCGGGTCTTGCCAATCCCTCCCGGCCCTAACAATGTCAGTAACCAACAACCTGGGTCAGCCAGCGCCTCAGCAATCTGTTTCAGTTCAGGTTCCCGTCCGACAAAGGGTCCAGGATGAGCCTGCCAGATGCCGGTGGGTAAGACCTCTTTGACATAAGGCGCCTCCACTTTCCAGTGATCCTGGGAGGCTGTATCAGCCCCTGATGGTTGATATTTTCGGTGCTTTTCTGGCTGGTTTACTTCGTCCCACGGGTATTTGCCAGACTGGATTTGCTCGTAAAGGGCGTGGGTCGCCCCTTCGGGTGACACATTCAGCTCGGTTTGTAGCAGGCGCCGGCATTCCTGGTATTGGCGCAAGGCCAGAGTCCGCTGACCACTCATGGCATCGATCTTCATCAGCTCGCGATGTGCTTCTTCATTCAAATTGTCCAACGCCAGCCACCGCCGCGCGAACAGAGCTGCTTCGTCGAAAGAGCTTTGGTTGCGAAGCAGGCTCACCAGCTTCTGGAGAGCGCCAGAATAATCATGCCGCAGCGCCTCGCGTTGAAAGAACTGCCAATCCTCAAAACCGGCGCTGTCGCGCAGGCAAAACCCTGCCATAAAATCTCCCCGGTAGAGCAGGGCAGCCGTATGCAGGTGAGCCATGCACTCCGGGCAGGCCGTGAAGGCAGGATGCGCGTGCCGGTGAAAAGCTTCCAGGTGGGCTTGAAATTCTACGACATCCACCAGGATTTGGGCTTCCGGGCTGACGCCAATCGCATCCCGGTCTGCTTCGATCCAACCATCGCCCAGTAGGGTATGGATTTCCCACAGGGTCCGCCGCAGGTAGGCAAAGGCCTTCTCTTGCTCGTAATCGGGCCAGAGCAAAGAGGAAAGCGCCCCTCTCGTGTGTTTGCCCGGACGCATGGCGAGGTAAACCACAAGAGCCAGTGCCTTATGCCGGCTGGTCTGCAGGGGCTTCCCATCCAACTCGATACGTAAAGGCCCCAACGCGAAAATTGCGAGATGGCCCATAAAATGATTATAGCGATTCTGGCTCTAAATGGAAACGAATTTGGAAACGGAGAAAAGACGAGGATCCGTTATGCTGATATTAAACGATTCCACCTCAATATAATCCAATGGAGGAAAAAATGTTAATCCTTGAAAGAATCATCCATCAGATCGACCCGGATAAGTGGCCTGAAGTCATGATCATGGAAGCAGAATTCGACCAGGTTGAAAAACCATTCGGTTTCACAGAAAAAAAGCGCTTCCGGACGCTTATTGCTGAGGACGGGGTAAATACCCTGGTCATCGAACGCAACTGGCCAAGTATGGCCGCACTAGAAGCCGCTTATGATAAGGCAAGCGCCGACCCGGGCTGGCAGGCTATAGGGATGAAGTGGTCTACCGTTATCAAAGACACCCGTTATGAGTTGTTCCTGGTCCTGCAATGATATCAAACATAATTAAGGAGCCAAAATGAGCATCAAAGTAGTCGTGCTTTATCCTTATCCGAAAGACCAGGAGGCCTTTGAGAAGGCCTACACCAGCGAACATAAGCCCCTGGTGGCAAAAAGCCTGACCCGCCTGACCAAGGTAACCTATTCACATATCCTGATGACACCCCAGGGCAATTCGCCTTTCTACCTCATCGCTGAACTGCACTATGCTTCCCTTGAGGACCTGCAGGCCGACAACTCCACGCCCGAAGCGCAGGCATTGAGCGTTCAAGCCGCCGCCATTTCCACCGGCGGCCTCCCCATTGCCTTAATTTGCGACGAGGAAACCGTGACTTTTTAATAACGAGTCGGTTGAAATAGGGGGGGTACCTGCTTTTCAATAATGTTGGCGTCATCATACGCCAGCATCCGCATTTTGCGGTTAACCTACATTAAAGGCGGCATTCTTGCCGCCTCTTTTTATGCATCCAGATAGGCAAATGCCTATTCACCGCGGACATTTGCTTATTTGCCAATGACTATTATTCCTCTATAACAATAGCAGGGATAGGTGGAAATACAACTTACATTATTGTAAGGCCCGTCAATTGCCCCGAAGCCATCTTAACCCCTTCCCGTGGCCAGAGCTACCCAGAGGGTATCTCAATATCGTATACCAAGAAGGAGACTATCATGAACTATCGCAGGTTAATCTTAGCCACACTGTTGATCGTATCCTGGCTGGCGGCTACCGCCTTCCAACCCCTGGAGCTGGTCTCACCCGCCGCCTCCTTGCCTGGGTCTTTCGGGAAAACTTCCCCCACTGATGGAGGCGTCACCCAATCCTCGACCAGCGCAACCCTCCAATGGTCGGCGTCCAACGGCGCCACCAGTTACCAGTACTGCCTGCGCACCAACAAAGCTTTCTGCCCGCCCGGCCAGTGGAAAAACGCCGGAAGTGATACCCAATTCGCCCTGAGCAACCTGACCGCCAACACCACCTATTACTGGGAGGTTCGCGCAGTCAACAACAGCGGCTCTACCCTTGCAGATAATGGGGCCTGGTGGACCTTCCGCACCACACCTTCCGCCCCGGCTCCCTTTGGAAAAATCAGCCCGGCCAACGGCGCCCCCAACCAGCCGCTGAGCCTGACCCTGTCCTGGCAGCCCAGCACCTACGCTGCCAGCTACCAGTACTGCTACGCCGCTGGGTCTTCGTCCAACTGCACCCAATGGACGTCCACCACCAGCACCTCGGCGGTGATCAGTGGGCTGCTGTATGGCACAACCTATTCCTGGCAGGTGCGCGCGGTCAATAACACCGGCACGACCGGCGCCGATGGCGGAAACGCCTGGAGCTTCTCCACCATCAGCGCGCCGCCCGGAGCATTCCTCAAGCAGGCCCCGGCCAATAATGCGCTGGATCAGCCGACCAGCCTGGCGCTTCAATGGACTCCAAGCGCTTCTGCCACGAGTTATGCTTACTGCCTGGACACCACCGCCCATGCAGCCTATAACGCCACCTGCAACAGCACCTGGCAATCAGCCGGGCTCAACACCAGCGTGACGGTCTCCAGCTTAGCCTACGCGACCACCTATTACTGGCAGGTGGAAGCCACCGGCGACGGGGGCACCACCCTGGCCGACAGTGGTAACTGGTGGACCTTCAGTACCCTGGCCACCCAACCCAGCGCCTTTTCTAAGCTGAGCCCTTCGAATGGGGCAACGAGCGTTCCACTCACGCCCACCCTGTACTGGAATGACCCCAACCCAGGCGGCAGTTATGCCTATTGCGTCACCACCACCGCGCCGGGTTCTAGCAACGCTTGCGACACCACCTGGCAGCCCATCACGGCCAACACCCCCATTGAAATATCAACCCCACTCACCCGCGCCACCACCTATTACTGGCAGGTGCGCAAAGACGTGTCCACCTACGCCGATAACGCCTGGTGGTCCTTCACGACCGTGCTGGCCCCACCCACCAGCCATAACCAGTCCTTCTCGACCCCTGAGCAAACCCTCTTATCTGGCAAGCTGGTCTACGACACGAGCAGCTATCCCTCCTCCACCGTTTTCCTCCTGAGCGGCGCACTACCCGCCGGAACCCTGGAGCTGAACGGCGACGGCACTTTCGCCTATCTCCCTCCTTACAATTACCGCGGCGATGTGACCTTCCAGTTCGTCGTTTCAGACGGTTACAACCTTCCCGCCGGGCCTTACACCGCCACCGTCAGCGTGACCCCGGTCAACCACGCCCCCGTGCTGGCGCCGATCCCAAACCTGTCCGTTTTACCGGGCTCGCAGGTCTACTATACGGCGGTGGCCACCGACCAGGACAGCGTCTACGACGACACGCTGACTTACGCCCTCGCTGGCACACCGCCCAGCGGCGCAGTCATCGATTCCCTTACGGGCGTGTTTAGCTGGGCCGTCTCGGCTACGCCTGGCAATTATCCATTCACCGTCACCGTCACCGACAGCGGCGGTGGTTCAGGGTTGCCCCTTTCAGGCGCGCTCTCTGCATCGCAGTCGTTCACCATCAACGTGGCCAGCGTGGCGCCCTTTGCCTTCGACAAGGTTGTCCCCCTTTCTGGCCCGGGAATCCAGCCCCCAAATCCTATCCTGGCATGGAGCGATAGCGCCAATGTGTCCAGTTATGAGTACTGCCTCGACACCGCCCTTCACGCCGCTAACGACACCACTTGCAACCCGTCCACCAGCGCCAGCCAGGGCTGGCAGCCCGTCTCCCTGAACACCAGCGTGGCTTTATCTGGCCTGTCGCTCAACACCCAATATTACTGGCAGGTGCGCGCTACCAACGCCATTGGCGACGCTTACGCGGACGACGGCGCCTGGTTTAACTTCACCACCATAGCCTCATTACCATCGACCTTTGGCAAAATCAGCCCGGCCCAAAACGCAATCGATCAGCCCGTGACGCCCTTCCTGTATTGGTATGATCCCACGAATAACGGGAACTATACGTATTGTATTACTAGCAATAATGTGGCCTGCCCGCCCACCAGCTGGATAACCATTAGCTGGAACACCCCCATCCAGATCACAACGCCGTTGAGCCCTGACACGCAATACTACTGGCAGGTGCGTCAAAACACTACCGGCGCTGACAATAATACCATGTGGTCTTTCACCACCCTGAAAGCCCCGCCCACTGTTAGCGACCAGGTGTTCACCACCCCCGAAAACCAGGCGTTGACCGACCAGTTGCAACCGGTGAACTCCAATTACGCCGGCATTACCTACACCCTGGCCGGCTTATCGCCCGCCGGCCAAAGCTTCACCCTGAATAAGGATGGCAGCTTCACCTACACTCCTACCGCTTATTTTGTGGGCCAGGTGAGTTTCCAGTTCCAGGTCTCAGATGGTTACAACCCGCCGGTTGGGCCTTACACCGCCACCATCACCGTGACGTTGGATCCTCAAACGATCTCTTTGAAAAACCTTCCCATGACCGTGACCGGCGTCCGGGGCAAGCTATTCTTATACCAGGTGCTAATCACCGACCCCGATCTGGTCAACGGCGATACCGTATTATTTTCGCTGGGCTCTAACCCGCCTCCGGGCTCTATGATCGATCCGGCCAGCGGGTTGTTCATCTGGTTGGTGCCGGATAATCTCAAGCCAGGTAACTACAGCGCGATTATCCAGGTGACCAACAGCACCGGCAAAACCGATTCTAAAACCCTGACCATCGCGGTAAAAGGCGGCATCCTCTACCTGCCGCTGGTCCTGAGATAATCCCTCCGGCCATTCGCTGGCGCTGCGCCTGGCCAGCCCTCACCTTTCCCCGGCCCTTTCCTCTCCCCATGATGGGAGAGGAAAGGGAGCAAGAACGTTGTTTTTCCCCTTCTCCTAGCCTTGGGAGAAG
>JAJYIW010000066.1 GCA_021789855.1 Chloroflexota bacterium | reverse complement strand
TCGATCTCAACTGTGGTGGTTGTATTACTGTTCACCCAGCTCCATGGACTCTGGCACCAGGTCCAGCCTGAGCCGAACTGGATCGCCACGCTGATCGACGTGCCGGATCCCAACGTCTTCAAGTCATACATCAGCTTGGTCTTGCCGGTGAAATCCGCGGCGGGGCTCAGGTATCCAGTGAACCAGACATTGTTCGATTGGACTTGCAAGCCGTAGGATCCATCAGTGTGGAAAGCGGTGGTTTGGGCTACCGTGCCGGGATTAGGCTGCCAGTTGCCGCCTCCCCAACCTTCCGTCCCATCTTCAAAGGAGAACAGGATCACCGGCGCCTGGGGATTGGGCTTGACGGTCACCACCTCGCTGGCCACGTTAGATAGCCGGCCTTGGCTATCCTGGACGGTGTAGGCTGCGGTCGCCTTGCCCGAAAAGTCAGTCGCCGGGGTGAAAAGGACCGTACCGTCCGGCTGGAGGGCGAACACCCCTCCCGCCACGCTAAACGAGGTCTGTTGTCCCAAAGTTGCCGGATCCAGGTCAATGGTCGCGGGTACAACCATAGCCCCGCCGTAGGCGATGTCGTTAGCCGCAGGCACCAGGGTGACGGGTGTCTCGAACTCGGTGATAGCCGTATCATTGTCAGCCACCGGCGGAAAGACCATTGCCTGGTTAGCTGTCATCATAGCCGAGAAATTTGATAAAGTGATGCACACCTGGCTTGGACAATAGACTGTGTAACCGTCATAATCGGCATAGAGCGTGCCATCGTCTTGCTTACCCGAAAGAATCCAATAAAGCGCGCCCGCGCCCCCCGAGTTGAACACCGCATCGGTCCACTGCTTATAAACTGGGTTGCGCACACTTTTATCCAACAAGCCATATTCGCCCAACATGGCTGGCTTATGCAGCTTCTGCGCGTCAGCGAAATGACGCTGGATCCACTGCGTCCCCCAGGCCGCAGTTTTACCCCAGCTATCAGGGTAGAGGTGGAAGGACATCACATCGATCTTCTCAAGGCGAGTGAAGGCCAGCGTATCCACGCCTTCGCCACAGTTTTCAGTCCAGTCGGTCGCACCGGCGATGCAATAAAAGCCTTCGTCCCCCACTGAAATCAGGTGTCTCCCGTCAATTTGCTTGATGAAGTGGGACACATCGTCAGCCCATTGCACCAAGGTCTGGGTGCTGCAAGCGTCTGACCGTGGATACACGCCAGCGCTCAGGCAGCGCGGCTCGTTAGCAAGCTCCCATATCATGATAGTGGGATCGTCCTTATATTGAATCCCTGTGTATACATTGGTGTGGGTGAGCAGGTGTTGGATCCAATCCTTATACCACTGTCGGATCAAGGGATCCGAATAAAACTGGTCGTGATATTGCCCGCCCCGCCAGCGTACATATTGATCCATCCCGCCGAACGCATTCCAATTATTGACGAACGGGATCACCAGCTTGAGGCCCAACTGCCCGGCTTTGTAGACTACATAGTCCAGGTGCTGCAGCCCGTCCGGGCCATCATTATATGCCGGGGCGCTCCCATTCCAATACTGGAAATAAACTCCATCCGCCTTGCCCTGGATCGAATTGGAACCGTCCTCGTTGCCGATATCCAACGATCCCCACAGGCGCATCACCCGGAAACCACTGGCGGCTGCCGTCTCAAGGACGTCATCCACCATGGCCTTGGATTTGTACATCAGGTAATAATTATTCGCCCCGGCAAAACGAAAAATAGCCCCGTTCAGGCGCAGCACGGGCCCATCCTGCTTGACAAACTGATTTCCCTGGGTGCTGACCTCCGCCGATGCCGGGCTTGCGGAAAAGGGCAGGCCTAACATGGCAAAAACCAGCAAGGTACTGAACAGGAAAGAGGCAGCTTTCTTTGCCATCACCATCCATCCTTTCCGGGCATATGCCCTAAATTGTTAACTACTTGGAATTTAACCAGTTCTCTTCGCTATCTTCATTATTGCACAACACGCCTGATCGAGTCAACGAATTTGGACAATAGCTGGCGAAGTCGTTAGGGTAAAGTCAACCCATGGCGACCTGGCATCTTCTATGCCATGAATTGGTACAAATGCCTACCGAAAAGTGATTGACTCTCTTCTATCGTTCTCTATAATGAAATTACAAACTAAATTGATTCAATATTTATAACTATCCAACCTTACCGGTATGATCGGATAGTAACCGACATTGTAGAGGGAATTGTTGGTTGCTACTTACTTAAACTCTACCGCAGATCGAACAAATAACACAGGTTCGACGGAAATGTGCCGAGATATGTTTGTTATTGGTGCATGGTATTTTAATCGATATTTTTAGCCGGGGTTACCTCTGGCGTATGAGTAAAAAAAACCAAATAAGTTGAGATGGTGGAACGGCATTTGGTTTGTCATAGCACAGGTAGATCGGCAGGGATCAAGAATCAATGTCGAAGGGGCGGAGCGATCCTCAAAATGAAATTAACCACCACGGTTTTAACCAAACAATATTGGATAGCTATCTTAGCCTACCAAGAATATAAGTAATGGAGGGCAGAATGGACCAAGTAAGAGTGGGTATTATTGGCTATGGCTATTGGGGCCCAAATCTTGTACGCAACATGGCAGATATGCAACAATCTGAGCTGGTGATAGTTTCCGACCTCAAAAAGGAACGACTGGCCCATGTGCAAAATTTATACCCCAAAGTCATAACGACAGAAAATTACCGGGATCTGTTTTCTCAACATTTGGATGCAGTGGTTATCGCAACTCCTCCGGTGACCCACTTCCAGATCGCCAAAGAATGCCTGGAAAATGGGTTAAATGTCCTGGTTGAAAAACCTTTGACATTATCTTCAACCGATGCCACAAAATTGATCGATCTGGCACACCTGAAAAACCTGACTCTGATGGTGGGGCATACGTTCGAGTACAACGCGGCTGTACGCGCCCTAAAGGCTTTGATTGACAGCGGAGAACTGGGTCAGATTTACTACCTGGATTCTGCCAGGCTAAATTTGGGCTTGTTTTCGCATGAGCTGAATGTGCTATGGGATTTAGCCCCCCATGATATCTCCATCCTCCTTTATCTCCTGGGCAAAAGGCCTGTTTCGGTCAGTGCGAATGGAGCAACCTGTGTGATAGGGGATATCCATGACGTGGCGTATGTCAACATGCTCTTCCCAGACAATATTATGGCGCATGTCCATGTGAGCTGGCTGGATCCATGCAAGGTCAGGCGGGTTACCGTCGTTGGCAGCAAGAAGATGGCAGTCTACAATGACATCGATGCCACCGAAAAAATTAAAATTTATGACAAGGGAGTCACCGCCCAAGAATACATAAATAGTTACGGGGAATTTCAATTTTCCTACCGTTACGGCGACATCCTGATCCCCAATATTCACTTGGTCGAACCATTAAAGGCTGAATGTCAGCACTTTCTCGATTGTATTATCAACCACACCTCACCCATCAGCGACGGGGAAGATGGCTTAAATGTGGTGAAAATCCTGGAAGCAGCGCATCGATCCCTGGTAGATAGCGGCCATACCGAGATGCTGCAATGGTGACCGATAACTACCTTCGAATATCGCCTGACGTCCGGATAGGCAAAGAGGTTAAGATTTATGCTTTCGTCAACCTGTATGGTTGTGAGATTGGCGATGGAAGCAAAATTGGTACTTTTGTCGAAATCCAAAAAGGTGTCAGGATTGGCCGGAGGGTAAAAATATCCAGCCATACCTTTATTTGCGAAGGTGTCCATATAGAAGACGAAGTGTTTATCGGTCACGGGGTTATGTTCATCAACGATAAATATCCCCGATCAACTAATGTAGAAGGGGAGCTACAGACAGACAACGATTGGATCTGCATACCCACCCTGGTAAAGCGCAGGGCCTCAGTTGGAAGCAATGCCACGATCCTGTGTGGCGTCACCATTGGTGAGGGAGCCATCGTTGGCGCTGGCAGTGTGGTAACGCATGATGTCCCCGATTGGACCATTGTGGCCGGTAATCCTGCAAAAACCTTGAGAAAAATAAACGAAGGAGAACCCAAATGACTATTCCACTGGTAGATTTACACAGGCAATATGAGCCTCTTAAAACTGAGATTATCTCGGGGATCGAAGAGGTCTTTGAAAGCATGCATTTATTCCTCGGAGAAAATGTCCAGGCGCTTGAAACCGAATTCGCCCAGTTTTGCGGGGCCAAGTTCGGGATCGGGGTCAGCGATGGGACAGCCGCATTGCACGTGATTTTGCGCGCGATGGGCGTTGGCAGAGGGGATGAGGTGATCACGGTCTCCAATACTTTTATCGCCACAGCCGAAGCCATTGCCCTGACAGGTGCTACACCCGTGTTTGTGGATGTCGATCTTGGCACCTACCTGATGGATGTTGCCCTGGTCGAAAAGAAAATCACTTCACGGACAAAAGCCATCTTACCGGTCCACCTGTACGGCCAAACCGTCGACATGGATCCCTTGATGGCGATCGCCTCTCGCCATCACTTGAAAGTCATTGAAGATGCCTGCCAGGCGCACGGCGCAGAGTATTGCGGTCGAAAGGCCGGGAGTATTGGCGATGCGGCTGCTTTCAGTTTCTATTATTCAAAGAACCTGGGAGCTTATGGAGAAGGTGGATTTATCACCACGAATGATCCTGACCTGGCTAAAAAAATGCGGATGATCCGCGACCACGGTTCTGAACGGCGGTATTATCACGATGTCATCGGGTTTAACAGCCGGCTGGATGAGATCCAGGCAGTAGTCCTCAGGGCCAAGCTTCCTCACCTGGCAGAATGGAATGCGCAACGCCGCAACCACGCCGCTCTTTACACCCAATTATTACAGAATACACCTGTCATTACGCCTGCTGTTCGCCCAGAAAATACACCTGTATATCACCTGTACGTGATTAGAGCCCCTGAGCGGGATGCTTTACAGGCATATTTAAAAACCAAGGGCATCTTCACCGGTATTCATTACCCGGTTCCCATCCACCTCCAGGAAGCTTTTTACCCCTTGAAAAACGATAACGTTGGCGATTTACACGTCACCAACCAGGTCACGGCTGAAATATTGTCGTTACCCATGTTCGCCGAACTGACCGATGAAGAGATTGAAACGGTCGCGAATGAAATCAAGAATTTTTACCTGGAAAAACAGGGAAATGGGGTCTATGTATCGTCCACCCAAATAGGTTCTCCGGCAAAATAAACTGGGATAACCCGGCCTTATGTTATTGATTCACCCGAAATACCATTGAGTTCTTCCGTTTTACAATCCACCCAATTATATTTACGCCGCCAGGCAAGCAGTCTGGGTCGATATATCCTGGAGCAGCTTTTTTACCTGCTATTCGGATGGATACCGACCCTGCTCGGGATTGGGGTGAGGGGCCTGTTTTACCGCGCCATTCTTCACATGCATGGATGGGCCGCAATCGAAAATAATGTCCGCATCAGGTTTGCTGATCAGATTCACTTATCGCACGGCGTCTACCTTGACCAGGGTGTATATTTGCATGCCTGCCCCAAGGGTATTGCCATCGGCGAAAACACGATAGTGATGCATGGTGCGGTGCTCCATGTCTATAATTTCAGGGGGCTACCTGATTCAGGCATAAAAATCGGCTCTGATAGTTTGATTGGGGAGTATTCCGTTATCCGCGGTCAGGGAGGGGTAACGATAGGCAACCGGGTGTATACCTCTCCCTTTACCCAAATACTGGCAGTCAACCATGTGTTTGACGATCCCTCTCACCCTTTTATCGATCAGGGGATCACGGCGGAAGGGATTACCATCGAGGACGACGTCTGGTTAGGAGGGGGGGTAATCATTACGGATGGCACCAGGGTTGGCCATCACTCAATTGTGGCGGCTGGGGCAGTGGTGACCCGCGATGTAGACCCTTACACCATCGTGGGAGGTGTTCCAGCCCGGCCCATCGGCAAGGTGGGGGAAGCGCATCCTTCTACCGGCGATCGAAAGGTTTATTTTTAGTGGAGGAATATTATGACAACGCTTTCAGTCGTCATACCTGCTTACAATGAAGAGGTCGGTATTGCTCAAATCATGCAAAGGGTTTTACAAGTACGGGATGGCCTGGTCAATGTAGGCATAAAAGATTTAGAATTACTGGTAGTTAATGACGGTTCTCGTGATCATACCTCTGCCATTGCGGAAGAAATCGCCTGTGCCACGCAGGGAGTGAGAGTCATTAACCATGTCAAGAACAAAGGATATGGCGCCGCATTGAAAACTGGATTTTGCATGGCCAAAGGTGAGCTGATTGGGTTTTTAGATGCCGATGGCACCTATCCGCCTGAATACTTTCCCAAATTATGCCAGGAAGTCTTAAATGGGGCCGATTTGGCAGTTGGGTCGCGCATGGCAGGGGTAGAAAGTAAAATGCCTGCTACCCGGTGGATAGGTAATTTCTTCTTCGCGAATTTATTGTCCTTGCTGGGCAACCAGCGTGTGACCGATTCAGCCAGTGGAATGCGCGTCTTCAGCCGTGATGTACTGGAACAAATCTATCCGCTTCCTGACGGCCTGAACCTGACCCCGGTGATGAGCGCAAGAGCCTTACACGAAAATATCAAGATGGTAGAAGTGCCCATCCCTTATAGTGAACGGGTGGGAAGATCGAAGCTGAGCGTTATTCGAGATGGATCCATTTTCCTGCAATCCATTTTATGGACGGTGTTATCCTACAATCCCCTGCAAATCCTGGGGGGAATCGGTTTGACCGGAGTAGTCATAGCCGGCTTGATTGGACTGGGGCTGGTGGTTTCACGCCTGGGTGGAGTCACCCATCTGGGTTACTGGGGAGTCGCGGCTCTCTTCACCGCCGTGGTCGTTGGGGTATGCGGGGTCAGCATATTTTCCTTGGGAGCCACCTTCAACTACCTGGTCTCGTTGTTTTACAAACGGCCGATCCGCCAGGGGATGTTTGGCAAGCCTATTTTTAACCCCTCCATTGATCATCATTTCGGCTGGATGGGACTGGTTGCCTTGATCGCCGGCCTGGCGATTGGGGGAACCGCGCTGGCTTTAAGCTTTGGCGGGTGGGACCTCAGCCGCCTCTGGTTCTATTTGCTCGGTAGCGCGATGATCATCCTGGTAGGTTTTCAATTAATCATTTATTGGATCCTGATGCGGGTGCTGGAAAACCTGAGCCAGCGTGAAATCCTGACCCGGCAAGATATGCAGAATCAGGCGGTAGCTCAATAATGGTTTTTTCATCAATTGAAGTGGAGTACGAACATGTCCAATGATTCGCCTGAAGTAAGGCATGTAAATCTGGGATCCTACCGGGTTCCTGATTTAAAAATGGCGAAATTTCCAAATGCAGACGAAATTATCCGTGAGGGGATTTTATCAGCACCCCGTTCAGCGGATGCGGTTGATATTCTCCTGGTCAATCCACCCACACCGGATGGCGCTTTATGGATACGCACCCAACACCGGGTGGGACGTCGGACACGGGAAAATATGGTCTGGCCCCAGGTATCGCTGGCCCAGATGGCCGCCCTACTACACCCAACCTATAAACTAAAAATTATCGATGCCAACGCCGAGCGAATGGGTTGGAAGGAATTTTCCCGCCTGATTGATCATTACCAGCCGCGCTATTACATGACGCAAGTCACCGCGCCCACCCTGGAAAATGATATGTACGGAACATTTTTGGCTCGAGCCCGCGGGGCGAAGACCATCGCATTCGGGACGCATGTCACCCCCATTCCGGTAGAGACCTTACGGGCTTTCCCTTCCCTTGATTTTGTCCTGGTTGGCGAGCCCGACCTGACCATCCGTGATCTATTGGACCACCTGGAAGGCAAACTCAATGACCGCCTGCCGGTGATCCAGAAACTGATCGCTGAACATGATCCAGCTTACCGGCCAGCGCTCAATGAAGATGGAACCGTTAATCTGCATGGAATTAAGGGGCTGGCCTGGCGGCAGGGTGACGAGATCGTTGTGAACGCTACCCGGCCTTTTATCAAAAATTTGGATGATTTGCCCATTCCGATGCATGAGCTGCTTCCCTTCAAGAAATACCTCATGCCGTCGATCAAAGGCCCGTTTACCTTTATCGTTACCAGCCGGGGATGCACAGCCGGCTGCATCTTCTGTATCAAGCATGTCAATTACCAGTACAACATTCGTTTACGCTCCCCCGAAAAAATCATGGAAGAATTGTGGGTGCTTAAAAAATTGGGCATCAACAACGTCAATATGTATGCTGACCTATTCACGGTTAATCGCGAACAGGTGGTGAATCTCTGCAGGATGATGATCGACCAGGATATCCGCATCAAGTGGACCTGTAACAGCCGGGTGGATTATGTCGACGAAGAGATGCTCCAATTAATGGGCAAAGCGGGTTGCTGGTATATCGCCTGGGGGCTGGAAAGCGGCAATGAACAAGTGCTTCACCATGCCCGCAAGGGTATCGATCCAGAAAAGACCAGGCGCGCTTTACGCTGGGCGAAGCAGGCTGGCATTAACAATTGGGGCTACTTTATCATAGGATTACCGACTGAAACAGAAGAAAGCATCCAGCAGACCATCGCCTATGCGAAGAGTCTTCCACTGGACATTGCCCTTTTCCACGTCGCCGCTCCATACCCGGGAACGCCTTTCTTCTTCGAGGTGGTGCGGAATGGATGGTTCCGGCCGGGCACGCGTTGGGAACAGGTGGATATGGATCAGGGCACTGTTTTGGACTACCCGAATTTGTCGGCTGAGCGGCTGCTTTACTGGCAGAAGCGAGCTTTCCGGGAATGGGCTTTTCGCCCAGGGCCGATGTTCACCTATGTGAAGATGCTATTCTCTGATCCATCCACTTTCAAATCCGCTTTGGATGTGGGATTACAAACGCTAAAATGGCAGCGGTCCAAAAACCCAGGCTAAGCGGCGTAAACCAGAAAGAATCTGGCGTGTAGAGGAAATCACAAAGTGCAAGGGAGTCGCACCGTAGAAGGACTATGAAACCCGTAGAAGAAATGCTCCGCAAATACATCGCTGACAACATCCTGTTTAGCAGGAAGGGTTACCCATACCCGGATAATGCCTCTTTCCTGGAAAACGGGATTCTGGACTCGACCAACATACTGGAATTGGTTATGTTTGTCGAAGAAGAGTTTGGCATTACTACGGAAGACGATGAAATTGTCCCGGATAATTTCGATTCAATCGAAAAGTTGTCCCGTTTTACGAAAAGAAAGATGGCACTTGAGTTGGCGGGGAATGAGTAAATCCCGCGCCTACTCTGGCTGAGTGTAGGTGGGCCAATCCATAATCGAGGCGTCGCATGAATACCTCTGATTACCTGCTTAAATCAGGGAAAGACGAAGATATCGCTATCCTCTCGGATGATGGGCAAGTTACCTACCGCGACTTAAGAAGCGCAACCGCTCGCATCATCGAAGTTTTAGCGGGCCAGGGGCTTGGCCCTGGCGATCGGGTGGGATTGCTGAGTGGAAATTCGCTCTTCTGGGTAGCGGCCTACCTCGCCATTCTGAAGCTGGGCGCTGCAGCGGTTCCCTTATCAACCTTGCTGATGCCGGATGATATCCGCGCCAACCGGCTATTTTCTGGCTGCAAGATGACCCTTCTTCAAAAGCGCCTCTATGGTAAATACGAAGAGGCTCTGAATGACGGTGGCCCGCTAATCTTCGATGACTGCCTGAATACCCCCCCGGGAAAAGCCTGGCGAGATTATTCCATCGACCACGACTTTGACGACCGGCAGGAAGCAGCCTTGATGTTTACTTCAGGTACTACCCAGAAGCCACGAGCCGTCAGAGTATCGCACCACAACATTCAAGCCAACACTCAATCGATTATCGAATATTTGGATTTATCCCGGGATGAACGCATCATGGTGGTTCTTCCTTTTTCTTATTGCTTCGGCACATCCCTGCTCCACACACACCTGCGGGTGGGAGGCTCACTGGTATTGCACAATAGTTTCGCCTTTCCAGAGACGGTGTTAGACAAGATGGAAACCTATCACTGTACCGGATTTGCAGGCGTTCCCTCAACATACCAGACTTTAATTAGAAATAGCTCGCTGCCGAAGAGAAAAATGGAGCACCTGAAAAAAATACAACAGGCAGGGGGTAAGCTACCGACTGAACAGATCAAGGAGCTGGTCGACCTGTTACCAGGGGCGCAAATATTTATCATGTATGGGGCGACCGAAGCCACGGCACGGCTCTCCTACCTGCCTCCCGCCATGCTGAAAAATAAGATGAGCTCCATCGGCAAAGGCATCCCCGGTGTCGAATTGAAAGTTCTCAATGAAGCAGGAGAGCCGGTCCAACCTGGAGAGGTGGGCGAGGTAGTTGCCTGGGGGGAGAATATCGCCATGGGTTACCTGGACAACCCGGAAGCAACCGCCGAGAAATTTGTAGATGGCGCCTATCGCACCGGCGACCTGGCCACGGTGGATGAAGAGGATTACATCTATATCGTCGACCGCAAGGCTGATTTTATTAAAGCCTACGGCAATCGCGTCAGCAGCCAGCAGGTAGAAGCCTGCGTTCTTGAGCTGAAAGATATCGTATCGGCAGCCGCCGTGGGGGAACCCGATCCGCTCAGAGGTGAGGCTATCGTGGTCTATGTGACCCTACGCTCGGGCAGCTCGTTGACAGAAGAAGAAATCTTATCACACTGCCGGCGCCGGTTGGCTCACCACATGATACCCAAGACGATTGGCATTCTGGACAGCATGCCGCTAAGCCTGCAAGGTAAAGTCTTGAAATCCGAGCTGCGGAAACGCGCCGCCAGCACAAATTGATTAATGTGCGGAATTGTTGGCGTTCTCAATCAAACTGATCATGCTCCGGTTGAAGAGCCGGTACTATACCAGATGCTGGCGATGATCCGCCACCGCGGCCCGGATGGATTTGGCATCTACCGGGATGAGCGGATCGGATTGGGAAATGCCAGGCTCAGCATCATTGACCTCAAAGGCGGGGATCAACCAATCGGGAATGAAGATGGCAACCTGTGGATTGTGTTTAACGGTGAGATTTTTAATTACCTTGAGCTCCGCCGCCAGCTAGAAGCTCGCGGCCATATCTTCTCGACCCACAGCGATACCGAGGTCGTTTTACACCTTTACGAAGATTACGGGCCTGGCTGCCTGTCGTATCTAAACGGACAATTTGCCATCGCCATCTGGGATACGGTTCACCAGGCCTTGTGGTTGGCCCGAGACCGGGTGGGCATCCGTCCGTTATTTTTTTCAACTTTCCAGGGGCGTTTCATTTTTGGGTCTGAGATCAAAGCCATCCTGGCTTATCCGGGCATGCGGGCGGAGATTGATCCGGCTGGGCTCAAGCAGGTTTTCACTTATTGGAGCGTCCAGACTCCCCGTTCTATTTTCAAAGGAATTGACGAGATACCGCCGGGCCATTATGCCCTGATCCAGAACGGCCAGATCACGGTTCATCCTTACTGGTCTCCAGACTTCACCGAAGAAGTACCCGTAAGACAACCAGAAGAATATCTCGCTGAATTTGAGAGCCTACTGATCGATGCCATCCAGATCCGATTGCGGGCGGATGTTCCCGTGGGCGCTTATCTCAGCGGGGGATTAGATTCATCGGTCACGGCTGCAATCATCCTCAACGATAAGCACGCCCACCTGGAAACCTTCTCAATCGCCTTCTCGGACCAGGGTTTTGATGAGAGCCCCTACCAGCATAAGATGGCGGATTTCCTGGGAACCCATCATCACGAGGTCTTCACTAAGTATGAAGATATCGGCCGGAACTTCCCAGAGGTGATCTGGCACACCGAAACGCCTATCCTGCGCACCGCCCCCGCACCGATGTTTCTGCTCTCAAACCTGGTTCGCGAGAATCACTACAAGGTCGTCCTGACCGGTGAAGGCGCAGATGAGCTCCTGGCCGGTTATGATATCTTCAAGGAAATGAAAATACGCCGGTTCTGGGCCAAAGACCCTGCCTCGCAGAAACGGCCCTTGTTATTCCGCCGGCTTTATCCTGACATCGATGGGATGGGTCACCAAAACGCTTTTCTGACTGGTTTTTTCAAAAAAGACCTGACCCATACCGCCGATCCCTACTATTCCCATGCCATCCGTTGGAGCAATACCGCCCGTGCCTGGCGTTTCCTGGCCGGCGATCAAGAGATGCCAAACGAGAGACTGGCGCCTGATTTTCTGGCATTACCGGCCGGGTATGAGCGGTGGTCGCCCTTAGCGCAAGCCCAATTTTTAGAAATCACAACCTTTTTATCGCCTTATCTGCTGTCATCCCAGGGAGACCGGATGGCAATGAGCCATTCCGTCGAAGGACGTTACCCGTTCCTGGATTACCGCATTATTGAATTTTGTAACCGGCTACCTTCAAACCTGAAAATGCCTGCCCTGGTTGAAAAATGGCTCCTCAAGCAGGTGGGTAAAAAGCTGCTGCCCGATGGTATCTGGCAAAGGAATAAGCGACCCTACCGTGCTCCGATCCACCCTGGTTTTTTCACCAACCCACCGCTCGATTATGTCCAGGAATTGTTTTCTGAAGAGGCCATTCAATCCAGCGGATATTTCGAACCCGCCGCAGTGACCAAGCTGGTCCAAAAGGCCTCATCGGGAGCAAGGATGAGCGAAGTAGAGGATATGGCGCTGGTGGGGATACTCTCCGCCCAACTGGTGCACGAATTATTCATAAAGCATTTCACCATTCCCACCCCCCAACCACCGAGTCATCTCAAATGGGTCGACCATATCCCTGTGTCCGGCTGAGGCTTACCGGGAGGATATCAGATCAAATGAGCGAGATCATGAAAAAGCTAGACGAACTACAGATTGCGCCGTTTACCCAGGCAGCATTGAAACTGGATGCCAAAACAGAAGTGGAACGGATTGAGGAAGGACTTCTCGAGGCGATCTATCACCAGCTCCATCGCCAGGGGGCAGTCGTTGGACTCAGTGGAGGGATCGATTCCTCGGTGGTGCTGGCTCTTTGCGCCAGGGCCTTAGGGTCAGAGCACGTGGTAGGCGTTTTACTCCCCGAGAGAGAATCCAGCCCGGAAAGCACGGGTTTAGCCAGCAAGCTGGCAGAACATTACTCGGTAAAGACAGTAACTGAGGATATCACGGCAGCGCTGGAAGGGTTTGGCTGCTACCAACGGCGCGACCAGGCTATCCGCCGCGTCTTTCCCGACTTCCAGCCAGGCTGGGGAGTCAAAATTGTCTTGCCGGGCAGCCCGCTCCAGGAAGCCACCCTCAATATCTTCCGCCTGGTGGTCACCGATCCCCAGGGGCATGAGTATAGCCAGCGGATACCGCTGAAAGAGTATTATCAGATTGTGGCTTCCTCTAACTTCAAACAGCGTACCCGGATGAGTTATCTCTACTATCATGCTGAGCTGCACCATTATGCCGTAGCCGGTACGGCCAACAAAAACGAGCACGATCTGGGCTTCTTCGTCAAATACGGCGACGGCGGTATGGATGTCAACCCGATCGGGCATTTATTCAAATCGCAGGTTTACCAGCTTGCCAGGTTTCTGGATATACCCGAAGCCATTCAGAAAAGAACGCCCACCACCGACACTTACCCCGGCGGCAGCTCCCAGGAAGAGTTCTTCTACCGCCTCCCATTTGATATCCTCGATACCATCTGGCTGGGATGTGAACTGGGCATCCCCAGTGATGAAATTTCCGGCGCGATGGGGCTGTCAAAAGACCAGGTTGAGCGGGTCATCCTGGACATCACCCAGAAGATCAAGACGACGACCTACCTGAGGTCGCCGGTGATCTACATCAGCTAAACTCAAATGACATTTCAATGAACAGGCAACTTATCGCCTGGCGCGGCATCGCCGCCACCATCATGGTGTTAGTCCATACCGTCCTCATGACCACCGTTTACCCCCATCAGTGGGGGTTTGCGACCCTCGCCGGCTGGGGCAACACGGTCGCAGCCTGCCTCTCGCTATTTGGCATGTACGTCGTGCCAGTATTTCTCTTCGTGTCCGGCGCCTTTTTTGCCTATGCGGCTCGAGTTCAGCCGCGGAAATATCCTATCAGGCTTATATGGACGAACCTAGCCCATATTCTCCCGCCCTACTTGATTTGGTCGATTGTGTTTTATCTCCTCATATACCTTACCGATGGGACGACTTTTACCTTCCCCATTTATATCAAAGCCATTCTGGTAGGATACCCCTTCGATTTCGTTCCCCTGCTGGTGGCCTGGATCCTGGTATCGCCTTTGATCGCCCGCGCAAATAAACCGGTGGCACTTTCGCTGCTGGCTGCGATCGGAATCTACCAGGTCATCTTGATCAATTTAAGAACCCCCGGGATTGTCGGCGTCACCTTCCCTGCATGGATGGAGATCTTTACACCAAAAGTCATTGGGGGGACCATGACCGTCTACGGCATCTACTTTCCCATGGGCCTGGTCTTTAGCCGGTATGCTAAAGAGTTCTATCCCTGGCTCAGCAAATTCAGAATCCTTCTCCTGGCGCTCAATGGCATCCTTTTAGCTGCCGATATCGCTGGCACGCTTGCCCTCTGGCATACCCCCTGGTGGCTGGCCTATGCCTGCCCCCTCTTGCTCATGCTCCTGCTGCCCTTAATCAAGCGCGACCAGATTCCGCTGTTTCATTTTATGGAAAAGGTCGGAGTCCATTCCTACGGCATCTACCTCACCAACCTGATTATCCTGGATTT
>JAJYIW010000065.1 GCA_021789855.1 Chloroflexota bacterium | reverse complement strand
TTAAGCCAGTGAAATCCTTGCGCAAAGGGTAAATGTTCGCTGGCCAATCATCCGAAATTAATAAGCGCCCTTTGTCAGGTGTACCTATGATATCGATGCCAAACATTTCCATCAGTTCTCGTTCGTATAATGAGGCGGATGAAATTAACCCACAAACGCTCGGGATGACCGGGTTCTGGCGCTGGACGGTTACCCGCAGCGTCAAGACAGCCGCTCCATGGCTAAAGGCATAAAGCACTTCAAATGGCATGGGTTCCGGCTCAGTGCCACCGGCTGCCGCCGCCTGGATAGCAGACAGGTTGAGGGTGTCTAAACCAATGATCGCGCTCAAGTACCCCCATTTCGCCTTGACGATGGCCGCCACACATTCGTACAGGTTAGCGCCTGATATGACGGCATCGATGCGGTTAGTTTCAGGTATGCGGGTTTCTATCGCCCAGGGTTTGATAAGCTCAGTGGCTGATTGTAAAGCGAAATCGGTATCCATCCTTTTTCCTTAGTCCCTTGATTAGGAATTACTTTTTCAGGCTGTTTAATAGCTGGACAACGCCGTAGATGATGGCTTCCGGTCGTGGAGGGCACCCGGGCACATACACGTTCACAGGAATGACATCGCCAATTTCACCGATGACGTTGTAGCATCCCTGGAAAACACCGCCAGAGATGGCGCAGCTACCTACGGCAACGACAAATTTCGGATCGGGCATTTGCTCATAGGTCCGCAGCAGCCCATCACGGGATTGCCTGGTAACGGCCCCGGTGGTGATCAAAACATCAGCATGGCGAGGCGAGCCTTGAAGTTTTACCCCAAACCGCTCAAGGTCATAGCGGGGCGTCAGGGTCGCCAGAATTTCGATGTCACAGCCATTACAGGATCCGCTGTTGTAATGGACTAACCATGGCGAGTTGATCCGGGCCCACGTTTTTATTTGGGTCAGTACATCATCCCAGGGTTTGGTCAGGTTCAAAGTCATGGTCAACCTCCTAAAACTTTCGTGATCGTCCTATCCTAATATTAATGCGATCAAGACAACCACTAATCCGAACAGGTAAATGGCAGTGTTAGGGGTTAACCCACCGCTGCCTACCACCAGCACGCCCAGGTGTAGAACGGCAAAGTAGAATGCGATCAAGAAAAAAGGGCGGTAACCCGGAGCAGCGGTGCCTAATGGAGCTGCGCTGCCGCTTCCATACATGCTGGTTTTTACGGGGTTAGCCTCTCCCCGGGCTGCCATTGAACGGCCTCCCAGGAGCAGGATAATCACCAGAGGGATATAGATTAAAAAAGCCAGGGCTGGAGATAAAAGAATGGACATGATTTATTTTGTCCCTAAAAGTTGGATCAGGCTGAGTCCGGCCGGGCCGGTTAATCCATTGACCAGGGTGGGGTAAAAGCCGATGATGATAATGGCAACGGCGAGCAGTAGCAAGGGGAGAATCATGCTGAAGGGGATAGCCTTCCCATTTTTCACCGCTGTTGAGGCCTCGCCCCGGTACATGAGATTGACCAGGGGAGCGTAATAGGCCAAGGATAGGACGCTGTTCAAGGCAGCAAAGATAACCAGGCCAATGATCCAGGGGTTGTGAGTATTAAAACCGGCTGTAAATATTTGCCATTTTGACATGAAACCAGCCAACGGCGGTAGACCCCCCAGGCCAAATACCGCGATAGAAAGGCATAAAGCTGGCCAGGGATAGCGGTGGGCCGCCCCTGCTAAATCCGCGGTGGTTAGGGGGCCGTGCTGGCCTTTGGCGATATACAAAGCATACAGAAGGCTGCCAGCGGCCAGGAAGGCTAATCCCTTCATCAGAGAGTGGGTCAGGATGTGAAAGAAACCACCTTGCGCTGCTTCGACTGAATTGAAGGCGATGGCTGTTCCCAGGCCGAGTAAAATGTAACCCATGTGGCTCAGGCTGGAATATGCCAGCAGGCGTTTAACTTGCGTCTGGCGCAAGGCCATCAGGTTGCCCAGCAGCATATTAACCGCACCAAAAGCCAACAACAACTCCCCCCAGCCATGCACACCGCCAATGAGCACACCGACCGACCGCAATAAAGCGACCAGGCCCGTTTCGATGACCACACCGGAAAGCATCGCGCTGATACCGCTAGGGGCCTGGGAATGTGCATCGGGCAACCAGGTGTGGAGCGGCACGAAGGCAGCCTTGACCCCGAAACCAATGGTCAATAAGGCACTGGTGGCGACGAGGATATAGACCGGTATTCCGCCCCCTTGCACTCTCGCCTGAATTTGATCGAGGCCCAGGACGCCGGTTTGTGAGTACAAAAGGGCAATTCCCAGCAAGACCAGGGTTGAACCCGTGGCGCTCTGGATCAGGTATTTAACGCTGGCCTCGAGCGATGCGCGCTGAGTTGAGTAAAATGCGACCAGCATGTAAGATGCGATGGCCATCAGCTCAAACCAGACCCACAAATTAAACAGATCGGCGGCGCAAACCAATCCGAGCATCGCGCTGATCATCACATTGAACAGGGCGTAAAATTTCTCTTGCCCTTCCTCTGCCTGTAAATAGGCTCCAGAAAATAGAGTCGCCAGGGTCCCCAGTGTAAGGATAGCGGTTGCCATAATCAGGCTGATGCCATCCAGGTTAATCGAGATCATGGCATACTGGTAACGAAGAGGCAGTCCAATTGCCGATTGCTGCCAGACCAGGATCATCGGAATAAAGGTCAGCAACAGGATAGAAAGCGCAACCCAGCGGGCAGGGTTTTTAATGCCGTGGGATACGCTTGTCTGCCCCGCTCTCCCCAGGGTCAGGGTGCCATCTCCTGATATGGCAACGGCGTGAGCCGTAACAGCCACACGACTGACAACACGCCCAATTAAATAAACCAAAGGTGACGTGACGAGGGGGAATGCGATCAGCCAGATCCAGGTCGATGGATTCATAAACCTGCTCCTACAAGCAAGAAGATCAGTACTCCGACCAGCCCCAGGACGATGCCCAGAACATTCCAGTTGAGCTGGCCGGTTTGTGTCACGCGTAAAGCTTCGCCGGTAGCCTGGGTGCCATTGACGATAGCCTTGTTGATGCTTTCAAAACCAAAGCTGCCTGTAGCCATCCGGCCGAGCCATTGGAAGGCACGGCTCAAACCGCTGAGCGGTCCCCGCCACCACCAGGCGGCCAGGCCCAGGGCGATGAGAGCCAGGGCACCAGGCGTTGCAGGTGCGGTGACCACGTCCTTCAGGATTTCCCAGGTAGAGGCCAGCGACTGGCCGCTTGCAAAATGAAGGGGAAGCGTGGTGGATAACAATTGTTCAAAAGGCCCGGCCAGCAGCCAGGAGGTTAATGCGCCAAATGCCAGTGGGTATAGGGCAATTTTCATGGCTTTTCCGGCGTCATGGCCGTGAAGCGCCGTCCGCGGCTGCCCATAAAAGACCAGCCACACGCACCGGAAGGTATATAAGGCCGTGAGCCCTGCGCCAAACACCATGAAGAGGTAGAGAATCAGCGGCCCGCTGGCTAATCCTGTTTCCAAAACCAGCTCTTTGCTCCAAAAACCGTTTAAGATGGGAATCCCGGATAATGCCAGCGCTCCGATGACAAAAACAGCCCGCGTTACCGGCATCTGTTTTCCCAGCCCGCCCATCTGGCGCATGTCGCGGGTGCCTACAGCATGGATCACCGCGCCGGCCGCCAGGAATAAGAGCGCTTTGAAAATGGCATGGCTCAATAAGTGGAACTGGCTGGACATGATCCCGCCTGCGCCAACGGCGTAAACCATGTAACCTAACTGGCTGACGGTTGAATAAGCCAGGACACGTTTGATGTCGTTGGAAACCAGGGCCATCAGCGCGGCCATGAAAGCAGATATCGTGCCCACGATCATCACGGCCAGAGGCCAGCCGGTGACGTCTTTAAACGCCGGGTAGAAACGCGCCAGTAAATAGACGCCGGCGTTCACCATGGTGGCAGCGTGGATTAAAGCGCTGATGGGCGTGGGCGCTTCCATCGCGTCGGGAAGCCAGGTCTGGAATGGAAATTGGGCGGATTTGGCCGCCGCGGCGATCAAAAAGCCAAAACCCATCCATCCCACCAGGATCGGGGATAGGGTGTGAGCTTTTGAGATAAAATTTGAAATTTCGAAACTTCCAGTCTGGGAATAAGCCAGCAAGGCGCCCCCTAAAAGGCCAACCCCACCGAATTGGGTCATGATCAACGCTTTGATCCCTCCGGCGACGGCCTTGGGATCATCATTATGAAATGAGATGAGCGCGTAAGAACAAAAGGCCGTGATCTCCCAAAAAACGAACATCAAAAGTAAGCTGTTGGTCAGGACCAGCCCGGCCATGGCGCCGATAAAGAACAATACCAGGGCATAATAGCGGCTGAGCTGGCTTTCTCCGTGCATGTAATCGATCGAAAAGATCACCGCCAGGCTGCCGATCACCGTAGCGATGGCCGCCAATGTCACCCCCAATCCATCGGGGGTGAATGAAAAGGTGCCGAACGAACCACCGATAGAAAAAGCGATAACTTCATTGGAGGTGCTGAACCCAATCAAAATCAAGGCAGCCACACCGGCCGTCAAGGAGAAAACCGGCGCCAGCAGGTTTAAGAGTTTTACCCGTTTTTCGCCAACCGCCCAAAGCACCCCTGCGCCAATCCAGGGTAATCCAATCACCGCAATGATTAACCAGGCAGAAATGGTCATGATCTACCTCCGCAGGCTGGTAAGCGCCTGGATATCCAGGGTGCCACAGTGCCGGCGAACCTGCACAGCCAGCGAAAGGCCGATCACGGCTACCACGGTATCCGCTACGATCACGGTCAAAGCCATGCTTTGTCCAATCTCGATGGTATTTTGTATCCTTCCCGCCAATATTAAGGCCAGGATGACGCACTTGCCGAGAACTTGTAAAGCGACGATCACCTTGATTAAATTGCGCAGCGCCAGGAGGCCGTAAAGCCCTATTCCCAGGAGGCCAATCACGGCGATAGCGGTGACTTCAGGTATGTTCAGGTTCATGATTTTACCTCCGGCTCTTCGGTCGATGGATGATCGAGATGGCGGGGGTTGGGGTCGGAGAGGAGACCCAGTAAGCCTAAGACCCCGCTAAAGATAAGAAATATTTGTAACAAGGTGTCTAGCTCACGTTGCTCCCACACTGCCTGGGCAAAAGTTAGTTTGGCCATAATCGGAAAAACGGGCGCCAGGTAAGGCAGGATGAGCCATCCTAAAAGGATCACCGTTATCGCCAACAGGCACCAGGTAACAGGCCAGGGGATTAATCGCTGCCTGGCGATCTGTTCTTCCCCTGCGATATTAATCGCGAACACAAAAATAACGGTAACCAGTCCAGCCCCTACGCTGAGCTCAATGACCGCAATTTCACCCGAACCTAACATGTAGAGCAACAGGGCAACCAGAGCGCTGCAGCCGGCCAGCCAGATAGCAGATATCAGGAGCCGCCCAGATCGGATAGCCTGGACCGCACAGATCAAGGTTCCCACCACCATCAGGATATCGAGAAGCATAAATAAATTTTCTCCTTGGAGTATCCACCTGATACTCCCAACCGGGGATATTTGAGTCAATTGATCGGAATGCCATCGGCTGATTCGACTATAGAAATTTACACCATGATCAAGGTTTCTGTCATGTGTAACTCATCATCATTTATGGGTTACGAATAGAACCTGTATGTGAAAAAATTCCCGAATTGAACGACACACCCGTCATGGTTTCGCTGATTTCCCATAAATGATCCTGTACTTCCCGATCCAGAACGTAGGCGTCTAGTGCCAGTTCTTTGCCTTCGTAATAAAAACCACCGTTGGGGGTTTCCAATTCGTGAGCAGGCGTTTGCAGCAAGGCCAGGACGGCCTGTGCGGCATGTGGGGTGGTATAAGCCGACATATAGATAAACACGCGGACTTTAAAACTCGCTTCACGCATTAAGCGGGTACGAGCCAGGCCTGGGTAGAGGGCATTCACCCGGACAGGCGTCCCCGCTACGCGGCGGGCTAATTCAAGTGTAAATAACAAAAGAGCCATTTTGGTGCGGCTGAACGTCTGGAGTGGGAAAAACCCCTTTTCGCCTTGCAGGTTATCAAAATCAATCGAGTCGGTTGACGGTGCGGTAAGGTTAATCACCTGCCCGTCGCTGCTGGCTTTTAAGAGGTCTACTAAGCGAAGGGTAAGCAGAAAGGGAGCCAGGTAATTGGTCGCAAACATTAATTCCAGGCCTTCGGGCGTGATCACCCGGCTGACTTTAAAGACGGCGGCATTGTTGATTAAGACGTCCAGGCGAGAATACCGCCGGGTGACCTCGTCTGCCAGGCGCCTGACGTCTTCCATGAGAGATAGATCCGCCGGGATCAGGTCAACCGCATCGCTGCGACTCTTTCGGATCACTTCATTCTGGGCGCGCGAAGCACGCTCTGATGGGCGAGTGACCAGGATGACGCGGGCTCCTAGTCTGGCCAGTAAAATAGCCGTGTGTTTTCCGATTCCCGCGCTGCCTCCAGTGATCAAGCAGGTTTTCCCGCGCATGTCTGCGAGCTCGTCCATGCCTACCTCCAGGATGGTATTAATGGATATACCTGTTATTTAATTTTAGAGACCAATCTACTGATCATTATATAACGCCTGGGGCAAATCTTCATGAGAGGCACCCGCTGTTAGGGCGATCAACGGGTTAACTTGATCGTTTTCGCTCTAACTTTGTATCGCCTGTATAATTAAGACGTTTTCGGTAGTATAATGAATTGGATGGAAAAACCCAGGTTTTGTAAGGTTTATCAAACCTCCATCTCTTAAAAAAATAACTGGTCCGAACCGCCGAATCTTTTCGGAGCGGGGGATCCATGAACGGGGCGAATCGATGGCCGCGTGCCATGCGTAGGGATGCTCTTTATTCCGAGCCCGTCAGCTAACCTCGTAGGCGTAAAAAGAGAGACCTTTTTTCCAGGAAATATGCTTCCCTGGATGGATCGTATCTTTTTTTAACCCTTTACCAGGTCAGTTGGAGTTCAAATGGATCAAGCCTGTGACGTTAAATTCGACGGTCAAGATCATGTAAAAATTGATCTTCCTGAAAATATACGCAATTTACTGGACACACTCGGCGAGCCTGAAGAACAGGTTCGAATAGCTTTGACGAGTGATATGAACGCTGAGGGAATCTACGGCGAGCAGTGGCTGTTAATTGATCCCTTTGATCTTCGGGTCATCACAACAGAAAATGGTTCCTCGGTCCAGCGGTTTTCAATCCCGCTTGATAAAATTGAAGATGCACAAATTGAGCAGTGCGTGGGAAATGGGTTACTCAACGTAACCGTTGATGGAAAACCCCAGGTTTTGCTTCACTTTTCAAATGAGCTGACCGAGCGGTTTGCCCTGGCGGCGACGTATCTGCGCCGGCGCAAGGAAAGTGATAAGATCCCGGATTTTGATGCGGACGGGAAGCGCTGCGTTTCGTGCGGGCGGAGATTGCTCGATCCCTCAATGAAAGTCTGCCCGAGTTGCATCAAACGGGAACAGGTGCTTACCCGCCTGCTTCAGCTGGCCCGCCCCTTTTGGGGAGTGGGAGTGCTGGAAATCGTCTTGATGCTGGCCGGGCTGGGGGTCGATTTACTCCCTCCGTACCTGACCAAGACGCTGATCGACCAGGTATTGACCTCGGCCGCTCACCCCGAATGGCTGATCTGGCTGGTGGGTGGTTTGTTAGGCTTACAAATCATCCGTGTTGGGATCACCATCGGGACGAACCTGTTAACCAACCGCATCAGCACCCAGTTCACTACCAATGTCCGCACGATGATGTTCAAGCACCTCAGCACCCTCTCGCTCGATTTCTTCGATCGCAATGATATCGGCCGCCTGCTGACCCGCATTAACCAGGATACTGATGAGTTACAGGGCTTGATCAACCAGATAGCCAATTTCATCCTTTATATCATGCTGATTATTGGCATTGGGGTTATCCTGTTCTCGATGGATCCGATCCTGGGGTTATGCGTGCTGATCCCGGCGCCGTTTGTCGTGGTAGCCACGTTCTTCTATCAAAAGTACATGATGCCTTACTGGCGCCGTTTTTGGAATTCGCGTTGGCGGCTAAATTCCATGTTGAATACTTTCCTCTCGGGCATCCAGGTGGTCAAAGCGTTTGCCCAGGAAGGGCAGGAAGAGGAACGGTACCAGGATCGCAATAACAAAGTGCTGGAAGCACGCTTGCGAGTCGACCAGGCCTGGGGTAAGTTTTTCCCGATTATTTCGTTTGCGTTTGGCGCTGGCGGCCTGATTATCTGGTATGCTGGCGGTAACGCGGTTCTGTCTCACCGGATCAGCCTGGGTACTTTGATGGCTTTTTTGAGTTACCTGGGCATGTTTTACGGGCCTCTTTCCTCGCTGGCGCAGCTCAGCCAGGCCTGGAACCGTTTTACAACCATCGCTCAACGCACCTTTGAATTCTTGGATGAGACGCCAAAAGTCCTGGAAACTCCTCAACCAGTGAGGCGGGATAAAATTGATGGGCGGATTGAGTTTGATCACGTGACCTTTGGTTACGATCCGTACTTCCCGGTGTTGAAAGACGTTTCCTTTACCATTGAGCCGGGTGAAATGGTGGGAATCGTAGGTTCCAGCGGCGCAGGCAAAACCACGCTGGTCGCCATGATCAGCCGGTTTTATGACGCTAACCAGGGCGCGGTGCTTATCGATGATGTCGACGTACGGGATGTTCCCATGGAAGAATTACGCCAGAATATAGGGGTAGTCCTCCAGACTCCCTTCCTGTTCCGTGGGACGCTGGCTCAAAACATCGCGTATGCCAAGCCGGAAGCTCCCCTGGATGATATTATCCGGGCGGCGAAGGCTGCTAATGCCCATGATTTTATTATCAATATGCCTGAGGGTTATGACACCATCGTGGGCGAAGGCGGCGCAGGGTTGTCGGGTGGAGAACGCCAGCGGATTTCCATCGCCAGAGCTATCTTGCTCAACCCAAAAATTTTGATTTTAGACGAAGCGACCTCTTCGGTGGACACTGAAACAGAGCGGCAAATCCAAAAAGCCCTTGAGGTGTTGGTCAAAGGGAGGACAACGATTGCGATTGCTCACCGCCTGTCGACCCTGTACAATGCCAATCGGATTATTGCCCTCGAGCGAGGCCGGGTGGTTGAAATTGGTACTCCCGAACAGCTCATGGAACAAAAAGGTGTCTTTTATAAACTGGTGCAAATGCAAACTCAATTTGCTCGACTTGATGGAGTGGTGCCATTATGACAATCGCGACAAAGCCATTCGACCAAACGACCCCAAGTGATACGTTGGAAACAGAAGAAAAACCTGATCAAAATTTCGAAACGAATTATCTCGATCCGCTTCAGATTAAGTTTAGGGTTGAAGGGGAAAACTTGACTCTGGCCCTAGCGGACGGGAGTTATTACCCTCGGGTAACCTTGCGGCGCTGCTTTCCATTTTCAACCAACGGAATGTATATTACCATCCGCACGCCAGATACAGAAAAAGAGCGGGGAGTGGAGATTGGCATCCTTAACCGGATTGAGGATCTCGATCCTCAATCGTTTGGGGCGCTCAACGAAGAACTAAAGCTGCATTATTTTGTCCCGGTGATTAAGAAGGTGCTCAGCGTCAAGGAAGAATACGGTTTTATCAATTGGAAAGTCATCACCGACCGGGGCGAAAAAGAGTTCATCATGCGGGATAATGTGATCTCTACCACGCGCCAGATATCCGACAACCGGTGGTTGTTGATAGATATTAACCAGGCGCGTTATGAGCTCAACATGGATGATAGCCTGGACGATAAAAGCCGTGCATTATTTGTCAGGCACCTCCTCTTGTAAAGTGAAACCGGGCGATCAGCGGGCTCTTTTTCAAGAATATTAATGCGCGGTTTTCCTCTTCTCAATTACAATACAGGAATGGGTCACGGAAATCCATCATTTTTTTACAGGAGGAGCGCATGACATATAAAGCGGTAGATTCTCGGTATGACAGTATGGTTTATCGCCGCTGCGGGAAAAGCGGGATCAAACTGCCAGCCATTTCACTCGGCCTGTGGCATAATTTTGGTGGCGTCGATACCTTTGAGAACGCGCGGGCTATTGTCCGGCGGGCTTTTGATGCGGGCATTACCCATTTCGACCTGGCCAACAATTATGGCCCTCCAGCCGGTTCAGCAGAGGAGACCTTTGGCGAATTACTAAAAAAGGACTTTCTCCCTTATCGCGATGAGCTGGTGATCTCCTCAAAAGCCGGCTATTATATGTGGCCTGGCCCTTACGGGGATTATGGCTCTCGTAAATACCTGGTGGCAAGCCTGGACCAAAGCCTCAAGCGGATGGGCCTGGATTATGTGGATATCTTCTACCACCATCGCCCCGATCCAGAAACGCCAGTAGAAGAAACGATGAAAGCGCTTGATTTCATCGTCCGCAGTGGGCGGGCCCTGTATGTGGGCCTGTCCAACTATAAACCGGATCAGGTCTTGCAGGCCAATGCTATCCTCAATGAGCTGGGGACCCCTTGCCTGATCCACCAGCCATCTTACAACATGTTCAACCGCTGGGTTGAGGATGGTTTATTAGATGTTCTGGATGAGCAAGGGATCGGCTGTATCGCTTTTTCTCCTCTGGCCCAAGGGCTGTTGAGTAACCGGTACTTGAACGAGATCCCGCCCGATTCCAGGGCTGGCCGGCCCACCGGCTTCTTGCGTCCCGAGCACGTCACGGAAGAAAAATTAAACAAAGTTCGAAAACTTAATTTAATTGCCGAAAGCCGGGGCCAGACCATGGCGCAAATGGCCCTGGCCTGGGTGCTGCGCCACCCCATGATGACAACGGCCTTGATTGGAGCCAGCCGGCCTGAACAGGTGGATGACGATGTGGCAGCGCTGAATCACCTCGGTTTTACCCTGGAAGAACTGGAGAAAATCGATCAAATAATCGCCGGCGCTTGAACCGTCGACCGCATAGATGTTTGTAGGATATAAAAAGGCCTCTGCTGTTACAGGCAGGGGCCTTTTCAATTAACTATTCTACTCCTAACTATTCTACTCCTTTTGGAGCATTGGTCATGACTGGACTTGAATGGTGATTTTAAAGAGCATGGATGGGATCATGCAGGCTGGTTTTGAACGGCGGCAGGCAGGATCTCCAGTCGCTGTGAGAATGGCCTGGCCGGGTTGGTGGGCTTCATAAAGCCCCTGGGCGCCCTGGATGACCAGGACATTGACCACCCGGCTGAGCACTGCCGGGTTATCGACCGTGACGGTCCATTCATAAATTGGGTTTCCCAGGTTTAGCAGAAAACGATCACCGGTGTGCATGGTGAACGTCATCTGGTTATCTTTCACCGTGATACCACCAGTGGGGATGGGCTGTGGGGTCAGCAGGTTGTTATCCGAAGCAGGAGTCGTGGAAGGAGGAGCCTGGATTGCACCGATGGATGAGGCAACGGCCGTGCTGACTACCACCCCTGGCGCTGCCGAAGGGGGTAAAGGCGTTGCGGCAACTGGAATTCCTTGAGGGGTATTCAACGCAGGCTGGGGCTGGTAAACCACCTCTGGCGATGAGCAGGCTGTGACTATGACAGCAAGGATAACCAGGTAAATAGAGACGCTCGTATATTTCATATAACCTCCAACCAACCGGTATTAATCTCTTCCTCTAGGACGCTGATCCCTTGTTCCTGGTTCCCATGATAAACACTTGAACATCTTCTCTTAACCGGTCTATAATCATGGTAAAGCGATATGGATAATGGTGTAAATCCAGAATAAAAAAGATTTGTGATTTTATGGAACTATCTGGTAAGGTAGAACGTCTATCGAATATCCGGACCTATCTCGGCGTTCTTTCAATTTAATGCCGCCAGGAGTGCAAAATGAAACGAAACCTGTCGATTTTTATGAATGGCATCCTCGTGGGCGCGATGATCTTAAGCGCCACCGGTTGTAATTTATCGTTTGGGCCCAGGCCAACGGCGACGCCTCAGCCGACCCAGGCTCTTCAAGCCACAGCCACCATCGCGCTGGCGCCGACCAGCACAACCAACCCTTTGTTGGCCAGCCTGTTAGGAGATAAAACGCCGTTAACGCCGAGGGTGGTCGACCATGCTACGTCTATTCTGCCAACCGGCCCGATTCTCGTGTCCTTTGATGAGCCGATGAACCAGGCGGCCACTTCCACGGCCTGGTCGCTCCAAGACCCGCAAGGAACTAAGGTCGATGGGAGCCTTTCATGGGTCAGCTCGACCTTGTTGAAGTTTACTCCAACCCAACCTTTAAAGGATGGTTTAACTTACCTGGCGGAAATTAATACAGGGGCAAAGAGCGCGCAGGGGGCTCCCCTTGAAGAGGCTATCCGCCTTAAATTCGACGTGACCGGCGAGTTAAAAGTCAGCCAGGTTTTCCCGGCTGCGGGAACAACCGGCGTCGATAATCAATCAGTCATTACCGTCCTGTTCAACCAACCGGTGGTGCCCCTGACCACCGCGGAAGACCAAAGCAAACTCCCTGATCCGTTGACGCTCACCCCGGCAGTTGAGGGCCGTGGTGAATGGGTCAATACTTCGGTCTTTACGTTTCACCCCACTCCTTCATTACATACCGGGACAACTTATACCGCGGTGATCAAGGCCGGCCTGGCGACCGTGTCCGGTGGAGCGGGTTCAGCCTTAGCCGAGGATGTTTCTTGGAATTTCACCACCCTGTCACCCACTATCGATTTTGTCCGGCTTGGAAGCATTGAATCAATTACCTCGGCCAACGGATCCGTTCAGAAACAGCCTGCCAATGCCCCGCAATCGGATGTTCCATTGAATGCTTCTATTATCATCGGTTTTCACCAGGCCATGGACCCTGCCAGTGTTGAAAAAGGGTTAAAGCTGGTGGGGCTGGATGGGGCCTCTGTCCCGATCGACACGCTGTGGAATAAAGATGATACCATCCTCCAGTTTACCCCTCATAGCAACCTGGCTTATGCCACCACCTATACCATCACGCTTCCAACTTCCGCCCAGGCCGCTGGGGGTGGTTCCCTGGACAAGCCTCTTTCCTGGCCATTCACGACCGTACCGCTTCCGGCCGTGATATCCACCACCCCCGAGAATGGATCAAGCGGCGACCAGAATTTTTCCTTCGCGGTCAAATTTGCTTCGACCATGAAGCTGGATACGCTGGATTCGCATGTGGTCTTTAACCCACCCCTGAAGGAAAGCAGCGCCAAAGGAGGGCAACGATTTTATTACAATGATTACGATCACACACTGATCTATTTTGGATTGAGTCCCTCTACAACGTACCAGATCACCCTGCAACCGGGCATGACCGATATCTTTGGAACGGCCATAGACACCCCCACAACCGTTTCCTTTACTACTGGCCCGCAGCAACCCTGGGTCAATATTTTGATGCCTTACCAGGCGTATTACCGGACCGATGGTCCGCAGGAATTTTACATTCAATATGTGAATATCGATCAGGTGACCTTTGATCTGTATGCCATTCAAGCGAGCGATTTAGATACCGTCCTCACGAAAGATCCTTCTAAGGGGGCATGGGTCAACCAGCAGCCGATATGGAACTTCACCGAAAAGAACTCCGCCCAGCTGAACCAGGAAGTGTTCACAAAGGTCACCCTGGGTAAAGGAATGGGAAAACCTCTCGGTCCCGGCGTATACCTGTTGGCCAGCCGGTCGCCATCCATAAAATCTTATAATAAAACCCCGTATTTCGATATCCACCCATTCTTTGTGGGATCGGCCAGCCTGACCTTCAAAAGCTCCTCCAATGAAGCGGTGTTGTGGTTGACTGATCTAACCAGCGGCAAGCCCCTGTCCGGTGTCCCGTTACAGGTTTACGATAATAATTTCAAATCCCTGGCTAAAGGGACCACCGATGCGAATGGCCTGGCTCGCTTGACTTTACCCACGCTGGATCAGAACACTTATGTCAGTTATGCCATCACGGACGATCCGGCCCATTATGCTTTTGCGGCACTCAACTGGGGTAGCGGGGTTTCCCCCTATCAATTCGGAATCTCCGAATCGTATTACAGCCCGCAAATTCCCCTCAAAGCCTATTTATATACAGACCGCCCGGTGTACCGTCCAGGGCAGCCGGTCTATTTTAAAGGAATTTTGCGTGTAGATAATGACCTGAGTTATAGCCTGCCTCCCCAAAAACAAGTGCATGTCACTATCGAGAGCTATAAAGATCAGGTTTACGATGCGATGCTTGACCTGGATTCCATGGGTACCTTCAATGGCAAGTTTGTGCTGGATCAAAACGCTGCCTTGGGACCCTACACAATCAAGGTTATACCCAACAACCCATCGACCACCGGGAACGACCAGCTGATCGCTTCTTTGAACTTTAGTGTAGCAGAATACCGCCGGCCCGATTTCACCGTTTCGGTAACGACACAACCCAGCGACTTGCTGGCGGGTGATAAATTTACTGCCACGGTGACCGCCAATTATTTTTCTGGCGGCCTGGTCAGCGATGCAAATGTCGATTGGACCTTGAGCGCTTTACCGTTTACTTTTACACCCCCCGATACCTATTCCGCATATAGCTTTTCGGATGCTGCCCAGGATACCGGGGTGGTTTACCGCCCTCCACACTCTCCGGATAACGTGATGATCGCCCAGGGCAATGGGAAAACCGATAGCAACGGCACTTTCAGTGTCACTTTACCGGCATCGCTCGACAAAAACGGAAACGGCC
>JAJYIW010000321.1 GCA_021789855.1 Chloroflexota bacterium | reverse complement strand
ATCGGCCAGGGGTGTAGGTCATATGTGCTCCTTTTTTGGTTGGGCGACAGTAAGGATACACCTGACCTACTTTTTCTGGGTAGTCCTAAATTTTTCAGAAAGAATGATACGCTACTCCATATATCATTAACCAAGGATAACAATTCGGACTTGTAGATACAAGCTTCTTTCTACCCCCTTAACTACATAAAAGTGAAGACATTTTTCTTCCTTACTTCTACTTGTCGCCGCTTCTCAAAACGCAGCACTTTCCCGCTTGCTAATCCCCGGTGGTCCACACCGGGGGAAGTATAATGGTTGTCATAGCTTGTCGTTTGTTCGAAAGAAGGAATAGCATCATCCTGTTCTCCAATCTGACCAGCAAGTGGTGTGAAGGGAGTTCCAACCATGAAAAAACTGATCAATCGTCCCGAGGACGTCGTCAAGGAGGCCTTGCAAGGCATCGCCGCGGCGCACGGCGACCTGGTACGTGTCTCGTTGGAGCCGCAGTACATCGTGCGGGGGGATGCCCCGGTGACAGGCAAAGTGGGCGTGCTCTCTGGGGGCGGGTCGGGCCACGAGCCCATGCATGGCGGGTTTGTCGGCCCTGGCATGTTAGATGCCGCCTGCCCTGGCGCAGTCTTTACCTCCCCTACCCCTGATCAGATTCTCGCGGCTACCCAGGCGGTTAATGGCGGCGCTGGCGTCCTGCACATCGTTAAAAATTACACCGGCGACGTGATGAATTTTGACATGGCGGCTGAGCTGGCAGGTTACGAGGGGATTGAGGTAAAAGCGATGGTGATCGACGACGATGTCGCGGTCAAAGATAGCCTGTACACCGCCGGGCGGCGCGGCGTAGGCCTGACGGTACTGGCCGAGAAAATGACCGGCGCGGCTGCCGAAGAGCGCCGTTCCCTCGAAGAAGTGGCCGAAGTATGCCGGAAAGTCAATGGCTGGGGGCGCAGCATGGGCATGGCGCTCACCTCCTGCACGGTGCCCCAGGCCGGCAAACCCACCTTCGACCTGCCTGAAGATGAAATGGAAATTGGCATTGGCATTCACGGCGAACCGGGGCGCACCCGCATGAAGCTCAAGACCAGCGCCGAAATCACCGCTATCCTGGCCAATGCCGTCCTGGATGACCTGCCTTTTGAACGGGGGGATGAGGTGCTGGCATTCGTCAATGGCATGGGGGGCACACCGCTGATTGAGCTGTATGGCGTGTACCATGAACTGGCCAAAATTCTCGCTGGCCGCGGGATTAAAATCGCCCGCAACCTGGTCGGCTCTTATATCACTTCCCTGGAAATGGCAGGATGCTCGATTACCCTGCTCAAACTGGATGAGGAGTTGATCCGGTTATGGGATGCGCCGGTAAAAACACCGGCTTTGCGCTGGGGGATATAAATATGGCCATCTCGCGGGACGCATTCGTCCGTTGGATCCAGGCTTTCGCAGCGGCCATCGCCGGCCACAAAGATTACCTCACGGAGCTCGACTCGGCTATCGGGGACGCGGATCACGGGATTAACCTGGATCGCGGATTTCAGGCCGTGCTCACGAAGCTACCGGCGATCCAGGATCAGGACATCGGGACGATCGCAAAAAGCGTGGGCATGGGGTTAATATCCACGGTAGGCGGCGCCAGTGGGCCTTTGTACGGCACGCTGTTCTTGCAGATCGGGCTTTCAGCCGCCGGGAAGGTGGAACTGGGCCTGGCGGAATGGGCTGCAGCGTTTGCGTCGGGTGTGGAAGGAGTCATCCGGCGCGGTAAGGCCAGCCTGGGTGATAAGACCATGGTCGACAGCCTGCTGCCGGCTCAGGAGGCTTTACAGGCTGCCGTTTCTGCCGGATCATCGCTCCCCGAAGCCCTGGGCGCGGCTGAAAAAGCTGCCTATGAGGGCATGTTGCGCACCGTCCCCATGATCGCGAAAAAAGGGCGCGCCAGCTACCTGGGCGAGCGCAGCATCGGCGCGCAGGACCCAGGCGCCACGTCCGCTTATCTCCTGGTCAAAACGGCGGCGGATACCTGGGGAGGTGCGAGCTGACGGGCCAGCCCGTGCCGCCTCGATCAGCCCCTGGGAACCATTGAAAAGGGCCTCCCATGATCGGAATCGTGATCGTTTCACACAGCGCGAAGCTCGCCGAGGGCCTGGTCGACCTGGCCAGCGCCATGGGCGGTGAAGGACTCCGCATCCAGGCCGCCGGCGGATTGGACCTGCCAGGCCAGCCCCTGGGCACCGATCCCATGCGCATCTTAAACGCCATCGAAGCAGCCTATTCTGAAGACGGCGTTCTGGTGCTGATGGACTTAGGTAGCGCGGTGTTGAGCGCCGAGATGGCCCTCGACTTCTTGCCCGAAGCAAAGCGCCAGCATGTTCGGCTATGCGAAGCCCCCCTGGTCGAAGGAACCGTGATCGCCGCCGTCCAGGCGCGCCTTGGCAGCCCCCTCGACCAGGTCGCCGATGAAGCCCGTAAGGCCCTGGTCGCGAAAGCCAGCCAGTTACACGCCTCGGACCAAACGATCGGCCCGGCCCAGGTCGAAACAGCCAGGGCAGCCACGCCTGGCCCCATCGCCCTGAGGCTCAAAGTGGCCAATGCCCTGGGGCTGCACGCCCGCCCCGCCGCCCGCCTGGTCCAAACCGCCGCGCGTTTTCCTGGCGCCGATCTCCATATCATCGATCTGACCAATGGCCTCGGGCCCGCCAGCGCCAGGAGCATCAACGCCATCGCCACCCTGGGCGTGCTCCGGGGTCATGAAATCCAGGTCAGCGCAACTGGCCCGGAGGCCCAGGCAGCCCTGGCCGCCATCCAGGCGCTGGCCGATCAGGCCTTTGGCGATGCCGAACCGCCTGAAGCCGTTTCTGCTCCCGCGGCACCAACCGCCTTGTCCCCTGCCATCCCGGCCCATCCAGCCAGCTTACAGGGAGAGCCAGCTTCCCCTGGCATCGCCACCGGCCCCGCGGCGCTTTACCAGGTAACCTTGCCCGCGATCCCCGCCCATGT
>JAJYIW010000320.1 GCA_021789855.1 Chloroflexota bacterium | reverse complement strand
TCCCGGCCTACATGGCCCGGCTGCGCGCCGGTGCGGTAGAAGAAGCCGTGGAGATTCTCCTGCGCACCAACCCGCTGGCAGCGATCATGGGGCGAGCCTGTTCACACTATTGTGAGCAAGCCTGCAATCGGTCGGACTACGACGAGCCGGTATCGATCCGCAGCGTGGAGCGTTACCTGGGCGACTATGCACTGGAACACGTCGAGGTTTTTTATCCCGCGCCAGAGGTCGAGTCGGGTAAGACAGTAGCCATCGTTGGCGCCGGCCCGGCCGGGTTGACCGCGGCTTACCTCCTCAGGAAGCAGGGCCACGCCGTCCTCGTCTATGACCAGATGCCGGAAGCCGGAGGAATGCTGACCTATTCCATCCCCGCTTACCGCCTGCCTAAGGCCGTCGTTCGGGCCCAGGTGAAGGCGCTCGAACACATGGGAATCCAATTTAAGACCGGGGCGCGGGTCGGGCAGGCCGGCCTGACCTTGCCCGATCTTCGCGCGCGCTTCGACAGCCTGTTCCTGGCAACCGGGCTTTGGAACGGGAAGAAGCTGCGGTTGGAAAAAAGCGATCTACTTGAGCTGGGCCTGGAATTTTTGCTCAACATTCAGATGGGCAAGGAGCAGGTCGTTGGCGAACGGGTGCTGGTGATCGGCGGCGGCAGCGTGGCGATTGACGTGGCTATCGGCGCCCGGCGGTCAGGCGCCCGCCAGGTGACCATGGCCTGCCTGGAAAGCCTCGAGACCATGCCAGCCATCCCCGAAGACCTGGCCCAGGCGCACGAAGAAGGCATTACCATCCAGCCTTCATGGGGGCCTCTACGCGTCATCGAGCGAGAGGGGAAGCTGGCCGGGATGGAGCTGGTGCGTTGTATCTCAGTGTTCGATCAAAACGGGCGCTTTGCGCCGGCCTTCGATCCAGCCGTCACCACCACCGTTGAAGCCGACCAGGTATTACTGGCCATCGGCCAGGCGTCAGACTTATCCTACCTTGGCACCTGGCTGCCCACCGAGCGAGGGATGATCCGCGCGGAGAGGGAGACCGGCGCGACCAGCCTGCCTGGCGTTTTTGCTGGCGGCGACGTGACCGGCGGAGGGGCCACGGTCGTGCAGGCCATGGCCGCCGCTGCTCGCTCCGCGGCAGCCATTAACGAGTATCTCCATAATCAGCCGTACTCCCTTGCCCCGGCCCCCACTGGAAAGGTGCCCCTGGCGATTAACCCGGCTGCTCTACCGAAGAGCGCCCGTGTCGCCACGCCGGTCCTGCCGGCGCAAGAGCGCACCCTGCGCGGTGAAGATAGCCAGACCCTGGCGAGCGAGGCCGCGGCAAAAGAAGCGCTGCGCTGCGCGAACTGCGGCTGCGTGGCGGTCAATGCCTCTGACCTTGCCACCGCCCTGGTAGCGCTGGATGCCCGGGTGAGCACCACCCGGCGCACACTGGCGGCTGACGACCTGTTCGCTGCCGCCGAGAACCACTCTACTGTGCTGGCGGAGGACGAATTGATCACCAGCATCTGGATTCCCGCGCCGCCCCCTGGGAGTCGCCAGGTTTACCTCAAGTTCCGCATCCGCAACACCATCGACTTCCCCATTGTCAGCGTTGCATTCCTCGCGGGGATGCACGATGGGCATTTCCACAGCGCCAGGGTGGTGCTGGGCGCCGTAGCGCCCGTGCCCCTGCGAGCAAGGGAAGTCGAGAGGCTTCTGGAGGATCAGAGCCCCAGTGCTGAGCTGGCCAGTGAAGCGGCGGCCCTGGCGGTGAGCCATGCCCAGCCGCTCGCCCGGAATCAAGCTAAAGTGGAAGTGGTCAAGGCGTTGGTCAGCCGGGCTATCCAGGCGAGTTAATCAACCAGGCGTGGATCTGAGCCATCCCTTCGACCAGGGAGCTCACCTCAATTTCGACCTTCCCATGATCTCCGCCCGCTATGAACGATTCATCGTGGATCGCCCTGGTCAGGCTCTCCCTGGCGTAAACCAGGGCTTCCTGGTAGGTTGGAAATTTTTCGAGCTGGTTGGCCGCCCTGGCGTAATAACCCGTAATCGCTGAACCTTCCACGCAGGGATAGACCTGGCCTTCCCGCCGGATCATGACGTGTCCTACCGCCGCGCCCACCGCATTGGCCACCTCATAATGGGCTGGAAACACCGCCTGGGTGGATAATGCCTGGGCTACCTGGGGCAAAAAAGCCTTCACCGGCGCGCCAATTCCCACCAGCGGAACTTTCAAAAAGAAGTGGGCGCCTAAAAACTCGTTCGAAGCCGCCAGGCTTTCTTCATAAAACCACCGGTCCAGCCCTTTGCCATTAGCCCACGTTCCGGGTTCTGAAAGGGTTTTCCTGCTGAGAAGCTGGACAATCTCTGCGACTATTTTCCGGGTAAACTGCTCCTTCACCCGTCCAATGAAAGCCTCCTCATCTTCCTCCCAGATTCCAGCGACCCAACGGGTGACTTTCCTGGCAATGTCTCCATCCCAGGGGGTAAATTCGCCGCTCACATGGAGTAAGTCCGTGGGGGTAAAGCCAGCGCGGAGAATGATCTCCTGGTTCAACAATTCATCCATCTGGACCTGGACCGGGGAAACAGCGCCAACTTCTTTGAGCAGGTTCACCATGGGCCGGGGGCCTTTTTCGAGTAATTCAACCACCCGGTTGGCCCGCGCATTCTTGAAAGGCCGGGTGGGCAGCCGCTGCAGGATCCAATATTCAAGGCCGCGGGACAAGAAAGGCCCTTTCAGTCTTCCCAGAAGATCCTCGCGGAGCGAAGGATAGTCATGGCACAGGTGAGAAAGGGGGAGCACCCTGCGCGGGCCCAAGGTCAGGCTGCGATCATTTTCAACCTGAATATGGCTATCACCACCCAGGCCTAAGGAACGGACTTGAATAGTGTTCACACAGGTACGGTAAGGGCCAACAGTCGCGCCGCCCGGCTCTACCTGGGCAATCCCACGCCGAACCAGGGCGATATCCGTCGTTGTACCGCCGATGTCAATCACCACCGCG
>JAJYIW010000319.1 GCA_021789855.1 Chloroflexota bacterium | reverse complement strand
GGGATGCCCCGGCGCGCCAGGCTGGCTTTCAGCTCCGCGATGCGCAGCACGCCATCGTGGAAGAGGGAAGCGGCCAGGGCGGCATCAGCTTTCCCGGCGGTGAGCACCTCGCCGAAATGGTCGATGCTCCCGGCGCCGCCCGAGGCGATCAGCGGTACACTCACGGCTTCCGCCACGGCGCGTGTCAGGGGGATGTCGTAACCGGAGAGGGTACCGTCGCGATCCATGCTGGTGAGCAAGATCTCACCTGCCCCCAGCGAGACCCCTCGCTCGGCCCATTCCAGCACATCCAGGCCGGTGGGGGTGCGCCCGCCGTCGATAAACACCTCCCAGCGGGGTTGCCCACTGGTAGCCGGGCGCTGGCGGGCGTCAATGGCCAGGACGATGCACTGGCTACCGAAGCGGTCAGCGCCTTCTGACAGCAGGTGCGGGGTGCGCACGGCCGCGGAGTTCAGGCTTATTTTGTCTGCGCCGGCGAAAAGCAGCTTACGCATATCCTCGATGGCGCGCACGCCGCCGCCTACCGTGAGGGGCATAAAGACGTGGTCGGCTACCCGCCGCACCACGTCCACCACGGTGGCGCGGCCTTCCGGCGTGGCGGAAATATCCAGGAACACCAGCTCGTCCGCTCCTGCGGCGTCATAAATACGGGCCTGCTCCACCGGGTCCCCTGCGTCGCGCAGGTTGAGGAAATGCACGCCTTTGACCACGCGGCCGTCGCGCACGTCCAGGCAAGGGATGATTCGTTTGGCTAACATGAGCTACCCTCTAATGAAAATAAACGGAGCGGGTCGATCTGGCCTTCGTACAGAGCGCGTCCGACGATGACGCCGGCCAGGTGGGCTGCTTTGACCGCCTGGACGTCTTCGAGGGAGTGGACCCCGCCGGAGGCGATGACGGCCAGCCCGCTGGCCCGGGCCAGGTCGGTGGTTTTAGCCAGGTTGAGCCCGCTCCCGAGGCCATCGCGAGCGATGTCGGTGAAGACCAGCCAGCGCAGCCCCATCGCTTTAAAGTCTTGCGCGAGCTGCACGGCGTCCAGGCCGGTGTCTTCGGTCCAGCCGGCCACGCGCACCAGGCCATCCAATGCGTCCAGGCTGACGGCGATGCGATCCGGCCCCCAGTGGTTCAAGGCATCAGCCAGGCTGGCGGGGTCCTGGATGGCGCGCGTGCCCAGGACGGCGCGATGGACGCCCATGGCCAATGCGCTTTCCAGGTCTTCCGGCGAGCGTAGCCCGCCGCCCAATTGGACATGGATGCCAGATGGGGCAGCCACAGCCAGGATGCTGCGGATAGCGCCCTGGTTGGCGCTGTCCGCCTCGCCAAAGGCGCCATCCAGGTTGACCACGTGCAGCCAGCGTGCGCCTCCTGTGATCCAGCGAGCGGCTACCCCGCCCGGATCGGCGCCATAGGTGGTCTGGCGTTGCGGGTCGCCTTTTTGCAGCCGCACCACCTGGCCGGCGCGCAGGTCGATCGCAGGAAAAATGGTGAAGGAAGAATCGTTGTCCATTTACAGCTCGATAAAGTCCTGTAAAATCCGGAGTCCCACCTGCTGGCTTTTTTCGGGGTGAAACTGGACCCCATACAGGTTATTGCGCTGAACCATGCAGGCATACGTGATCCCGTATTCAGTGGTGGCCGTGGTGTCCTGGGATTCTGCGGCGCAGTAATAGGAATGGTTAAAATAGGCATAAGCGCCTGGGGTGAGCCGGTTGAACAAGGGAGAAGGCGACGTTGGCCAGAGCTGGTTCCAGCCGGTGTGGGGCACTTTCAGCCCTGGCGTATCCGGGAAACGCACCACTTTGCCCGGCATGATGCCCAGGCCGGCAAATTGTCCCATCTCTTCGCTCAATGAGAACAGGGCCTGCATTCCCACGCAGATGCCCAGGAGCGGATCGCCGCGCCGGGCAGCTTCAAGCAGCGCCGGCTCCAGCTCTCTCTCGCGCAGCCCTTCCATAAATTTTCCGAACGCCCCCACCCCTGGCAGCACAATTCGCCCGCCCGAACGGACATCCGCCGGGTGGCTGGTGAGCGTGACCTGGGCGCCAAGGGTTTGCAGGGCATTATAGACCGAGTGCAGGTTGCCGGTGCCAGCATCGACCAACAGGATGGCGTTTGTCATATCGATAGCGTCCCTTTGGTAGAGGGAATCTGCTCTGCCCGGCGCGGATCGATGGCGGTGGCAGCGTCCAGGGCGCGGCCGAGCGCCTTGAACAGCGCTTCGGCCTGGTGGTGATCGTCCCGGCCGTACAGCACTCGCGCATGCAGGTTGCAGCGCGCCTGGCTGGCAAACGATTCGAGAAAATGGGGGAACAGGCTGGTGGGGATGCCGCCCAGCACCGGGGTGTGCCAATCCGCCTGCACCACCGTGTAAGGTCGGCCGGACAGGTCCACCGCGACGAAGGCCAGGCTCTCGTCCATGGGGACATAAGCCGAGCCCATGCGCACGATGCCCTTGCGATCGCCCAGCGCCTGGTAGAAGCCTTCGCCCAGGGCCAGCGCCACATCTTCTACGGTATGGTGACTGTCCACCTCCAGGTCTCCCTGGGCAGTAAGCGCCAGGTCGAACAGGCCATGCAGGGCTAATTGAGCCAGCATGTGATCGAGAAAGGGCACACCCGTGTGGAGATCCGTTTTCCCGGAGCCGTCCAGGTTCAGCTCGAGCTGGACGTGGGTTTCGTTCGTGTCGCGCTTTACCACGGCGCGGCGTGGGGTGGTTAAATGGCTCATTGTAATTCCTCCAGGGCCTGGATCAAGGCGCCGGTGTCCTGTGGGCGGCCGACGCTGACCCGCACCGTATCCTTGAGCAGGGACGTATGGTAATAGCGCAGCAGGATGCCATAACGCGCCGCCAGGTCATTCTTCAAGTCCAGCGCCGGTCGACCGGTCACATGGCATAAAATAAAATTAGCTTCGGATGGGTAAGGCTGCAGGTAAGGAAACTGGCGCAGGCGATGATACAGGCGGTCTCGCTCCTCTTTCAATCGCCCGACGTTGCCGGCCAGG
>JAJYIW010000318.1 GCA_021789855.1 Chloroflexota bacterium | reverse complement strand
CGCGGCCCCGCCATGGCCGACGTGGCCAACTCCCGCGTGATCCTGACCACCAGCACCGTCGCCCTCACCGGCCTGAAGGGCCGGGTGGTGCACTGGTTGATCCGCGCCTTTGACCGCGCCTACCTGATCGAGTACCAGCGTTTGGCCAAAGAGCTGGCCTTGCCGGCTCCCATCGACAGCCTGCCTGCCTGGATGAACATCCAGACCGCCGCCCGCCTGGACGAAGCAGCCAGCGAGGTGCCCCCGCTCGTGCTGCCCTCCATTGAGCGGGGCTGGTAGATGTAGGGGCGGACCTTGCCACAGCGGCTCCGGCCCACCGCGCCGGCGGAGCCTCCTGTCATTGCGAGCGGAGCCTCCTGTCGTTGCGAGCGCAGCCCCTTGTCATTGCGAGCGCAGCCCCTTGTCATTGCGAGCGCAGCCTCCTGTCGTTGCGAGCGCAGCGAAGCAATCTGGATTGTTGCGAGCGGAGCGAAGCAATCTGCCAGGTTGCTTCGTCGCTGCGCTCCTCGCAATGACGTTAACGCCTCCTGTCAAAGAAATATTCAGCGGACCAGCCGGGGTCTGGATCGAGCCGCCGATCTACTTTTGCTATGGAAAGAACATCGAAATCGGCGAGGGCTGTTACATCAACTTTAACTGCAACTTCGTGGACGATGGCAAAATTACTATCGGGAACAAGGTCATGTTTGGGCCGGCCGTTACCATCGCCACCGTGGGCCACCCGCTCAACCCCCATTACCGCGAATATATGTACACCGACCCGGTGACCATCCAGGATAATTGCTGGATCGGCGCCGGCAGCATCATCCTCCCCGGCGTGACCATCGGCGAAAACAGCGTCATCGGCGCCGGCAGCGTGGTGACCAGGGATATCCCGGCGAATTCACTGGCGGTGGGCAACCCCTGCAAAGTGCTGCGGCCTTTCGACGAGCACGATATGGCGTATTACTACAAGGATCGGGAAATTACCCAGGCCGACCTGGACGAGGAAGCCAGCCTGAGATCAATTGAGCTTCACCCACCATCGTAATTTATTATATAATCGTATGGACTCAATGGTGTTTCTCTTCAACTCATGGGAGCGTGCTTATGTCCATCCTGACCGATTTCCTGACCCTCGCCATCGGGCTGGTGTTTATTTACTGGCTGCTGTCCATTCTCACCAGTTACATCCTCGAGCTGATTTCAAACGCGTTCCAATTGCGCGGTAAAAACCTGGCGGACGGCATTCACCGGCTGCTCGAGCCATCCAGCCAGGAGCTGGCTGGCGCCAAAAAGATCGGGCAGGCCTGGCAAGATGGGCGCGCTATCTGGGATAAGGGCGTCGTCCAGGCTGCCGGGGAAAATTACCACCGCTTCGTGGCGGACAAGATGAATGAGAACCTGATCAAGGCCTTTTACTCGCACCCCCTGGTGACGAGCCAGTCGAAACCAGGGAAGCTGCCCTCTTACATCGATGCCGCCATCTTCTCCAGCACTTTGATTGACCTGTTTTCCCAGGCGGGTTCAGATGAGACCCAGCCGAACCTGGATTTCCTGGCGAGTATCAAGGCTGGCCTGGCCCAAATGAACGACCATTCCCTCAAAGTCGCCATCCTGCCGATCATCGAAAACGCCGAGCGGGTAGAGGCTGACGCCACCAAGCGCATCGCGCTGTTCAAAAGCAGTTTGGAAACCTGGTTCAATGGCACCATGGTCCGCTGCGCAGGCTGGTACAAGCGCCGGGTGACCCTGATCGGCATCCTGGTGGGCCTGGTCATCGCGGTGGCGCTCAACGCCGATACGATTGGCGTTGCCCAGGCGTTGTGGCGCGACGGTGTGTTACGCCAGTCCATTGCCGACGCGGCTACTTCCGCTTACCAGGAAGCATTGACCCAGGGGCGACCCGGCCCGGACACCTCCCTGTCCCACCTGAGCGCGCTGTCAATTCCCATGGGCTGGAGCGGGCGGCTGGCCAGCCAGGACCCCGCGGTTTTGCCCAACCCGCAGGACTTCCCCAGCGAGCCCGGCAGTATCCTGTCCAAGCTGGCCGGGTGGCTGATCACCGGGCTGGCCATCTCCCAGGGGTCCACCGTCTGGTTTGATGCCTTGCAAAAGCTGATTAACCTGCGCGGCAGCGGGGGCAAGCCTTAGGGGCGCATGGATTGCGCCCACCCCGCAAACGGGTGTCCCCTATCCATAAGGGATAACGAGCGCCATTGGGATACCGTTTTTTTTTGAGAGCCGGGATTATCCTGGTCAGCGCAGGCGTTAAAAAGGGGGATATCCGTTCATTGCCAGCCAGATCACGATCGCCGCGATGGCCAGGCCGGATAGGCCGGTGACGATCCAGAAACGGCGCCAGGTCCGTTGCTTCTTTGCCTGTTTAATCCCCGCCAGCGTTTCTTCTGCCAGGCGCATTTGTTCCTCGGTCGCGCCTTCTTCTGCCAGGGTCACCCGGACATCTTCCAACGGGTTGCCCAGCGCGCTTAAGGTGAGCAGGCGCCGGGTGACTTCGTCCTGAGTGAGAGGCGGCAGGCTGGCCAGGATCGACCGGCTCTCGGGCCGGGCGGGGCTCTCGGCGATAAAAGGCGGCGCTTCAGCCAGCCGCGCCCCAATGACGATGCTGCCTTTTTCGATGGCGACCCCCAGCTCCACCGGTGTGACCCACACGTCTAGCAAATCGAGGCGTTGCGAAATGACCCGGTTTGGCAGGCGCGTCAAGCGGATGTGGGTAAATTCCTGAGAAATTTCATACGCCACGTTGCAGGTAGGGCAGGCCGTACGGTCGGGGACTCCCGGCGTGTGGTTAACCTGCAGCCCGCGTTCATGGCACACCGGGCAGGCGGCTTTGCTGGCCCATTCTTCAGCGATGTGGGTGCGCGGCTCAATCTCGCTCATCCAATATTCTCCAAGAACATGGTAATTTAAGTAAGTATACATGATCTTTTTCCCCACCGATACTATGCAAATTTTGTACCAATTAACGCTTTCTGTGGTGCGGTCATAAAATCGACCGCACCCTACGATTGCAGGT
>JAJYIW010000317.1 GCA_021789855.1 Chloroflexota bacterium | reverse complement strand
GGTTGAAATCGAAGCCTGCGGCGGTCAGCATCTGCTTGGCCTTAGCAGGATCGTAATCGTACCACTTGAGTCCCGGGGTGTAGCCCGGCTCCAGCCCAGGATAGAGGAACTGGTCGGCCACGGTAGAGCCCTTGGGGAAGAAGTTATCCACGATGTGCTGCTTGTCGATGGCCATGGCGAAAGCCTGGCGGACTTCTTCTTTATCAAAGGGTGGCTTGGTGTTGTTCATCCCGAAGTACAGGGTGTTGGTGGCGACGATGGGGATGAAAGATAGGGTGGTGTCTTTCTGGACGGTGGCGACGTCATCCTGGCCAACCAGCTCGTAGGCATCCACGTTGCCGGACTGCAGCTCGAGCAGGCGTTGGGCCGATTGAGCGGACCACTTCATCACCAGGGTCTGCAGGGTAGGCTTGGGGCCCCAATAATTGGGATTGGCTTTGAAGGTCAGGTGATCGCCCTTGACCCATTCGCTCAGCATCATCGGGCCGGTGCCAATGGGCGCCGCGCCGATTTTAGCCGAATCGCCGCCGGTCGAATCGAGCAGCGCCTTGGGCAGGATTTCATTCGACGCGAAGGCCGCCTTGGCCGGGAAAGCCGGGTCAGGGTAGCACAGGCTGAAGACGATGGTATTCGCATCGGTAGCGGTGATGGATTTAAATTCGCCGCCGTACGAGCAGTCCGCCGCCGCCAGGGTTAAAGGATAACCGCCGGCAGCCGCGGGCGCAGATGTCGCAGTCGCGGCACCCGCCGGTGCAGACGTAGCGGTAGCAGCTGCCGCCGGCGCAGAGGTTGCGGTCGCGGCCGCTGCCGGCGCGGATGTGCTGGTCGCAGCCGCCGGCGCCGTTGTGGGCGTCGCAGCCGGAGCGCATGCCGCCAGGGCAATGCTCAAGACCATCAAAAGACTTGCTACAGTCAATAGCATTTGGCGTTTCATTAAATTACTCCTCCTAAGAATTAATCGATCTTACTTTATTGGATACAACCATTGGGAATCAGGAACATAACCGTACCTGTCAATGTGCTGTGGATACCACCTCCTTATTAAGAAAGAAGTTAATCGAATTTGAGTTTAAGCTTAAAAAGATGGGAGGAATTATACACGGTATATGCAGCCTGTCAATTAAAAACCTGGGCAATTTTACCCTTTGGGGTATACTTTGGCCCTGGAGGAAACCGCCCTACCTACCAGGTGTGGCAGTGGGTCGGGCCGGTAAACTGAGCGCCATCCTCCAGGGGCCAGAGCTGATTAATGACCATGGATGCCGTTGTCACTGCAGGTGGAAAACCAGGCGAAGGGGATGCGCTCTTCACCTATACAAAAGGCAATTACAAAGCCCTCCTTCCGATCGCCGGTAAGCCCATGATCCAATGGGTGCTGGATGCGCTCAACGCTTCCAGCCAGGTCGGCCGGATCGTGGTAGTGGGCTTACCCTCTGCCACGCGCCTGGCCAGCGCTAAACCCCTCACCCTCCTGGAAGACCAACATGGCCTGCTAGAAAACCTCAACGCCGGCGTCCAGGAGCTTGTTCGCCAGGTCCCCAACACCGGCGTGGTGCTGGCCGTGTCTTCGGACATCCCCGCGCTGCGGGGTGAGATGGTGGATTGGTTTATTCAAGCCATCCGCGAAAGCGAACACGACCTGTATTACAACGTGATCACCCGCGAGGTGATGGAGAAGCGCTTCCCCACCTCCCATCGCACGTACCTGCACCTGAAAGATAAGGCGGTGTGCGGAGGGGATATCAACGCGGTGCGGGCCAGCGCGGTTTCAACCGGCAACCCGCTGTGGAACCGGCTGATCGATGCGCGCAAAAGCCCCCTGAAGCAGGCATCGCTGGTAGGCCTGGACACGTTGGTGGACCTCTTCTTCCATCGCTTGACGCTGGCTGAAACCGTCACGAAAGTCAGCCAGCGGATCGGCGTCCGCGGCCGAGCGCTGGTCTGTCCCTACGCTGAAATGGGGATGGACGTCGATAAACCCCACCAGCTCCAGTTAATCCTGGATACCCTTGCCTCCCGCCCCGGCGATGCACTGGCAGAACCAGCTTAAACCCAGGCCGGGCCGGCTCGATTCCGCGCTGCAAGCCGATTATCGCGCTTCCATGCGGCTGCGCCTGGATGGCCGGGGCAGCAGATGGCGCCAGCTGGCCGCCATCCTGGCGCATTCGGGCGACTCGTGGTTCTGGATGATCGGACTGGCGCTCGTCTGGCTCCTGGGCGCTCCTGACTGGCGCGCCCGGTCGATGCTCCTGATGATCGGCGTGGGCGGCCTGGCGCTGGTCGTGTTCGGAATCAAGCATGTGATCCATCGCCCGCGCCCGCAGGGGGAATGGGGCGCCATTTACCGCAACACCGACCCCCACTCTTTCCCTTCCGGTCATGCCGCCAGGATGGCCATGCTGGCGGTCATCGCCGCCGGGCTGGGCCCGGCCTGGTTTGCCGTGCTCCTCATCCTCTGGGCGCCGGCGGTCAGCCTGGCGCGGGTGATGATGGGCGTGCATTACCTTTCGGACGTGCTGGCCGGCGCCGTGTTTGGCATCCTGGCGGGACTGGTGATGCTGGCGATCCAACCCTGGCTGGTGAGCTGGTTCCATTTTTTGTTTTATCTGTAAAGCCCCTCATCCCCCATCCCCTCGCCCGGTTTCGGGCGAGGGGCACGCGACGAAGTCGCGGGGATGAGGGTTATATCAGGTTGATGGCATCTCCTGTTCTCTGCCGAACAACCGGGTGCTGACCAGCGGGAAATCGCTTTCACCCAGCAGCTCGATCGTTTCTGAAGGTCTTTCTATCCAAACGCCAGAGTGGGCCTGCCGGTACACCTCCAACAGGCGCTCCGCGTCATCATCCGCAGCGATGCGGTTAACAGATGTCGCTCCGCAGCCTGAGCACAGGTGCACCAGCATCAGCTCGCCCTGGGCGACCAGCTCATACCTCTTGTGGCTCCTCTTCAAGGCCAGCCCCACCGGGCGCATACCAGCTTTGCAGGCGCACAGCCGGTCGCCGGCTTTAAACAGGTCCAGGTGG
>JAJYIW010000316.1 GCA_021789855.1 Chloroflexota bacterium | reverse complement strand
CTGGCCAGCCTGGAAACCGAACGTGCTGCCTACCAGCAAAAAGCCGAAACAGCCGAGAAGGAAGTTAAGGAGCTGGAAGAGCAGGTCGCCAGCCTGTCCGCCGCGCTCGATAGCCATACACCGGATGAGAAATAAATATTCTACAGAGGTGGGCAAGCAGTGCTTGCCCACCTCTTAGTTTCATGGGTTATTTCCCTCTTGCCGCCTTCACCTGGGCTTCGATCCAGGGGTAGGTCAGCTCGATCCCTTCCTTCAGGAACACCTTGGGCTTCCAGCCTAGCGAATACATGCGCTCGTTGCTGAAATTGCGTGATTGCACGCCCACCGGCCCTTCGACGTGGCGCACGTGGATTTTCTTTCCCGCCACCTGCGCGACCGTGTCCACCAGCTCGTTGACCGTCACATACTGCGGGCAGCCAATATTCGCGGCTCCTTCCAGGTCGGAGTGCATCAGCGTGTAAATCCCCTCCACCATATCATGGATATGGATAAAAGAACGCACCGCGCTGCCATCGCCCCACACTTCTATGGTCCCGCCGTCTTCCACTTCGGCGATCTTACGGCACATCGCCGCCGGGGCTTTTTCCCGCCCGCCGGTCCAGGTGCCTTCCGCGCCGTAGCAGTTCTGGAAACGGGCGATACGCACCGTCATGCCGTAACGCCGGCTATAGGCCTGCGCCATGCGTTCCGAATACAGTTTTTCCCAGCCATACTCATTGTCTGGATGAGCGGGGATGGCCTCCGCCTCGGTCATTTCCGGCTCGCCCGGCTTCATATCCCGGTACACACACACCGAGGACGAGAAGAAATAACGCGGGACGCCCATCTCGGCCGCGGTGTGGGTCATCCACAGGTTGATCAACATACTATTGTGCATGATTTCGGTCTCAGCCGAGTGGATGAAGCCCATCCCGCCCATGTCAGCCGCCAACTGATAAACTTCATCGAATTTTCCATCTGCCAGCGTCAAGGCAGCCTGGCAATTTTTCTGCTCGCGCAGGTCCAGCAGGAGGAACTCATCTGCCGCTTTCGGCGACCATTCGTGAGGTTTGATATCCACCCCGCGCACCCAATAGCCTTCGCGCTTCAACTTTTTAATCAGATGCCCACCGATGAAACCACCGGCTCCGCACACCAATGCTTTTTTCACACGCCACTCCTTGTTAATTAAAAATTTAATTCATCTAAAACACTGAAAAAATGATAGCCGGATTATACCCAATTTTATGGGAACCGTCATCTACCGGCCCACGTCGCGGTAGCTTTCCGCCGCAAAGGTAAGCAGTGCATAACCAGCCAGCCCGGCAAACACCATCGCAATGCCCAGGCCCAGGGGACTACCCCGGAAAAAGACGATCACCAAAACGCTCAGCCCGATCACCAGGGCCGAGATGACCATGGAGAGCATCCCGCTGGACGGCGCATCGCCCATCATCAAATGCTCTGCCCGGGTCTGGCGCACCACATCCAGCCCTGCCGAAAAAGCCAGGTCGAAGGCCAGCAAGGGAACCAGGAGAGCCAGGTCAGCCGGAATGGCTCGCAGGCCTACCAGGCTGGCTGCACCCAGGGCCAGCCAGCCTAACAGGGTCACCAGCGCCACAGCGGGAACCAGCTCAGCCAGGAGGCGGCGGCCAGGGGGCAGGGGCAACGATTGGCCCGGGAACCACAGGCCCAGGTCAGCGCGCAAGTCCTCCACCGATAGCCCGTGGACGCGCGAGGTCCAAAACAACAGGGCTACTCCGCGCGAGCCCCAATCGGGCGCCACCCAGACCCCCAGGCTCAGCAGGAAAAGGAGCAGCCAGTGGCCCAGGCTTTCCAGCCCAAAGGAACGAACCTGGCGCACTGCCTGCTTCCACACCAGGGCCCAGGCGCCCGGCCTGGCAGGGAGGCTCGATGGAGGCGATCCGCTCTTTAACCGCCGTTTGAGCCGGGCCGCAGCCGCCGGCTGGCCGGATAAAATCGTAGCGCCGGGCGAGGCAGTGCTTTCCTGGGCCGCCCGCGCCAGGTTGAGCTGCCTGGAAGCCAGGTAGAGCGTGACCAGGCCAACGGCAGCCCATGTCCAGCCCGTTAAGCTCCCTGCCAGGGCGCCAGACAGGCCGGCGGCAGACGTGACCGGGAGGGTGAATGGCAGCGATAAGAGCGGGAAGATGCCCTGGCCGCCAAGAATCACACCGGGGGCCAGCCACACACCGGCGACCAACGGGGCATAGAGGACGCCCCGGACCTCCATAGAACCCCGCAGGCGATAGCTACCCAGGGCCCAGGCCAGCGTATACAGGCCAGCATGCAAGCCAATGACCGGTGCAAGGAAGGTGAACCCATCCTTCAAGTATAAAGGGGCGTCCGGCCAACCAGGATGGCCGCCCAGGGCTATCTCTGCCCGGACAAATCCCAGGGTGACCGCCAACGCCCAGAAGGGAAGCGCCGAGGAAAACCATTCCCCCAGGAGCCAGGCAAACGTCACCGCCGGCCGGCTGACAGGCGTTGAGCAAATCAAAGTAGCATCTTCGTTGGTGAAATGAATCGGGCAATGCCGCGCGGCACCGTACAGGCGCCAAAGCCACCAGGCCAGCAGGGCGACGATCGCCATCTGAACAGCAGCCTGGTAGGGATGGGCTGGGTATAGGCTGGTCAGGAGCTGGGCTACGGCTGAGGTGATCAACGCCAGGACTGTCAATCCCCAGATGCTGAAAAACAGTACCAGGTACAACAGGTAAATCCGGTTCGATGACGAACGGTCGTTGAGGTCATAACCGGTGATCGCCAACCAGAAGCGCAGCTCGCGCCTCAACGTCTTCCCATGAATAAACCAGACCGCCCTCATTCGGCGCCTTCAAGGGCGCGGGTGGTCAGGACTCCCTTTTCCATCGACCAGTGGTCGGCGTGCAGGTGCGAAATCATATCAAGATGGTGAGAAGTCAGCAAAACAGCCACACCCTGATAGCGCAGGGACAAAAGCTTGTTTTCCAGGTACGTAATCGCCTGCGGATCCAGGGCAGACGCCGGCTCATCCAGGATGAGCACTTTGA
>JAJYIW010000315.1 GCA_021789855.1 Chloroflexota bacterium | reverse complement strand
GGTCTCGCTACCAGGTCCATGGCTTGCGTCCTGGCGACCTGCTCACCCCCACCCAGGTGTGGAGGCACAATGTTCGAACGGCCTCCCACCCGCGAACGAAGGTTTCCAGCCTGGTAAAAGGGGGAGCGGGGGTGGCTCTGGTATACCTCGCTGGAAAGAACCCGGGCAAGGTCCATATCTACAACCAGGACCTGGACAACCTGGCGGATATCCAGGATAACCGGGTAGACGCCGTGGTGGCGGTCTCGGCCCTGGAACACAACCCGCCTCACGACCTCCCGCTGGTGGTGAAAGAATTAATGCGTGTTTTGAAACCCGGCAGCCCCCTCCTGGCGACCCTGGGCGCCGCCCGAGACCAGGATTGGTTTCATAAACCATCCAGCGGATGGTGCTATACCGATGGCACGCTGCGCAAAGCATTTGACCTGCCCGAGGGCACGCCATCCAATTATGCGACGTATGATACCTTGATGGATGCCCTGGTGCACTGCGCCGAATTAAAAGATGGTCTGGCTCGTTTTTATTTTGAATCAGGGAACAACGGGATGCCGTGGGGTCAGTGGGATCCCCAATATCAGCCGGTGGGTGTATGTAAATTAAAAGGGTAAGGGCGATATGAAGCAGGCTCGCAGTTTACCCCCATTCCTGAATACCTTGCTCCTGTACTCACCCGCCCTGGTGGGGGTGGTGATTATGCTTCCACGCCTGGCCGATCCCCAATTCGGCTTATTTGACGATGGGCAGACGATCACCAATGCCTTGCAGGTTCTCCAGGGAAATTGGGGCGTGATTTTTGAGAATGCTTATGGGCGCACCCGCCCGATATACTGGTTGTTCTATACGCTGATCTTTAAGCTGGCCGGTAGAAATCCATTCTGGTTCTTCCTGGTCAATGCGGTCGTTTTTATCGCTGTCATTGTGTTGATTATCCAATTGGTCAGGAGCCTGGGAGGCAGCCCATTCCAGGCGGGGAGCGCCGGGCTGTTGTTTGCTATTTCCGACCCCGTGATCGAAAATGTGTACACGCTCTCCAAGGCAGAGATGCTACAGATGCTGTTGATGCTTGCGGCCATATTAGGATTTGCCCGGCTCGCCCGCCAGGCCCAACCCTGGAAGTCTTGGGGTACCATCATTTCCATAGTCATCCTGACTCTTCTGGCGACACTGATTAAAGAGGTGACGCTGATTGGTATCGCCATCACCGCCGCCTGGTTAATCTTAGCCTGGGGCATCTACCGGTTGTTGCCATTAAAATGGTTTCCTGATCGTCAAAAACCCGAGAGCGCACGGTCGATGATCCCTGCTCTCCTGGTTTTCCTGGTTTCCCAGGGAATAGCCGGGGGATTATTTTTAGTGATCCGGACCATCGCCTCCGGATCGGCGCTTATCCAAAAAACGGCCACCAGCTATGCTGCTGATTTCAGTTTCTCTTTAGGGAAGATCGCCAGTAACTTTATTCATTGGTCTGGCTGGCTATTACATGATTTTCCTTTTCTGATCTTTCCCATTTTGCTCCTTGTTGGGTGGATATTATTTTACAGAAAAATGCCTAAGCCGGCATTAATCCTGGGCCCTGCGATCTGGATGGCAGCCTGGTTTGTATTTTATTTACCCTGGCGGTTCATCGTAGATTATTATCTCTTACCTTTTTCGATAGGTTGCGCTATCCTGTGTGGGGTGACTCTTGGTGAAGCAGTAGAGGTAATGAAAGAAACGTATGGCCTAGCCAGGATCACCGCCTGGGCCTTGTTATCCCTCTCTCTTATCCTTCTGGGGGTTACATTAGTCAATAACGTTACCAATGCCCGGATTCAACTGGCGGTCGATGACATGAATGCAGCCATGCTTAACTACGTCGCCTCTTCAGCTCCCCTTAATAGCCAGGTATTGCTCAATTTATCACCCCAAAGCGAATACGGCGATGAAATAAAAATGCATCTAAAGGTTATCAACTTAAGACCCGACCTGACGATCGCTTTTTTAAACCCGGTTAACCTGGACCGGGTTCAATCCACTGGCCCGTATATGTTAATTACACCTCAACTGGTCAATCAACAAATCCTGTCGGTGCGCATGGGTGTGTCCGAACCCGATGTCCACCAGGCCAATGATCAATTACAATCATTAGTAAGCTCTCTTTCCCTGAAAACCACTTCTTTTCTTCGCCAGTTCAGGCTCGCCAGTTTTGATTTACCTAGCCTGATGTGCGTGATCGTTCCAAAAACATCATACTGCGCCAAAAATAATACTTTTTTTGACCGGCGCTTGTTTACTTATGGATGGACAGTTTATCGGGCTAACCAGCCCTGATCCGGTCGAAGGAAAAAGCCATGCCAACCAGGTTGAGCCAAACCAGCAATAAAACCAGCGCACTTCAGTCGCTAGGGATGATCATCCTGTTACCAGCCGTAATCTGGTTGACCCATTTTTGGCACAGTGCGAGTTTTGGCCTTTATGAAGATGATCTGACCATCATTCCGGCAGCCATTCAAATGCGACTGGTTGACCTGTTGCAATACCTGGGTAACTACATCCTCCATCTTTACGGTCACGGACGGCCACTCTCAGACAGCTTTGTAGAGCTTATTTCTAATTTGAGCTGGCGGGTAGACGGATTACATGGCCTCTACCTGGCTGGTTTTATCGTTTTATCGATCAATGCAATTCTCTTTTACCTGTTGATCAAACGAGTGGCAAGCCCGGCTTTTGCCATCACCAGCGCGCTGGCCTATTGTCTTTTCGCTGCTGATACCACCGAGCCCTATGTCATCGCCAGCCTTGGCCTACAACCATCCATCACCTTTTTGCTCCTGGCAGCTCATGCGTATTTATCAGGAAAGCGAGCGCTTTCATATCTCATCATCCTGGGGGCAATCTTTTGCTATGAAACGTCTTATCTCGTCTTTCTCGGCATCCCATTATTAGAACCAGTCTGGGACAAACCCTGGTTTAAGCGGCTGGTGCGTCATTTTATTTTAGTCATCGCAATTCTTGCCATGGTCATATTTTTACGCTCTTTCAGCAGCGAAGCCAGGGTCA
>JAJYIW010000314.1 GCA_021789855.1 Chloroflexota bacterium | reverse complement strand
GCAGCCTGGGTTGCAGTTGCAGGGGCTGGCAGTCGAAGATCGGGCGGTCGCTGTTTTTCGCAAACAGCACCTGACCCTTCAGCGTCGCATCCTTCATGGCTACCCAGGTATCACACATCAGCACCTCATTTCTGAAGAAACCAATCGAAGCCGATTCTTCACCGGCGGACAAACAGCGGCAGCGCGGGCTGCGTCAGGCGGCGGCCAACCGCCACATGCCAAACGCCGGCCCTCCGGCGGGCAGGGTGATCATCCCCGTGTTATCCGCCCGCAGGTCCGCAGTGCCCGCAAGCCCCGCGAGCTCGCCGCCGACCACCGCCGCCGGAATCTGCACGGCCGGGTGAGCAGCGCGCGCGGCATGGACAAGCATCGTCTCTCCGGGATACTCGCGCAGGAAGGTCAGCGCATCGTCCCCGACGGCCAGCCAGCGCAGCCCGCCCCGGCGAAGCGCGCTACTTGCGGCGCGTACGCCAAAGAGGGCCTGCGTCATCGCCAGGCGCTGCAGGTCCCTCCGCTCCGGGTGAGCCCAGGGCATGGGGATGCGAGCGTATTCTGGCCCAATCGTTGCCAGGCCAATCTCGTCGCCGGCGTAGATCATCGGGACGCCGGGGTAGGCAGCCAGCATCCCAAAGGCCACGTCCACCATCCGCGGATCGCCAAGCAATGACACCACCCGGTGTGTGTCATGCGAACCGATCAGGTTCATCGCGTGCAAGGTGGCCTGCCACGGGGTGACCCCGGAGAGCTCGCGCATCGCGCGGACAACCATTCCGCCCGGCAGGTTGGGCAACGCGGGGTATTTCCCATGGGCGTAGGGTTGTATCTGCAGCGGCAGAAGCCACTGCCACAGGGGCCGTGTGAACGCGGCGTAATTCATGGTACCCTGGTAACCGTCGCCGAGGAGGTCGCGGCTGGCATCGTGGTTGGATTCGGCCTGCAAGAATGACTCAGGGGTGGCCTGTGCCATGGTGCGGCGGATGGTGGTAGCGACCTCGTGGCTGAGGTTGATATCCCCGTGAATGCCAGTCATGTTGGCGACGTCGATACGCCAGGCATCCAGCGCGTGCGGGCCGAGCCATCGCGCCACGACCGACTCGGGGCCGTCGTAAAGCCGGCGGCGCAATTCCAGGCTGCGGTGATCAAAAATCGGCATCTCCTTCATGCCCCACCAGCCAACGTACTGATCCGGATATTCGGTGAAGAAAAAGAATTTGGCTTCAGGGGCATTGCGATCGGCCAGCGCGGCCTGAAACCATTCGTGGGTATTCCCGCAGTGGTTGGTCGTGAGGTCGCCCATCAGGTGGATGCCCCGTTGGTGCGCGGCTGTGGCCAGCCGGGCCATAGCCTCATCGCCGCCGAGCAACGGGTCGACCTGGCTGAAGGTTGAGGCATTGTAGCGGTGGTTCGATTCAGCCGGAAAGAACGGCGTCAGGTAGATCGTTCCAACGCCGAGCGAAGCAATGTAGTCCAGGTGGGCGATGATCCCGTCCAGGTCGCCGCCGTAAAGCTGGCGCGGCGTATCGGGCCCCTCGCCGATCACCGGGTCATCCCAGGCGGCAGGCCTGGCCCATGGCGGAGCCGGGCGATCCACTGCCTTAGCAAAGCGGTCCGGGAAAATTTGGTACATCGTGCCGGTCGCCCATTGCGGTGGCGGGTCGAAGGTGCTTAAGCGGAAGTCAGCCGCGTCAGCCACATCATGGCTGTGCAGCCCCGCCCCATTCAACCACTGGTAACCATACCGGCCGCCATCCAGCAGCCAGCGGTAGCTAACCACCGGGTTGACCACCGGCAGTTCAGCGCGCAGCCAGGTGTCGCGCTCATCCTGCCGGTCGATGGAGGCGCGCACCAGCTCGGGCTCTCCATCGGAGAGGACACGCACCCATGCGCTGGTGACATCGCTCGTGTGGGGTACTCGCAGAAAAACGCTGACCTTACCGCCTGGCTTGAGGTTTGGCTCCGGAACATACAGCGCCGAGCCGTCATGATGGGGCTGGGACCATAGGATGTCCGTCATTGAGTCTCCTTATCACCAAGATAATGCCTATTACCTGCCAGTAAAATTGTATCAATTTTTGCCCGGTCTGTAACGATTCACCCGAGGGTTAAACGTGGTCCGCCGGCCATTTTACCCCTGGATAAACACGTGCCCCGGCGTCGGGTGGGGGTTCAACGGCCCAGGCTCATTAAAATTAAAGCGCTCTCCTGCTTGTGCAAAGAGAGCGCTTTACCGTCAGCTCAGTCAACATCCGCAAAGGTGAAGAGCACACCTCTGGGATGGCATACGAAAAATTACTGGCCCGCGGTTTTCAGATATTGAACCAGGCTGTCCACCTGCGCCTGGGAGAGGAATGACCAATGCGGCATCATCGCGTTCAGGTCTCCACCCGTCTCATCCAGGCCTTTGGTGATCGCCAGCCCCAGCTGCTGCTCGACGGTGCCGCGGCTCGGTTGGGTTTGGAAGGTCTTGGTCAGGTCAGCCCAGGCTAACCCGGGGACCGAGATGGATTGGTTGTCCATGGTGAACTTTTGTCCGGCGCGGTCCTGCCCATGGCATGCGGCGCAGGCGGCCTGGTAAAGGGCTTCGCCCTGCAAATTCGCTGCAGCGCCTGTCAGGGTGGGCGTTCCGCCGCTTGACGCGGGTGGGTTCTGGAGATACTGGACCAGGCTGTCCACCTGCGCCGAAGAGAGGGACGACCAGCGCGGCATCATCGCATTGAGATCCCCGCCGGTCTCGTCCAGGCCTTTGGTGATCGTCAGCGCGAGCTGCTGCGCAACGGTGCCGCGGCTCGGTTGGGTTTGATAGGTCTTGTTCAGATCAGCCCAGGCCAGGGCCGGAACCGAAATAGATTGATTGTCCATGGTGAACTTGTTGCCGCCGCGATCCTGCCCATGACACGCAGCGCAGGACAGCAGGAACAACGAGTCACCGGTGACCTCCCCGCTCGCAGCGGGCGCTGCCGTTGCAGTGGGCCCAGCGGCGGCTGAGGTGGCAGTAGCGGCAGGCGCTGAGGTTGCGGTGGCTGCCACGGCGGGCGCCGTCATCTGGGTCGGCGCCAGGG
>JAJYIW010000313.1 GCA_021789855.1 Chloroflexota bacterium | reverse complement strand
AGGTATGGGTTGAATCAGCGGTCAATCGCGTCCAGGCAGTCGTGCGCGTCCATCCTGGGTTGTGGTCAAATGCCGTCTTCCTGCCGCCCGGCCAAGGGCATCGCACCTGGACGCGCTGGGGCCGTAATTCCCCCAATAACCTGGTTGTAGGCGTCAATCCATTTACGCTCATCGAATACGGCAGCGAGCCATTGACCGGATTGACCATCTCTGGCCCGGCGCGCGTCCGGATTTATCGAGTTTGAGGATCGATTTCATTGCGGAGGTAAAACATGCCCCGTTGGGGAATGGTGATTGACCTGGACAAATGTGTCGCCTGCCAGAGCTGCACGGCAGCCTGCCGGATGGAAAATAATACCCCTGTCGCTGGGCCAGATCAGGCGGGCATAGGGCGTGCCATTCTATGGAACGAGGTCTTACCCTTTGATCAAGGAACCTACCCGGATGTCAACGAGACGATGGTTCCGCGCCCTTGTATGCATTGCGATAACCCGCCATGCGTCAAAGTGTGCCCAGTTCAAGCGACTTATCAAACGGACGAAGGCGTCGTTTTGATCAATTTTTCGCGCTGCATCGGCTGCCGTTTCTGCACGGTCGCCTGCCCTTACCAGGTGCGTTATTTCAACTGGTACGCGCCCGAATGGCCGGAGGCGCTCAAAGCCCACCTCAACCCCGACCCTGAGGTCGCTCCACGGCCTAAGGGCGTGGTGGAGAAGTGCACCTTTTGCGTACAGCGTGAACGCAAAGCACGTGAAAAAGCTCAAGCCGAGGGGAGGCCCTTCACCGCTGCAGATTACATTCCGGCCTGTGTAGAAACCTGCCCGGCCCAGGCGCGCTACTTCGGCGACCTTGATGATCCAGGCAGCCTCGTGGCCCAGCTTGCGGCCAGCACGAGGGCGTTCAGGCTTCAGGAAGAAATGGGCACCCAGCCCAAAGTGTATTACTTGAAACAAGGCTGAGCGAAATGATGATAGCGAAACACGAATCAAAGCTGGAAAGGGTCGTCCTAAACCCATTGCGCCAAACGGGCATGCTGTTTTATTTTGTCGTAGCAGGCCTGGCCTTCGTGGTTCTCCTGGGCGCCGGTGCGCTGGCTAACCAATGGACCGTCGGGTTGGGCGTCACGGGGCTTGATCGCCCGGTCTATTGGGGGGTTTACATCACCAATTTCGTGTTCTTTATTGGCATCAGCCATGCCGGGACGTTGATCTCGGCCATCCTGCGCGTCACCCAGGCAGAATGGCGCCGTCCAATAACCCGCATTGCTGAAGCGATCACTTTTTTTGCGCTGATCATCGGTGTGCTTCAAATCTGGATCGATATGGGCCGCCCAGATCGCGTCCTTTTTCTTCTGGTTTATGGCCGCTTCCAATCGCCTTTGCTTTGGGATGTGACCTGTGTGAGCCTATATTTCCTCAGCAGCATGCTTTATTTGTACTTGCCGATGATCCCCGATCTGGTGCGTCTGCGGGATAGCATACCCAATGCTGCCCCCTGGCGGCGCAAGCTGTACACCATCATGTCCTTCGGGTGGCATGGCAACGCCGAGCAGCACCGGCGGCTGCATGTTGCCATCGGTTTTATGGCGATCGTCATTATCCCAGTTGCGGTGTCGGTGCATACGGTGGTGTCGTGGATATTCGGCATGACCATGCAGCCCATGTGGCACTCCACGATCCTGGGCCCTTATTTCGTGGTCGGCGCTATCTTCTCAGGGATCGCCATGTTGTTCCTGTTCATGACGCTTATTCGCCGCGCCTGGCATTTCGAGCCCTGGATCGGCGAGAAGCAATACAACTATCTTGGCATCCTTCTACTCGTCATGAGTGCCTTTTGGGGATATTTCACCCTGGCCGAATTCCTGACCACCGGCTATTCCTCCATGACGAATGAAAATGCGGTGCTGAACACCAAGCTTTTGGGCGAATATGCGCCTGCATTCTGGAGTATGGTCGCGTTGAACCTGATCATACCCTTTGGGATTTTGATCCGCCGCAAAGGGCGCAAGCCGGTGGGGACCTTCATCGCCTCGTTTTCGATCATTATTGGCATGTGGATTGAGCGCTTTTTGATTGTGGCGCCGACCCTCACCCAGCCCTCTTTAGGGTTTATGCCGGCCGTTTATACGCCGTCCATCACGGAAGTGGCTATCACTGCCGGGTCGCTGGCCTTATTTACCCTGTTGTTTTTACTCTTCTTCAAGATTTTCCCGGCGATCTCCGTTTGGGAAGTCGAAGAGGGAGAAGCGATTGAAGTGGTCAGGCGCAAAGCGCGCGAGCTGGTGCAACAAGAGAGCGCGTAGCCGTCCAGTTAGGAGTCAGGTATGGTGCATTGGTTTATGAATACTCCCAGTGTTGGCTCAGGTGTTGTCGCTATAGTGGCTTTGTCGGTCTTTTTGGCTTACTTCAAGATGTTGCGCTGGATTCAAACAGCGCCGCCGGACCCTGAATCCCACGAAGACACACCCCCATCGGATGGGAAAGCATGATGCGACGAAGCCTGATCCTGTTGGTGATCTTCATCGGCACGCTGGCGTTGGGCGTTACGGCAGTGGCCGCATCCTCACCGGTGGCTGCCCAAACCACCACCACCACGACCCCAACAATGGTCGCAGGAAATTACTGCGTAGCCTGCCACCAGGCAGATGATCCCCGGCTTATGTCGGTCACGGCGTGGAAGGGGAGCATTGCTCGCGAAGTCAACAGCCCCTGCCCGGCAGCAACCAGCATCCACGAACAACTGTATTACACCGAGCGGATGCTGCTCATGATCGATCGCGCCAGGCAATCGGTAGGCCCGCTCTCCGCGAAAAACCAGGCCCTATTGGAAAATGACACTCAGTTGTATAGCCGCCTGTTGGATGCACCGGTCACCAGCGCCGACGCTTTCAGTACAGAAGCGCAAACCGCACGCTACCGCCTCGAGAAAATCTACACCGGCCTGAATCAGGTGTCCGATACCCAAAAACAGCGCATGGTGCTAATCCTGGCCGGGCTGGTGACCCTGGTCGTGCTCGGGTCCCTGGTATGGGGCCTTTACAACACCCGCCTTGCCCGAGGCGATAAAGGGACA
>JAJYIW010000312.1 GCA_021789855.1 Chloroflexota bacterium | reverse complement strand
CCGTGGTTATGACTGTCTCACTGGCAGGTCTTCCCCGGAGATGCCCAGCTTATGGATGAGCCAGTCAGAAAGTCGAGGGGAGACGACTTTAATATAATAAAGCAAACTGGTCTGGGCAGGAATAGTGACCTCGGCATTGCGATGCTCGACCCCGGATTGGATGGCGCGAGCTACGTCTTCGGGGGAAATTTTGGCCGAGATGCGAGGAACGCGGAGATTCTCGATCATCGGCGTATCGATCCGGCCAGGATAAATCATAGTGACTTCCACGCCGCTTCCGCGCAGCTCCTGGCGGAGAATGTCGCCAAAACCGCTAAGTGCACATTTGGCGGCCACGTAGGGCGTATCAGGGGGAATGGGCGTCCTGGCGTCCCCGCTGTTTACCAGGACGATAGCGCCCTTGCGCTGTGCGAGCATGGTTGGCAGGACGGCTTGAACGGCATACACCCCGGCATAAAAATTGACCGCCATGGAACGCTCCAAACTGGCGATGCTCATCTCTCGGATAGGAGTGCGTACATACTGCCCGGCGTTTGAGACCAGGCCATCGATACGGCCCCAGCGCTGAAGCGCGGCCTGCACCAACGCCTGGACCTGGCTCTGGTCGGTGACGTCGGTTGGCAGAGCGAGGGCGTCTGTTCCTAGCGCCCGAATTTCCTGGGCCAGCGCCTCGAGTTCAGCCTGCCGTCGCGCTGCCAGGACCAGGAAAGACCCCTGGCGCGCCAGCCTCAACGCGGTAGCCCGCCCAATCCCGGAAGATGCCCCGGTGACAATTACCACAGCTTCTTTCCAGGTTGTGTTTCTCATGGCGCTCCTTCATGGTTTCCCGCAGGATAAAGAAGATAAGTCACGGTAATAAAGACCGGGTAAATGAGTGATATGATAAATTATATATGGATATGGAAGCAGATAAAGAATGGGGCTGGCAGTCCAGGTAATTTAGAGGAGGTTATTATCGAAATTTTCGTGATTACCACACGCGGGCTGGAGCCGGTGAGCGCCGGCGAGCTGGCATTGCTCCCTGGTGTGCAAGTCGTAGAAACGGCTTACCGCCGCGTTAGCGCCAGGATAGAAGGAGATCTGGCACGCCTGCTCAGGCTGCGTACGGTGGATGATGTGTTCCTGCCGGTGGGCGAATGGGATGGGCTGGTTCCGCAGCGCGCAGCGCTTGATCGCATCCGGGCGGAGAGCCTCCGCCTGGAGCTGAAAGCCGCCGTGGAGGCCATTGCCGGGCTGCGAGATGTAGGAGCGAATATTTCCTTTTCGGTCTCGGTAAACTTCGTCGGGCGGCGTAATTACAGCGCCGAAGAGATTAAAACCCTGGTAGCTGAGGGCGTAGCCGGGCGTTATGGCTGGGGTTATGGGGATGAAAACAGGACCAGCCTCAACCTGCGGGTGTTTATTGAGCACGAGCGAGCCTGGCTGGGGCTGAGGCTGTCTGCTCATCCTCTCCATGACCGGCTCTACAAGCAGGCGCACATTTCGGGCTCGCTTAAGCCTCCGGTGGCTGCAGCCATGCTGATGTTGGCGGAACCGCACCCTGCTGCGACGGTTTTGGATCCTTTCTGCGGGGCAGGGACCATTGCCATCGAGGCTGGCCTGGTGGGTCTGGTTCCCCTGGCTTTTGACCACGAGGCCAGCGCCCTGGCGGCTGCAGCGGAAAACGCACGCCTGGCCGGGGTGAGCCTGCGACTGGGACAGGTGGATGCGCGTCGCCTGGCGCTCGGCTCAGGCAGCGTGGAGCTCCTGGCAGCCAACCTCCCCTGGGGGCGCCAGGTGCCGGTCAGTGATGCGGTGGGGGATTTCTACCGCCAGGTTTGCGCCGAGATCGAGCGGGTGCTGGTCAGTGGTGGGCGCGCTGTGCTCCTTACCAACCTGCCTCAACTGCTGTCTTTTGAACGCCTGACGCTGCACCGGCAGGTCGAGATCAGCCTTTTTGGCCAGGCGCCATCCATCCTGGTGGTGAATTAAATGGCAAAGGCGGCGTCTTACGAGCGCCGCCTTTGCTGTTTATCAAATGATGATGCAAAAGAAAAATTAGATATTGGAAACAATGTTGGCGAAGATGTTGCTGATGGCCGGCCCGAGCAGAGCCAGGATCGCAATGACGACGACGGCGACGAGCACAAGGATTAAAGCATATTCAACCAGTCCCTGGCCCTTTTCTTTGGGTGCAAATAACATGATTTTTTTCTCCTTTCCCTAAGATGGATTTATTATAGATCGATTAAATAGATTAAACATGTTTAATCTACCTGATTCGGCCTTACAATTTTATTAGGTCTGGTTCGTGTGTTTACTGAGCCTGGACTTTAAAAAAGGCGATTCATGCCCTTATTTGAAGATGACGCTTAAGGGCAATAAGTTAATGGCGGAAGTGGCGCACGCCGGTGGTCAACATGGCCAGGCCGTGGCGATCGGCAGCCTCAATCGACTCAGCGTCGCGCACCGAGCCGCCTGGCTGGACGATGGCCGTGATTCCAGCGCGAGCGGCCTCTTCGACCGAATCGGCGAAGGGGAAGAAGGCGTCCGAAGCCATCACCGCACCCCTGGCTTTCTCTCCCGCACGGTTAATCGCGATGCGCACGCAGTCGACCCGGTTGGGCTGGCCGCCGCCAATGCCTACGGTGGCTTCACCCACGGCAAAGACGATGGCGTTCGATTTGACGTGCTGGCAGGCCTTCCAGGCGAAACGCAGGCTCTCCATTTCAGCCGGGGTGGGTGGTCGTTGGCTCACCACTTTCCAGGCGGGGGTCTCGGCCGGGTCGCCCTGGTCGCGGTTCTGCCAGAGGAGCCCGTGGTTGACTGAGCGCAGCTCGGTATCCGGCCAGAGGCGCGTATCAGGCATATTGAGCACACGGCAGTTCTTTTTATGGCTGGCCAGCCATTCAGCAGCGGCAGGCTCGAATCCCGGCGCGGCGATCCCTTCAACAAACAGGCTGCCGATGGCCTGCACCGTGGCGGCATCGATGGGCCGGTTGGCGGCGATCACGCCCCCATAAGCGGACACGGGGTCGCTGGCCAGGGCCAGGCTGAAGGCCTGGTCGAGGCGGTCCGCACTGGCCACCCCACAGGGCGATAGGTGCTTGACGATCACCACCGTTGGGC
>JAJYIW010000311.1 GCA_021789855.1 Chloroflexota bacterium | reverse complement strand
TTGCGAGTGATGAGAATCACTTTGAGCTGGCCGGGGAGCTGCTCGATCCAATCGGCAACCGATGCGTGGATCGTCTCGTCCTGGATTACCTGATAATTGTCCAGGACCAGGATCACCGGTTTGGGCAGGGTAGATAGCTCTGCCTGCAGAACCGAGAGGATCACCGGCCAGGCCGGGGGAATTTCGGCGCGCACCAGCGACAGGCTATCATCCAGCAGCCAGGCGCCGTCAGAGCCAGACAGGCCGGTCAAGGCCTGGATCACCCGCGTCCAGAATAAAAGCGGCTGGTTGTCTTGAGGATCAAGGGAGCACCAGGCGATAGGGCGACTTTGCCGCTCAGGGGAGGCGGCCCATTGGGCCATCAGGGTGGTTTTGCCAGAGCCAGCCGGGGCGGAGATGAGCAGCAGGCGCTTTGCCAGCCCGGCATCCACGGCAGATTGCATGCGTGGCCGGGGAACCTGGGTCAATCCTACGGCTGGTATCATGAATTGAGTGGCTTGAAAGGTTGGCGCGGTCACATAGGCTCCCCATGTCTGCAAGGTGCTGTATCAAGATGGGTTAATCATAGCATATTTTTGTCATTTGACCGAGTTATAATGAAGGTGCCGATCATGGGCGATGAAAGGAAGCATACGATGAAACTCGGCTTACAAATACCCAATTTTACCTGGCCAGGAGGCGAGAGCGCGATCGGGTCGACCCTGGCGAAGATTGCCCAGGCTGCAGACGAGTCAGGGTTCGCCAGCCTGTGGGTGATGGATCATTTTTTCCAGATTCACAGCGTGGGCCAGCCCGAAGAGCCCATGTTGGAAAGTTATACCACCCTCGGTTTCCTGGCCGGCCAGACCCGCAAAGTCAACCTGGGGACGATGGTGACCGGGGTGGTTTACCGGCAGCCGGCGGTGCTGGTGAAGGCGGTGACGACGCTGGACGTGCTCTCCGGTGGGCGGGCCTACCTGGGGATCGGGGCGGCCTGGAATGAGCAGGAGGCGCGCGGGCTGGGCATTCCCTTCCCGCCGCTCAAAGCGCGCTATGAGGCGTTGGAAGAGGCTTTGCAGATTGCTCTCCAGATGTGGAAGGGAGACGAGTCACCTTACTATGGCAAGGATATCACCATGGAGCGCCCGCTCAACCGCCCGCCATCCATCACCCGCCCGCACCCCCCGATATTAATTGGCGGGGTTGGGGAGAAACGGACCTTGCGCCTGGTAGCCCGTTACGCCGATGCCTGCAATTTATTTGCCAACCTGGGGGAGGATGGATTGCGCCATAAGCTGGATGTGCTCAAGCGCCACTGCGCGGATGCCGGCCGCCCCTATGAGCAGATCGAAAAGACGTCACTCGCCACCTACACCGGCGATCCCCACGCGTTCCTGGCGGAGTGCCAGATGCTGAGCCGGCTTGGCTTTAGTCACGTCATCGTCAATATGCGCAATGTGCAGGAGCTGCGCCCGCTGGAGGAGTTGGGGAAGGAAGTCATCCCGGTTATACAGGGGTGGTAGGAATCTTTACCGCCTCGCGCGCCCCTCGCCCGATGCCGGGCGAGGGGATTTGCGTCTTTCACCGACCACCCGCCAGAAACATGTGACGGGGTATCTCGAAACGGGCGCTGGGGATACCCAAAGAACTTAGGGGGAATTAATCTTAACCGGGTAATTATTCCAAATAAATTAATCATCCCACCGTAGAATGTATAAGGAGGTGGATCATGAAGAGAATCATGCTCTTACGTGTGGGATTAGCGTTATCCTTAATCGTCTTGCTCGCGGGGTGCTCCAGCGCCAGCGCCGCTTCGACGATTTTCGATGTGACCATGACGGGTCACCAGTTTACCCCAGCGACCCTGGACGTGCCATCCAATGCCGTGATCACGGTGAACCTGATCAATAAAAGCTCAACGAGCCAGACCTGGACGGTGATGCTGGCCCCGGTTAAAGGAGCCTATACGTCAGCGGATGCCGGATCGATCTATTTTGACTCGGGCCCGGTGGCGCCCGGCACATCGAAACTGGTCACGTTTACTACGCCAACCGTGACCAGCACCTACCCGATCATCAGCACAGCCGCCGGCCAATTTCAAAATGGCATGGTTGGAAAATTGACGGTCAGGTGATATCCTAGATGGGATAAAGAATGAGCAGCCCCAAGGAATGGAAGCCCTGGGGCTGGCTTTTTTTACCGGCTATCCAGAAATAACGCACGGTCTTCGAAAGAGGGACGCTGCGGGGGGGTGAGTTGCCCATTGAGGGGAAAACCGATATACAGGAAGGCGATCAACGGCTGGCCGGGATCGAGGCCGAGAAAGGTTTTGACACGCGAGTCGGCGGCGGCTTCGCCAGTGCGCCAACGAGCGGCCAGCCCCAGGGCATGGGCGGCCAGCAGCAGGTTCTGGCAAGCCGCCGCTGCGGCGCACACATCTTCAATAGCGACCTCGCGCGGGTCTTCAGCTTTGGCGACCCCCACGGCGATCACCAGCGGGGCGCGCAGCGGCTTAGCGCGTTCCTTGTCCAGGGCAGCCGGCGGCAGGTCAGGGTGCGCCGATTGCAAAATGCTGGCCAGCAGGTCACCTAACCGCTCGCGAGCAGCCCCCTGGAGCACCACGAAGCGCCAGGGACGGGCGTGGTAATGATTGGGGGCCTGGACGGCGGCGGACAGCAATCGCTCGACCAGCTCGCGGGGAATGGGATCGGGGCGAACGGATGAAATAGATTGGCGGGTAAAAATAGCTTCAAGGGCATCCATGGAGACTCGTACATCCTTTCGTGATGTCACACAGCAAAGTACCAGTGCGAGAATAAAATGGTCAGGTAGGCCTGGAGAGGCAGGGAAAAGCCGATGATCAGGCGGTCGACCCAGGGGCGCTTGCCCCACACGCCCAGCACCATGTAACACGGCAGCAGCCAGAGGACAAAGCGGCGCATCGATTCCAGGCTGCCGCTGATGGGAGCCAGCATGTAGACCAGGAAGGTGAACCAGGCGTAAGGCGCAGGCATCTTGACCATGACCGCGATGACAATGGGCAGGAAAATGAGCAACGCCGCCACGTCTTTAAAATTGTTGGCGTTGAACTGGCCGGCCAGCAGGTTCCCACCCCACTGCAACCCGCTAAGG
>JAJYIW010000064.1 GCA_021789855.1 Chloroflexota bacterium | reverse complement strand
GCCTGAACGGCCATTAAGATTCCCAGCGGCATCAGGGTCGATATGCCTAAACCGCACAGGATGCCCCCCGCAAAAATTAACCACAGGCTGCCGCCAAAAAAGGTTAGCAACAATCCCACTACGCCCAGACCCAGTGCGAGGGGCAGGGTATACCCCCTAAAAAATCGGAACAGCTTGCCAAAAATCAGCCCGGCTCCAATGCCAATCCCAGTTAACAAGGATGAAGCAATCCCGGCCGAGGTGGCATCGCCTAAATGACTGGAGGCCAGGTACATGGCCACGTTCGTTCCATAAGTGGTGAATAGCATGTTGAAGAAAAAACCAACCACGCTGAGGTAGATGATCGTGCGGTTGACCCCCGCTTCGCTCCGGTTGGCGGTGGGATTAGTCTTGCCGTTGGGCAGGAATAGCGCCACTGCGAGGATCACCGGAGCAAGCAAGAAAAAAACCAGGTAGGCGTGTACCCAGGTAAACTTTGCCAGGAAACCGACCAGGATGACCATGATCATCCCACCTCCGTTGACAAAGGAGGATTGCCACCCCATCAGCACCCCCCGCTCATCGCCATCGAAATAATCGGAAATTAGTGAGGAAGAGATCGGTACCATGATCCCCTGGCCGATACTCAGAATGGCGCTGGCGATGAGCAGAGGCAGCAAGCTGGCATGGAATACCAGGGGTAGCGACCCGCCGAGCAGCATAATGGCCATGGCGCCCAGGGCAAGCATTTTCTTGGTAAATTGCCGGGTCAAATGCCCGGCCAGAATAGAAAACGGTAGGGAAGTCAGGCCAGGAAGGACGATGATCATCTGCACGGCAGCCGCAGATTCTTGGGGAAACGAGCGAGCAACTTCGGCCAGGATAGGGGATAAAGCCGAAGCAGCCATCATGGTAGATGAGGCCAGTAAAATAGCCGCTTTTATTTTATTCACCGGTCGGCCGTTTCGCTTTTTGCAGGATAAGCAGAAGAGAAAGACACCGGCTGAACACCGGGCCTTAAAGGATGTGCCAGCCCTGGCCAGGCCCGCAGGCCAGCCTGGTGAACCTTGCCCGGCGCCTGTTCCCGTAAGTACCGGTATGCCAGTTGCAAATTCTCAGGCGGCACCTCAACCCCGCTGACGTTGCTGGTGAACAGGTACATCCCCTGCCCGCCGGCCGTCGCGTCTATGAAATAATCCACCTCATCCAGGACGTCTCGCGAGCTACCAAAAGGCAGGGTACGGCTGACGCTCAGCCCGGTGAAGAAGAGCAGCTCCTCCCCCAGCCGGCTTCGGCGCTGGCGCAGGTCGTATAAATCGATTCCCAACTCATATTGAAAGCCCTGGAAACCGCTGAAACCGATCCGGATGAAATCATCGATCAGTTGTCGCACATCGCCATCGCAGTGATGCACCAGGCGCACCCCGGAGTCCACCAGCGGCTCGATGATCATCGCCACGGTAGGCAGGTAATACTGGCGCAAAAAGTCCGGCGACACCATGGGCCCCTGATTGTTGGCCAGGTCCTCGCCACAGAACATAATCGGCACCAGGTCATACTCCCGGTAAAGCCGGATCAAAATTTTGGCCCGCTCTCGCGAACGCAGGCTGCGCACCCGGTAAATCTTGCCTACCGCCTCAGGGTACAGGGCGCAGGCCATCCAGAAGGCGGTGTACCCGTATTCAGTGTAGAGCGGGAAATGGCCGCCGATCTCCCAGAAATTGGGGACGGGCTCTATCCCCTGCCAGGAGTGGAAGGCTTCTTCAAAATAGGCCCGGTACCGCTGTTCTTCAGCGTTAGCATCGAAACCAGCCAGGATATCTTTCTCATTATCCGGAAGGTGGCTGGCCTCTGCCAACAACGCTTCCGGTTCGATCCCGGCGAAACTTCCATCCAGCACATACGAGGTGCGAATCTCTTCCAGCCGTTGCGGCACGACCGGGCTGATCATTCCATCGACCCTAAGCGCCAGGTTAGCCCGGATCACCCCGGCGAGGGGATCGGACAGGTACTGGTCTACGCTGATCCCGCCAATAGCCGCCAGGTTCCTCACCCCACCCACCCAACCGCCCAGGGCCGGCACCCGGTCCACCTCCTGTCCACGCGCCTGGCGGACTAACCGCTCTTTTTTCGTCAGCGTTTGCATACAGCGTCTGCCGCCGCATCCAGCGAGGTTACTTCGCTGGGCGCCAGCCGCCAGCCCAGCGCGCCGGCGTTGCTTTGCAATTGTTTTAAATTTTTTGCACCCGGGATGGGCAGCGCGCCTTTACACATCAGCCAGTTAATTGCCACTTGCCCAGGCGTCTTTCCTGCGTGGGCCTCGCCGATCTGCTTCAGCGTGGCGACCAGCGGCTGGACGCGGACGATAGCAGCCCGGTTGATTTCCAGGCTGCGCCGTCCTGACGGGGGCGGGCTCTCCCGGGTATATTTCCCGGTAAGCAGGCCACTGGCCAGTGGGTGGTAAGCAATCAGGGTCACCCCCAACGACTGGCACAAGGCCAGCAGCCCATTTTGCTCCGGCTCGCGCTTCAGCAGGTTGTATTCCACCTGGTTGACTGCCAGCCTGATGCCGCGTTTTTCCAGCGCGCTATACGCTCGCTTCATCTGCTCAGCATTGTAATTGGATACCCCTACAGCGCGTACCAGGCCCTGCTCAACCGCCCCGGCAAAAGCATCCATCCACGCCTCAATCGACACCGGCGGAAGGGGGAAATGGATCATATAGATATCCACATCATCCATTTTTAAGCGGGCCAGGCTGGCCCGCAACGCGGGCAGCAGGCTTTTGGCTGACAGGCGCCAGGGAAGGGGGAATATCTTAGTTTCAACCACCGGCGAATTGGAATGCGAGCCTCTGGCGGCAGGCAGAAATTGCCCCAGGGTCAGCTCTGAGCCGTGAAACTGGTACACCTCGGCGGTATCAAAGAAATTGATCCCCAGGCTGAGCGCTGTCTCAAAGGTATCCTTTAGCGCCGGGTTGGCTTTAAGGATAAACCCCCAGGTATTGGTGCCCACTCCAAGCGGGCTGACCATTAACTCGCTAGAGCCCAGGCGAATTCGTTCGGGTGCCGGCTGATCCATGGTAACCTCCAAAGGCCTTCTCCTATTTTTATCCTAACAGGCGGCGGTTGATTTCCTGGACGGAAGCCGCGTATGTGAGCATCTCATGGCGAAGCTGGACGCGGTCTCCGCCATAGCGCAGACGGCGCGCCAGGAAGGCGTACTCTTCGCTGTCTTCTGGCGGGATGGTCACGTCCTTGGCGTTGCCACGCACCACGCGCAGTGCGTCGATCAGCCACCGCAGGAAAGTATGGGCTTTGTGTAAGTGCGTATAATCCTCGGCAGAGAGGATCCCCACGGTAGCCAGGGCCGCCATGGCTTCCCGCGTGTTCGTCAGGCGCAGGCTCGGATAGGCCGCCCCATGCGTGATCTGCAGCCCCTGCACCAGGTATTCCACATCCACCAGACCGCCCGGGCTGTACTTGGGGTGGAACGTCCCACCCTTCACCAGGTGGCGAATCTGGCGCTCGCGCATCGCGCGCATGGCAGTCACGTCAAACGGCTCGCCGGTGTAAATAAACTGATCCCGTAGCCCCTCAACCTGGCGTCCCAGGCCGGCATCCCCCGCAATCGCACGCAACTTGACCAGCGCCTGCCGTTCATAGGCCCAGGCTGGCCCTTCAGGGGAGAAATAGCGCCGGAAGGCTTCCAGAGAGACCGCCATGCTGCCAACCTTACCATAGGGGCGCAACTGCAAATCGACCTGAAAAATGCCCTCCTGCCTGGCGCGAATAGTGGATACAAAGGTTTCAACGACTTTCTCTTGAAATTCGGCGGACGTGATCACGTTTGGCCCGCTGGTCTTGCCGTTGCCGGTATAGACGAACATCAATTCGATATCCGAAGCAAAGCCAAGCTCGCGCCCGCCGCACTTTCCCAACGCCAGCACCGCCATCTGGGAAATTTCGCCCGGTGAGCTATCCAGCATGGGCGTCCCGTAAATCAAGCGCAGATCTTCGGCGATTAAGTGATAGGCCGTATTGACCACCACCTCAGCCAGGTCGGTCAGCTCGGAAGAAAATTCCCAAAACTCGTTGGTATGTCCCAGGATGTGGCGCATGTCAATGCGGAACATCTCGCGGTCTTTAAACGCGTTTAAGACGTCCTGCCAGGGGGCATGGTCGGCCGGCGCCTGTGGGCCATGGTGCACGGGCCTTAACAGCGCTCCCATTTCTTCCTGGAGTTGAGCGCGTGATTTGGCCGTGGTCAACTTATCCACATCGCGCACCACCGGAAACAGGTTGGCGTATTGCATACGCAAAAAATCATCCCATAGAAAATCACTGACTCCTAAAAGCTGGGAGAGGCCGCTGAGCACCTCGCTCCGCTCCAGCGAAGCCAGCTCATCCGGCCAGTTGGGTCGCTGGAACAATTGGGCAATGAATTCACGGAAATGCAATAAAGCAGACTCGGGGTTGGGAGAATGGGGCAGCAGGTGAGTAAAATGCTTGATCAGCACCGTGGCCGCGCGGAGCTCGCGCTGCTTTTCCGGGCTGGTGATCTTGAGCCCGTTGTTATCCGTGACATACAGCGTATCGTGGGCACGCTCGCCGGCCGAATCGATCTCAACCTGGGCAATGTATACCTGGTTAAACGCCAGGGCATTCGTCATCTCATAGAGAAATCCCACCGTATCCATGGCGTTGATGCGCAGCACCGTGTACTTCGGCGAAAAGCTGTTATCGATGGCGATATCGACCGGGTAAAGCGTGGGTGTAGGGCCGGAGGCGGTTTGCAGGCCAACCGCCACGCGTTTGATCAGATTCACCTGGGCTTCGCGGCGTTTGCCTTCGTCCATCATGCTAACTAATTGGGACAGGTCACCGGCATACCTCTGCCAGGTATCGGGGGGAAAATCCTTAACCACCGTATTGACCGTAAACACGTCCACGATCTTCCGCCGGTCATTTCTAACCGGCAGGGGCGACGTTTTGCCTGTCCCGTCGACGCCTGCTGAAGCTGGTTCATACGTGAAGGCGTGACCATCGCAGATATTAAGCCCATACACCGTCATCAGCCCGCAGATCATCGAAAGCTCCCCTGGAAAATCATAGGCCACGATGGTCACCCGCCAAAGCGAGCTTTCTCCTTCACGCGGATATGGCTCGCTACCCTCCAATGGCGCAGCATCCACCTCGACCAGGTGCTGGCTGTCGAGTTTTTCGGCCAGGGCCGCATGCCGCTTGATATCCGCCTCGCTGAAGGTAATTTCATAAGAGGGGGAGAGGCGCGACAGGTGATGGCTGACTTCCTGGCTGGGCTGGTCAGGCTTGATTGGTTGGTTAGATTCCATCTTAGTATTCCCCACGTATTTCAAGAAAATGGCCCGGATAGCCAGGCTGTGCTGCTGGTAACGAGCCAAAAACAGGCCGGCTGCATCTGCCCCTTGAAATCCCAGCCTTTTAGACAGGTAGGCCAGGGCCTCGCTATCACCGGGCAGGGTATTTGTCTGGCGATAATACATCATTTGCAGGTAGTGCTCAATCGTGCGCAAGAAAACATAGCCATCGGTCAGAACCCGGTACTCTTCGGGTAACAGGTAACCGTATTCCGTCAGCCGGCCCAACGCTCGCAGGGTGTTCCGGCTGCGGATTTCAGCCTGCTTCTCCCCATAGGCCAGTTGGAGGAATTGGGTGACAAATTCAATATCGCGGATTGAGCCCTCGCCCAGCTTGACCTCGCCAAATTCCCGTCCCTGCTGGCGCAGGTGGGACTCGGTGAGTTGTTTCATCGCAAAAACCTCGCTGCGTACCTCATCCACACTCAGGTTCTGGTGGTAAATCAACCCCGTGACGCGCCGGATGAAATCATCCCCCACGGTCTGGTTGCCCGCGATCACCCGCGCTTTAATCAGGGATTGTTTTTCCCACAGCCGGGCGTACTGGTGAAGATAACCCATGTAACTATCCAGGGTGACAACCAGGGCGCCCGTCCGGCCCCATGGGCGTAAGCGCATGTCCACCCGGTACAGAAAGCCTTCCGAGGTGGCAGTCGACAGGGCATCGATCAGGCGCTGCCCCAGGCGTTGAAAGCTGGCCGCATCGGTGCCGGCGATGAACAGCAAATCAATATCAGAGCTATAATTCAGCTCCCTTCCTCCCAACTTGCCCATACCAATCACGGCGAACTGCTCGACCGGCAGGCTCATATCGGTCGCCAACAGATCGAGGCCTATTCTTACCACGCATTCAGCCAGGTTAGAAAGCTGAGCCGTGACCGCCACCAGGTCAAAATAGCCAAAAATATCGCACATACCGATGCGAAGCTGCTCCCAACGCTGGAATTTGCGCAGCGCCTCCAATTTCTCTGGCAGGGGAGCGTGATGCGGAATAAGTGCGTGCGCCTCATCGCGCAAATGGTCAACGTTTTTCTGCCTGGCCAGGTGCTTGTAGCTGCTCAGCCGTTCGAAATACTCGGGGTTCCGCAAGAGAATCTCGGCCAGGAACTGGCTTCCGGAAAACAGCCTGACGAGAATCTCAACACTGCGAGGATTCTCAATCAAGATTTTGAATAAAGCCGTCGGGTCAGGAACGGTGTTAACAAATCGCTCGATGTAAACCAGGGCTCGATCCGGGCTGGCTGCATTGGCCAGCCCCGCGAGCAAAGCTGGCACCAGATCGGCATACAGCGTCCTGGCTTCATCCAACGTGGCCAGGTTCAAGAGCATCCGGCTGGCAGCCGGTGCATCATTGAATCCAATCACACCCAACAGGTCCGGCAGGCTTTCGCTACCGGCCTGGTTGAGACTCTCGCGGAAATGGGTCATTTCTGATGTCATCGGACTGGCCTATGTGTAGTCATTATAGGGGGTAGGATCATCCCTGTCAATAAGCCCGGATATTACCCATTTGGGTAATAGACGCTTGTTTTGAAGCGTATAAAATCAGGCATCGTTATTAAGCAATTGAAAGGAGTGATTTTTAAGATGGCTAAAACAGCAGCAGATGTTGTGAAAATGGGAAAAAGTGTGAAGATGGTGGACCTGCGTTTCACCGATATGCCAGGCACCTGGCAGCACTTTTCCATTCCGGTGGGGCAGTTGAACGAAGAATTGTTCGAAGAAGGCATCGGGTTCGACGGTTCATCGATCCGCGGGTTTAAGGAAATCCATGAATCGGACATGTTGCTGATTCTCGATCCGGACTCCGCCTTCATCGACCAGGTGCTTGAAGTACCCACCCTGGTGGTGGTTTGCGACGTTTACGATCCTATCACGCGACAGCCTTACAACCGCGACCCCCGCTACGTGGCCAAGCGCGCCGAAGCCTATTTGAAACAGACCGGCATCGCCACCTCAAGCTTCTGGGGGCCAGAGGCAGAGTTCTTCATGTTCAACGATGTCCGCTATGGCGGCGGGATTAATTCCTCATTCTATTACATCGACAGCGTGGAGGGTTTCTGGAATAGCGGCACAGACGTAAGGCCCAACATGGGCGGCCAGATCCCCAACAAGCGCGGATACTTCCCTGTCCCTCCTATGGATACCCAACAGGATGTGCGCAGCAAGATCGTGATGGCCCTCGAACAGGCCGGGGTCGAGATTGAAGTGCACCACCACGAAGTAGCTACCGCCGGCCAGGCCGAGATCGATATGCGCTTCGATTCCCTCACCCGCATGGCCGACAAGGTGATGATCTACAAATACCTGGTAAAGAACGTGGCGCGGAAGAACGGCCTGACGGCTACCTTTATGCCCAAACCCTTGTTTGGTGACAACGGCAGTGGTATGCACGTGCACCAGAGCCTGTGGAAAGACAACACGAACGTCTTCTATGATGAATCGGGGTACGCCGGTATCTCAGATCTGGCTAAATACTATATCGGCGGCTTGCTGAAGCACTCTTCGGCCCTTTTAGCCCTGGCAGCGCCGACGACGAATTCATATCGCCGCCTTGTGCCCGGCTTTGAAGCCCCGGTGAACCTGGCTTTCTCCCAGCGTAACCGCTCAGCCATCTGCCGTATCCCGGTTTATTCGAAGAGCCCAAAGGCCAAACGGATTGAGTTCCGCGCCCCTGATCCTTCCTGCAACCCCTACCTGTGTTTCGCTGCCTTAATGATGGCCGGGCTGGATGGGGTTCAAAACCGCATCGACCCGGGCGAGCCAGTGGATAAGGACTTGTACGAACTGCCTTTCGAGGAAGCCAAGAAGATCAAGCAGGTGCCCGGCTCCCTGAGCGACGTCCTGAACGCATTGGAAGCCGACCACGAATTTTTATTGAAGGGCGACGTCTTTACCTCTGATTTGCTCGATGCTTACATCGGCTACAAGCGTGAGACCGAGGTCGACCCGGTGCGCATCCGCCCCACTCCCTACGAGTTTTCATTGTATTTCGATGTTTAATGGTCTTTTCCTGAGGTCATTTTACCGGTAACTCGCAATCGGCTGAAAGTTTTTACAGGCATTTGACACCTTTCAGCCGATTGCGGTTTTTAACCAGCGGGCAAACAGTGTCGCTTGAAACGATTAAATGGGCATGTTACAATCTTAACAACGTATACCTTTAAGGATGGTTAACGTATGCCCGCACCCTTATTCACCCCAACCTTTGACAGCCTGCCTGTGGAAATCTACCAGGATAACGAAGACCTTGGGCAGGCCGCGGCGGCCCAGGCAGCTCACCTGTTGAGATCATTCCTGAAGGTGGAACCCGTGGTTAATCTGATCGTCGCCACCGGCAATTCACAGCTAACCTTCTACCGCAACCTGGTGAACCTGCCTGGCGTCGATTGGGGCCGTGTATACATTTTTCACATGGACGAATACGTGGGCATGCGGCCCGATCATCCCGCCAGCTTCAGGCGTTTCCTGCATGAAAAGCTGGTCGATCGCGTCCACCCTGCTGCTTTTTTTGGCGTGGAAGGGGATGCCGCCGACCCCCTGGCAGAATGCACCCGCTACGCTGGCCTTTTGCAACAGCACCCTGCCCACCTGGTTTGCCTGGGCATCGGCGAGAACGGCCATATTGCATTTAACGATCCGCCTTATGCTAATTTTGAAGACCCCGCCTGGGTCAAGATCGTCCAACTGGACTTGCGCAGCCGGCAGCAGCAGGTAGGCGAGGGTCACTTTGCCTCCCTGGACGAGGTGCCCACCCATGCCATCACCCTGACCATCCCGGCGTTGCTCTCTGCTCGTACCCTGCTGGCCATCGTCCCTGAACGCCGAAAAAGCGAGGCGGTCCAGAAAGCTTTGATCGGGCCGCTCACGCCGGCTTGCCCCGCATCGATCTTGCGGACCGTTTCACATGCCCGCTTGTATCTTGACCTGGAATCAGCTTCTTTGATTTTCTAACCTTTATCCGGTATGAACCTATGAAACACCCTTTATCTACTAAAACAGACCGGGCGCCTGCCGCCACCAGTGAGGTTGATCAGCGGCTTCTCAACACCCTGGCCAGCCTGAACCGGATTGGTGCCGCGATCAATCGCATCGGCGTCGAAGAAAACAACAACCCGGAGGCTGTGCTGCACCTCATTGCCAAGACGGCGGTCAAAGTGATGCCCGGAGCCACGGCCATGGTCTATCCATACGACCAGGCACGCCACGCATTCCTGCCCGAATCCCTGGTCATAGAAGAAGAGCACGGCGAGCCGGTCGCTGTGGCCTTAACTATTCTGAACGCGATGGGCGAGCTGGCCATTCGCCAGCGCAGGTTGATCCTTTCCTACAACGAGACCCTCCTGGATGGGCCATCGAATACGGTTGCCAGTTTCCCCCTGATCGTGGCTGAACAAGTTCTGGGTACGGTGTCGATCTGCCTGGCAGATGACCGCCATTTCAGCCAGATCGAGTTGCTGATGCTCGAAAATTTTGTCTACCAGGCAGCCATGGCCTTTTACCAGGTCCAGCGAGTAACAGGGGTGCAACAGGACCTGGCCAGGAAAGAGGATGAGGTCAGCCGGCTGCGGCGCGCCGGCTTGCTGATCTCATCTCGCCAGAAGATTGAAGATACCCTTGAATCGATTCTCCAGATGGCCCTGGAGGTGATCAATGCCCATTACGGCATCTTCCGCCTGGTTGATAAGGATGGCAAGAACCTGGTGACTCGGGCGGTGGCCGAGGAAAATCCGGCCCGCCCCCTGGTTGAAACCCTGGCGATCGATACCCATAGCGTCATGGGCTGGGTAGCTACCTACCGCCAGCCGGTGATGATTCCCGACCTGCAGGCCGAACCCTGGTCGCGCATCTATTACCCGCTGGATGCTGACCTGGTGATGCGCTCTGAGCTGGCCGTGCCCCTCATCGGGGCCAACGGGCGATTGGAAGGCATCCTAAACCTGGAAAGCCCTGTTCCAGGCGCGTTCAGTGAGCAGGACAGTCACCTGCTCCAGGCTCTGGCGACTCAGGCCGTGATCGCCATCCAGGAAGTGCGGCTGCTCGATGCGCTGCAAGAAGTAGCGCAAATTCTCCTCTCTCGCCCCTGCCAGAACGTCCTGGATCGGTTGGCGGAGCTGGCCTGCGATCTGCTTAACGCCTCGACCAGCGCGATCTGGATTCTTAAAGGGGAAGAGCTGGTGCTGCAAACAGCCAATCAGTTTTCCCAACATAGCCAGACCGTCCCTTTGCATAACAGCCTGACCGGCCAGTCTATTCTCGAACGGCGCCCCGTTATTGTAGATAGGCTCCAGGACGATCCGCGCTTCAACCAGCCTGACCTGGCGCGCGAGCAAAACTGGAACCGCGCGCTGATCGTCCCTCTACTAGGCGGCGAGATTCCCGAGGCGGTGGGCGCCTTTAGCGTTTACAGCACTGGCAATGATCCTGGCCGGTTTGCCGAATCCGAATGGGACAAAAAGGTGTTGACCTGCCTGGCATACTACGCTGCCCTGGCGGTTCACAATGAGACTCACCAGGAAGCCTTACGCGCCGTCCAGGAAGAACGCGCCATCGCCGAAACCTTTGCCGCGGTAGGGGACATTGCCGCCAATCTCTTGCACCATCTTAACAATAAGGTAGGGACGATCCCGGTGCGTATCCAGGGCATCCAGGACAAGTGTTCTTCGGCCGTGCTGGCCGACCCCTACCTGGACAATAACCTCAAGGAAATTGAGCGCAGTGCCTCCGAGGCCATGGAAACTGTCCGGGAAAGCCTCTCGCACCTGCGCCCCATCCACCTGGCGCCGGTAGCCATCGCCACCTGTGTGCATCACGCGGTTGAAGCAGCCCACCTGCCGGCCAGGGTCAAGATCAGCCTGGCCAACCTGGACGACCTGCCCATGGTCATGGCCGGCCAATCAGGGCTCACCCTGGTCTTCTCCAATCTGATTGAAAATGCCGTTGACGCCATGCATGGGGAAGGGGTGATCACGGTAGCAGGGGAAAAAAGTGATGGGTATGTGGAGGTAGCCGTCAGCGATAATGGCCCAGGAATTCCACCAGAGCTGCAAGAACCAATATTTGAGCTGAATTATTCCGGCCGGCTGGCCAGCCGGCCAAACAAGCTGGGTTTTGGGCTGTGGTGGGTGAAAACCCTGATGGCGCGCCTGGGCGGTTCGGTATCGGTTGAGAGCGACGGCCAGCACGGCACCACGTTTCACCTCAAATTGCCCCGCGCCGAGGGACGGCTATGAGTGGTCCCGGACTGTTCGCTTTAGTGGTCGAAGATGATCGTTCCTGGCAACAAATCTTGCAAGAAATCCTGACGGATACCGGCCTCGAGGTGGATGTGGCGGACGACCTGGAAAGCGCGATGGTTAAAATGCACGAAACGCCTCACCGCCTGGCGGTCGTCGACCTATCGCTAAAGCCCGACAACCACCTCAACAAAGACGGGCTGATTATCTTAGATACCATCCGGCAACTTGACCCTGGCTGCGTCACTGTGATGCTGACCGGTTATGCCACGGTGGAGCTGGCTGTCAGCGCCCTCGCGGAGCATGGCGCTTTTAGTTGCCTGCGTAAAGAAGCATTCAACCGGGCTGAATTCCGCAACCTGGTCAGGCGCGCCCTGGCCAGCCCTCCACCGGCCAGCATGATGGCGCCGCCTCTCCAGGAGACCCCGGCTGTTGCCCGGCCAGCTCCAGTGGAAACGAAGGCGACAAAACAATTCGCTGTCCTGGTCGTCGAAGATGACGCCGGCTGGCGCAGCATTCTCCTGGAGTTGCTCACGGACGCCGGATTTCAAGTTCGCCTGTGCAACAGTTATGGGGAGGCCCAGGGAACCCTACGCCGGGAGGCCTTTGCCCTGGCCGTGGTAGACCTGAGTCTGATCAACCCGGCAGCAGGAAAATCCCAATCCATCCAGGACATGGATGGATACAAACTCCTCGCCAACATACGCGCCGGGGGGATCTCAACTATCGTGGTGAGTGGCAACTCAAAACCCCAGGACATTGACCGGGTATACCTGGAATACGACATCTTTGCCTATCTCGAGAAACAGACCTTTGACCGGCGTGCCTTTTTAAAGGCGGTGGAAGATGCAACCGCCAGCAAGAGCCTCAATCCTGAGCTTGCTCAGCTAACCGAACGGGAAAGGGACGTTTTGGAGCTGCTGGCCAGTGGAAAGACCAATAAAGAGATCGCCGATATCCTCTTCATTACCACCAATACCGTGAAACGGCATTTGAAGGCAGTCTTTGTCAAGCTGGATGTCCATACCCGTTCAGCAGCAGCAGCCAGGGCCATCGCCCTCGGCATGGCTGCCGATCGGTCCGTCGAAATTTATGAAGAGGGCGATTAGCCGGTCATTTTCCCTTTGTCAGCAGCATCCGCGTTGGCCATCGCCGCCGCCCGATCGGCCGCCATTTCTTCGACCGTTTTGGTGTGTAGCCGGGCAGCGCCCTGGGTCTGGATGAGGCGTACCCGTTTCCCCGTTCGCTCGGCTTCTGCCAGGCGGGCCCTGGCCGCGGGGATTGCGCTGGCATACTGGGGCAGCCATGGCGCCTGCGCCACCAGCATTTCATCGGTCATCTGCCACACTTCTTCCGGGTTACACACCGCGCCAACCAGGGGATCATGCAGCATCGCCTGTTTGAGCAAGGTTACATCGGCGTGCACCGCAGCCTCCACGCTCATCTGCTGCACCCGGGCTGACGCCGAACAAGTGGCCGCGCAGGCCAGAGGCAGATCGCCCACCACCGGCATGTGGATTCCGGTGCGGTCCACGTACCCCGGTATCTCTACCACGCAGCCATTGGGAAGGTTGGTGATATGCCCCTGGTTGACCACGTTGAAATGACCCCGGTAGACCCGGCCGGTCTCGAGTCCCTCAATAATATAGGAACCGTGTTCTTCCGACCGCTGGTAGGTCGACAAGTCCAGGGCAGGCTCCTTGAGCCAGTTGGGGAAATCCGTCTCGAACCAGTTACGACCTTCGGTACAGACACGCAGGTAGCCACCTGTCTCACCATTGATCCAGGATGACAGGTCAATCCATTGGGCAATTTCTTGAGGGCGCTTGCGATACCAGGGCAGGTACTCGCTGAGGTGCCCATTGGATTCGGTGCTGTAATAGCCAAAACGGCGCAGCACATCAATGCGCACCTTCTCGGTCTGGGAATATTCCGGGTCGGTCTCGAAGAGCTCTAACAGGTAGGGCAACATATCGATCCCACGCCAACTGACCTTAATGAACCAGGTCTGGTGGTTAAGGCCAGCGGCGATCACATCCACCTCGTGTCGCGATAGTTTAGCGTCCTGGAGCAACATGCCATGCGCCTTGGCCCAACGTTCCACAACGTGCGTTATTTGCCAGTGCGCGCCCTGTACGCCGTGGCACAGGCCGATGGTCTTGACGCCGCCGTACTGGTTACACGCCCAGGTATTCATCGCCATGGGGTTGGAATAATTGAGGAATAACGCGTCTGGCCTGGCCACCTCGCGGATATCCTTGCAGAAATCCAGTAAGGCCGGGATAGTGCGCTGGCCGTACATAATCCCACCCGCGGACAGCGTGTCACCCACGCACTGGTCCACCCCATATTTCAATGGGATATCGATATCCATTTGGAAGGCCTCCAGGCCTCCCTGGCGAATCGTGGAAATGATGTAATCGCTGTCGGCGATCGCCGCCCGGCGATCCAGGGTGGACACCAGCCTGGCAGGTACACCGCTGCTATCAATGTCCTTCTGGCAAAGCTGCGTCACCATCGAAAGATTGGACTCCGATAGATCCGTGAACGCAAACGTGGTATTCCTGAGTTCTGGAACGCTCAGGATATCCCGCATCAACCGCCTGGTAAAACCGATTGAACCGGCGCCAACCATTGCAATTTTTATCGCCATGATTCACCTCTTCAAAATGTGGGGATGCCTGATTGTAACATCGTTTACCAGGCTTCCAACCAGGGTTACCAGCTCACCAGGCTGGCGCGCGCCACCGCCGCCGGGTCCTCGCCGGGCACCATCGGGCGCAGGCGTAACCTGAAGGCTGTTTTGCCTGGCAGGATCAGGTATTCTGGGTGAACGGAAGCCATCCAGCCATCATCGCCGCCTACCCCCATGTGCCTGGCATCCAGGTGGAGGACAACGAAGTCGCGCGGCTCAAGGCTGGCGGCATGTTTCGCCAGCTCCAGGTCCTGGATGGTGTGGTGAAGCGCATCGAAGTGGAAGTGGTCAACGCCGGCCACCATCAACCCGGCTCCTGCCTGGCTGGTCAGGGTCAGCCAGCGCGTGTCTTCCTTTCCGCCGCACTCGCCCGGGTAAACATAAGGCGTTGCCTGCTCCGCGACAGCGCTGGTGTAGCGTCCCAACGCTGCGCCGAGCTTGCGGTCCACGTAGTTCTCATGTGGCCCGCGCCCAAACCAGGTCAGGCAGTCCAGTTCGCGTGGCAGGATCAGCTCCAGGCCAACGCGTGGGAGGTACGGCAGGCGTTCATCCAGCGCCACATATTCTTCCAGGTCAATTTCACCTTTACCATCAACCCGGTAAATGATCCGGCTGTTGATACCTTCGGGCCTGCCCTCGGCTGACAGGTGGGCTTGAACCTCGACCTGGACTGTATGAGCATTGAGCCGGGTCACTTCGTAACCGGCCATCTCACGAACCAAACGGTCTAACCCTGCTGCTTTCCAGCGATGAATGCTGGCATTGGGATTACCCATCAGCAGGTCAAAATCGGTCGGAGCACGGTAAAAATTCTCGCGCGGGCCTTCCTTTATCAAGACCTGCCCCCTCGACTCGTAAGAGGCCAACAACCCGCTAGCCCTGTCAAAAACAACGCTGAAATCCTGACCCTGGATGGTGAACCGGCTGGCCTCATCGATCACTTCCAGACCGCCATCCTGCCTCGACGCTGATACGGGCGGCCTTGACACCTCCGTGTTGAGGTGGATGGGGAACTGCTCCCAGGCAACCTCGTGACCCTTTTTCGCCCAGGGCGTATCCTCTTTGAGATAAAATCCAATTTTTAGATGGTATTCGGCGCCAGGGGTAGTCAGGCCGCCCTGGTTATAGGAGATTTTCACCACCTGTCGCTGGTCTGGTGCAAGACCCAACGGGGGCAGTCTGCCCGATTGGACCGGTGCGCCATCTTCTGTTAGATCCC
>JAJYIW010000063.1 GCA_021789855.1 Chloroflexota bacterium | reverse complement strand
TATTGGGGAGGAGGGGACTGTAAACCTGGGGCCAGCCCCGGTCAACGCCTGGTCCGGTGATCGATTGGGAGGCAACGGCAATATTGATGTTCCGGTTCCAGCCGCCGCCCAGGGTGGCTTCGCTGATGCGGAATTCCGCCGACCACTGGAGAAGCTCACCGCCAACATACTGTTGGGCGACAGTATATCCCCCCGGGTCGGGGCCAACAAAGCCAAAGGCGCCGCCCCGGTGAGCGGTTACCGCTCCACCGATGGTAATATTGAACTCGATATCACCCGAGCCAGGGGAATCTCCGCCGGTACCCAGCTGGTTGATAAACACCGCGGCATTGGTCGGATCCCCCAGAGAAGCGTAGTACAGGTTATCAAAACAGACGTACAGGTCGGTGGCAGTATGCTTCAGGTAGGCCTGGACTGGATTACCGAATGCACCCATCGGAAAATTAACCACGACGGCGTCCGCGTATTCCGAATTAGGCCCGGTTACACACCAACCATCGACCGTTGGAGCCACGCTGCTCTGGTCGATCTGGATATTGCCGGTGTACAAGGCCGCATTCCCATAAAGGTCAGGGTTTGCCCAGATGTCGTTGGCGGGCCAGGAGAAATCGTCGCCGACCCAACGGTACCAATGGTAAAAGAGCGCCATTCCGACCGTGTGCTGCCACCCGCCAAGCAGCTGGCGGGAGATGCGGAAGTAGGCTGAGGCCCATTCGCAGCCCGACAGGCACTTCTCGCTGCTGGCCGACCAATCGCCGGAGATCGGGGCGTCAAACGTCTTGGAGGAAGGGTTCCAGTATCCGCTGACGGGAGTGCCATCGGGATGGATGCCCACAAAAAAGTCATCCGGGTCGTTTGTGCCCCCATCGTTATCCCGGTCTATGTAGACGCCTACGAAACCGCTATTCCCGGTCTTGGGCAGCGGCATCAAGCTGAAACAGACATACAGGTAGCTGGCATCAAACACCAGGTACACTTTAAAGTTTGGGTAGTTTAGGTTGGGGATGGCAATTTGAACGTTGGTCGCATCCGCCCAGCTGCCAGTAGTGCAGGGTCCCCCAACAGGCGCAAGTGTGGTCGTGGGAACCGTGATTGTGGTTCCCGTTCCAGCCTGGACAGGCTGCGGGCGTGCGGCGGGGACGCCGGGCCCGATTTCCAAAAAGACGAGGGCGACCAACAGGGTCACGAAGAAAATACGCTTGAGTACTGGGTTCACTTTGAGCTCCTTTGGGTAAGAAACGCGTTCTCGATCATGCGGAGGATAATCCATCGTGTCAGGTCATTGGCGATTTCTGGCTGCATTTTTCAGGAAGCCTTTTTTGGATCGGTCGGGTTGGCAGGGCTTGTCATCTGATGCAAAAAGTTGAACAGCTCTTCAAGCTCAGAGAATCCCTTTTGTTCGCCGGTATGGGGATCTTCGAGCGTGACGCGCCAGGCATCTTTGCCCTCTTTTTTCTCTTTCCAGAGGCGCAATAAGAACGCGTAGTAAGCAGTATCATTGGCCATTGGAACTCGCTGGTATCGGGGCGCTGAAACTCCAGGTAACGCTTGCATTGCCAGCGTTATCATCCGTGACACCGCCATTTAAGAACATCGCGAACCCTTCCATCATAGGATAGAAGGCACTGCCTGAATTTGAAAGGCCCCATGCGATCGAATGGGCAGGGAAATTCATACCCCCGCTTAAGGTCGTGGTTGGGCTGGTCAGGATCAACGGGTAATCTTCACTATCCACGAATCCTGTTTCCCCCTGGATTGCCTGGGATGCTCCACCGCTGTCGGTGGTGGTCATATCGAGATAAGAAGACATGTTGAAGTTGTACGTGCAGGTCATGAGGTTTATATTGAGGTCTACCTGTGAGCCTTCACCGGGAATGTAAATCAGGGCTCCATTCCCATCGGTCGTGGTGATGCTGGTTGTATATTGCCCGATTTCTGTATACACGTTATGAATCACGCCCGTGCCGCCTGGCTGTCCCCAGAAACTGACCCCGCCCTGGCCTACCGACATTTGAGGCAAAGCAAAATTCGCATCAGCGCTCTCATTGATGTCGTATTTCGTAGTCCCGCCCACATCCTGGATCGAAGCGGTATGTTGGTAGCTGAACGTAACACCCCCGCTGACCTGCTGTACCTGGGCGAACTCTGAGCAGGTACAGGGCAAATCCAGAGCGCGGATGGTGTAGGATGCCGGTGCAGTGGCCAGCGGGGTAAGGTTAATGTTGCCGATCGCGAGGTAGAGATCTTCCACATTGCACAGTTTGACCTTGGTCATCCCTGTCAGGTCCTTTTGAGACCATGCCCCGCCGCGCGCCTTGGCAAGCAAGCTGAGCTGGATGGCGCTGTTTGAGGTCTTTGGGATGGTGATCTCCACCTGCTGTCCATTTGTGGGAACGGCGTAATGGTAATAGACCGGCACTAACGATGGCACGCCCAGGCTAACGGTCATCCCAGGATTCGTCAGGCCTCCCACACTTAAGATTTGGCCCTGATATCCTGACGGATCGTTCATTATGAACGGCGCAAGATTGTCTGGAAAATTCGGGTCATGGTCGACAAAGCGTGGGTGGATGATGTCGTTCGGGGGCAGCTCCATGTTCAGATTTCGGATTTCGAAGATCTGGAAGTAATGATTAAACGGCAGGATCTTATCGATCACCTTCATGGCATCTGCCCCGCTCGTGGTGAACGAGCTCGATCCATATTCAATGTCATTCCATACGTTGACAATCGCCTGAGGGCCCAGCTCCTGGTCCATAAAAAAAGGCCAGATGTAGGCCATATACAAATGGTCCCATTCCCGCGATCCGGGTACGCCGTCAGCATTCAATGAAAGCATGGAATGCTGGTAATCATTGTTAAAACCATTGCGATAGTTGGTATGGTCGATGGCAGAGGTTTGTGGGACAAAGTGCGCCCCTGCCCAGGTTGCCGACGCTTCAGAAAACCACCATACCTTCCCGTTTTGGCTCGTGATGGTAGCGTTGTGCGCAGCTTGAAGGACATGGAAGAATTCGTGCGCAATCGTGTCTTTAAAACCGGATGAATGTTTCAAGTCCCTTGGCAATAAGATATAGGCGCTGGATTTGAAGTCTGTATAGGGTGAGCTGGCCCAGGTGACACCGACAGCCCCTAACGGGATCTGATTGATCCGGCCCTGGATGGTACTGGTCAGGGGGTTCACCAGGTAGAAATCGATCTCCGGCCCGCCTCCATTGTCTGGTCCTCCGAGGTCTGGAATCGGCTGTCCCATCAAGTCTGTTTCCGGCTTCCACAGATCGTTGATTAGCCCCAACACGTACGTGATATCGGCATCGGAATTTGCGTCGCAGGTCGCCCAGACCTTCGCGTTTACCCCTGGAGCGGTGCTGGTGGCCGAAGCCCACTGGCCGGTACAGGTAGTGGCAGTGTTCCCCTGGATGCCGCTGGGCATGTGCGCCGTTGCATATACGCTCCACGCGGAGACTGCCACATCGGGTCGGACCATGAAGGGGGATAAAAGGGCCTTGATCGAAGCAGGCAGCGTCCCGGCGGAAGCGGTATACTCCCGTTGTAAGGTGCTGTCTTCCTCCAGCAAGTCACCCTGGTAGGCATCCGGCAGGCGCGCGTCGCCAAACTGTGCGTATGCCCGGTAGAGCAGCGATGTGGGATAATCAATAACCCCTGCGGCCAGGGCCTTGGCAATTAATGTGAGGCTGGACTTCGGGGGAATCATTTTCGCGACGAAAGGCAGGTAGATAGCCGTTGGACTCTGCGGCTGGTTGGCGAGGGCGCTGTCAGCCAGCACACTCACCGGGTTGAGAGTCATGATCGCGATTCCCAGGCAAAGGAATATATACATCAATCTTGAGCGAAAAGATTGTTTCATCATGAAATAGCCCCTATTCTACCTAAATAAGCTTATAATTGAATTATCCACAATACTATATCGACCGATCGTAAGGAAAACGTAAGGAACGGCCCAGCCGAGTAGAGGCATTGGTATGGCGTGTTTAAACCTTTCTGTCCTGGGAACTTATCAAGTGTCCAGAGGAGAAATGGCATTGGTCGGCTTTGAGTCCAACAAGGTACGCGCGTTGTTGGTCTATCTTGCGATTAATTCAGACCGCTCGCACAACCGGGAAGAGCTGGCAGGGTTATTGTGGCCTGACCGCTCAGAGCAGGTGGCGCGGGGCAACCTGCGCCAGGCGCTGGCGAACCTGCGCCAGACACTTGGTGACGAAACGGCTGCAACACCTTATCTGCTGATCAACCGCGAGTCGGTACAATTCAATACCCAATCAGATGCCTACCTGGATGTGACTGCCTTTACCTCCCTCATAGCCACCGCCGACCACCATCTTCACCGCAGGGAGGAAGCCTGCCATCGCTGCGCCAGGTGGCTGGAGGAGGCTGTATCCATTTATCGCGGTAATTTTCTGGAGCACTTCGCTGTCAACGACAGCTCGACCTTTGAAGAGTGGGCCCTGACCATCCGCGAGCGATTGCGCCAACTGGTGATGAAAGCCTTTTTAAGATTGGGCGCCTATTACGAGCGGCGCGGCGAGTACGAGAGCTGCCTGTTTTACGGCAGGAGGCTGTTAGAACTTGATCCCTGGCAAGAGGAAGTTCATCGCCAGATCATTCGTGCCCTGGCCCTCAGCGACCAGCGGAATGCAGCATTGGTGCAATACGAAGCCTGCCGCAGGATGCTGGAAAAGGAACTGGGCGTAGAGCCTGCGGACGAAACCCAGCTTCTTTATCAACAGATAAAGTCCGGCTTATCCATCGCTTCGTACGTCTGCCAGCCATCTCGTCTGCCTCACCCGCTCACCCCATTTCTCGGGCGCGGAGAAGAAATTGCGGCGCTTTCGAGTTTACTTGAAAGCCCCTCTTGCCGCATGGTGACCGTCGTCGGCCCGGGAGGGATCGGCAAGACCCGGTTAGCGTTAAAGGTCGCGGAAGGCCAGGTGGGATCGTTTCACGACGGCGTTTTTTTCGTCTCGCTGGCAACCCTGCTCTCGGGCGACACGCTCCCCCTGGCAATCGCCGAAACGCTGGGCCTGCCGTTTACAGGTCAGAAGCCCCCCCGCAAGCAACTGATCCAGCACCTGCGTGGCAAGGAAATGCTGCTGGTTTTAGACAACTTTGAACACCTGCTGGGGCATGAAGAAAAGGAAGATGCTACCCTGCTGCTCGTGGATATCCTGCAGGCCTGCCCGCAGGTGAGCTTGCTTATCACTTCCCGGGAGCATCTCAACTTACAAGTGGAACAGGTCTTTGCCATCGGTGGGTTACCATTTCCGCCGGATGGAACTGCAACGGACATCGAAGACTATGAAGCCGTGCAGCTTTTTTTTCAACAGGCTCAGAGAGCGGATCGAAGCTTCGCTCCACGAGGAGATGAAGCCAGGGCGGTCGTACAGATCTGCCGGATGGCCGACGGGAATCCGCTGGCGATCGAGCTGGCTGCTGGAGGCATACGCAGCCATTCCTGCCGCAGGATTGCCGAAGATCTTGAACTTGGCCTGCAAACCCTGGTCACAACGATGCGCGACATTCCCGAAAGGCACCGCAGCCTGCGAGCTATCTTCGACCATTCCTGGAGCTTGTTATCCCCGCGAGAGCAAATTTGCCTGTCACATCTCTCCGTCTTCCGGGGGGGCATTCCGCAGGACGCTGCTGCACAGGTGGCAGGGGCCGATGCCTCCATACTGGCTGCCCTGGCTAATAAGTCGTTATTGGCCCTTGATCTGGCGCACCGCTTCAGGATGCACGAGTTGTCTCGCCAGTATGCCTGGGCCAGGTTGTGCCAGGTTGGAGAGGCCGAAGCGATACGCAACGATCACCTGGCCTGGTTTCTAGGACTGGCCGAACAGACCGAACCGGCGCTATACACTGCCGCGCAGCAAACCACGCTCGAGCGCCTGGATCAAGACCATGACAACCTCCGGGCGGCGTTGACCTGGGCTCTCGACAGCCGTAATGTGGAAGCTGCAGCCAGGCTAGCCGGGTCGTTGTCTCGCTTTTGGGGCCTGCGAGGCCACCTGAGCGAGGGGCGAATGTGGCTGGATAAAGTCCTGGTTCAGATGGATGCGGAACAGCCGCAAGCGGTGTCGATTCCCCGCGCCCGGGCGCTGCTGGGCGCTGGCGCGCTCGCCTGGCGCCAGGGGGATTACACCTCCGCGCTTAGCGCCATGGAGACAAGCCTGGCTATCTTCCAGACACTGCGGGATGCGGGCGAGACCCGGCGGACGCTACGCGTCATTGCAACCGTTGAATCTTCTCGAGGAAACGATGCGCGCGCCATTGATCTGTTGGAGGACTTGCTGGAGCGCGATCGTCAGGCAGGTGATCAGGACGGGATCGCCTACGATTTTGGCAGTCTGGCCGATTCCCTGTACTTTCAAGGCAATTGGTTGCAGGCGAAAAATTATTATAATGAGAGTCTTGCCATCCACCGGCAGCGCAAGGATGATTACAGCATCGCTATCTGCCTGAACAACCTGGGGGAGGTGGCGCGCACCCTTGGCGATTTCCAGGCGTCTGCCACTTATATACGCGAAGCCATTTCCCTTTTCCGCCAACTGGGCATCAAGCAGAGCCTGGCAAGTGGGATCATGAATCTGGGGGAATTAGAGGCTTTGCTTGGAGAGGATGAGCAAGCTCAGATTCAATTTTGTGAAGCGCTTGCATTGCAACAAGCATTAAGTGCCTGGGGCGATGTTGCCTGCATCCTGCCCGATTTCGCTGCCCTGGCGCTGAAAGCACACGAGCCCGAAAGAGCTGCCCGCCTGTATGCCATTTCAAGCGCACTGCGGGAAGCCATGAAGATTTCCATTACCCCGGCTCAGTTGGCTGAATGCGAGGCCAACACGGATGTCCTGCGCCGTCAACTGGGGGAGACAGCCTTCAAAAAGGCATGGGAGGCAGGCAGCGCGATGACGATGGAGCAGGCAGTTGACTATGCCTTGCGGCGTAAAGGTATAGAATAAGGAAGGGCAAGCTTGATAACGCATCCGAACGCTGTGCTTCCTGGTCGCAAAATCTGGCATGAAAGACCTGGAGTTTATCATCCGGCTGGTTGAGGCGGGCAAAGTCAAACCCGTGTTCGATCTTGTTTACCCCTCCACCAAACCGCCGAGGCAGTCAATTACCTTCGGCAAGGCCATGCCCACGGTAAAGTGGTCAAATTTAACGAAAACCAGGCGCAGCGGTCAAATCCAGCACGCTGCACCTGGCAAAAGCATGGAGTAAATCTGGCCGGTTGTCCAGAATTAGCAAAACCCACAACTATGATAATATTAGGGGGGTTATGGCATGACCCAATGCACCTGGATGGCAGGGTGAAAAGTCATTTTTCCTACGGAAAGGTGAGAGCCAGGTATGGAACTCGATCCATCTGCCAATGATCGGATCCCACAGCGCATGGTGCGCCCGTTAGATTTTCTACCGGAGGCGCGCAAACAGATGCTGCGGACCAGGGTTTTGGAAATCGCTGCCAAGGGGGATGTCGAGGGGCTTCAACAGTTGCTTGCGCGCCAACCAGAATTCCTCAATCGCCGCGGCTCGCACGGCCGCACCCTGCTATGGGAAGCTGTCCGGTCGGGTAAACAACCCGCCGTGACCTGGCTGGTCGAGCACGGCGCGGACGTGAATGCCACCGGCAGATACAACGGGGAGAGCTTTGTTCAGCTCACCCCCTATTGTGCTGCTGTCTATTACCATCGATGGGACGTGGCAGAGTATCTTCGCTCGCACGGCGCCCAGGAAGACATCTTCCGCGCAGCCTACCTGAGGAATAGCGAGCAAGTCAAACAGGGATTATCCGCCCAGCCGGACCTGATTAACGCTGAAGACCCACAGGATAATCTCTATTATGTGCCCCTGCTGTCCTTTGCCGTGGCCGGTGGTCAGATCGACCTGGTAAAGTTCCTTCTCAAGAGCGGGGCGGTGGTCGCACCGTACAGCCTCCAGCTACTCAGCCTGGCTGCCAAAGCTGGGCGAATCGATCTACTCGACCTTTTACTCGACCATCATGCGCAGGTGGTGGCTTTGGGAGAGTATTACTTTTTAAACACCTTTACTGGTGACATCCTGGGCTATCTCCTGGATCATGGCGCTTCCCCCAGCGACAAAGGCGAAAACGGCTTCCCGCCCCTGACCTACTTATGCCGGGCAGATAAGGGGGAACAACCGGAAAAAGTCAAGCTGCTTCTGGCGCGCCATGCACCGGTGAACGCGGTTGGGCCGAAAGGGCGAACCGCTCTGCATTACGCCGCAGCGGCAGGTTTTCTGCAGGTGATGGCGATCCTGCTGGATCACGGTGCGGATTACCGGATCCAAGATCACCACGACGAAACTCCGCTTGCGTTGGCTCGCCGGTATGACCGGTTTACCGCGGTGAAATGGTTAGAAGAACGAGGCGCCACTTGACATGGGCAGGGGGCCGCGCTATACTATGGCTTAATTAATAGACCGGCATGCGGTTTATTAACTCAGGAGAAAGCCTATGGCCCGCCCCTTGAATGAAGACCAATATAATGCCAAGCGCAACGAAATCCTCGACATGGCCCAGCACCTGATGTATACCAGGGGCTACGACGAGATGACCATCTTTGATGTGCTGGATGGCCTGCATATCTCCAAGGGTGCACTCTACCACTACTTTAACTCTAAGGAGGCCCTGCTCGAAGCCCTGGTCGATCGCATGGGTCAGGTGGCAGTCCAAAACCTGTCGCCCATAACGCAAGACACGACCATGACCGCCATCCAGAAGTTTCGCCGCTTTCTAGAGGTCTCCGTCCAATGGAAAGGCTCGCAAAAAGAGTTGATCAGCGGCCTCCTGCGCATGTGGTTTTCAGAAAAGAACGTCTCCATCCGCCAGAGAATTGAGGCCCAATCGCGCAAACAAATGGCGGCTTTCTTTGAGCCGGTGATTAAACAGGGTATCGCCGAAGGCGCCTTCACCACACGCTACCCAAAGCAGGCGGCGGCTATCATCGCCGGCGTTTCGCTCAGCCTGACAGATTCAATGACCGGGCTGCTGCTCCTACCGCAGCTCGATCGGCCGGCGATCAAAGAATTAGAAGAGACCCTGGATGCCTATGTCGTTACGGTTGAACGCATTCTCGGCGCGCCCGTGGGCTCCCTGGATGTCTTCGAATCGGGCGCCTTTGACGGCTGGTTGGATCCAGCGCAGCCCGCGCCCAATGAAAAGTAGATAGTTTAGGATACAAAGAGATGGCAATGAATCCTTATGTATTGGGTTTTCAAGATATCGATCAAACAAAGCTCTTACTGGTAGGGGGCAAAGGCGCAAACCTGGGAGAGCTATCCCGAATAGGCGGATTACAGGTACCCCCCGGCTTTTGTGTCACCACTGACGCATTCAAGAAAATCCTTTCACAAGCGCCAGAGCTTGGCGAATTGCTTAACCAGTTGTCCACCCTTAAGGTTGAAGACGGTGAAAGGATGCGGGAATTAAGCGCAAAGGTACGCAGAGCGATCGAAGAAACCCCAATGCCTGAGGACATCCAGGAAGGGATCCTGGAGTATCTGGCAAAGCTCGGTGAAAATGATGCCTACGCCGTTCGTTCCAGCGCCACGGCGGAGGATCTGCCGACCGCTTCCTTTGCAGGGCAGCAAGACACCTATTTGAACATCATCGGGAAGGAAGCCATCCTTCAGCACGTCAGCCGGTGCTGGGCGTCGCTCTTTACAGACCGGGCGGTGATTTACCGCAGGCAGAATGGTTTTGATCACAACAAGGCGCACCTGTCTGTCGTCATCCAGAAGATGGTTTTCCCGCAGGTCTCAGGGATTCTATTTACCGCTGATCCGGTCACGTCGAACCGGAAGGTCGTGTCCATCGACGCCAGCTTTGGCCTGGGCGAAGCCCTGGTTTCCGGGCTGGTGGATGCTGATATCTACAAGGTACAGGCAGGCCAGATCGTCAGCAAGAAGATCTCGACCAAAAAACTGGCGATCTATGCCATCCAAGAGGGTGGCACCAGGCAGCAACCGTTGGGGCCAGCCCAGCAGCAAACGCAAGCGCTGACCGACGAGCAAATCTTACAGCTCGAGAAAACCGGTCGCAAGATCGAGGCGTATTTTGGTCGCCCCCAGGACATCGAATGGTGCCTTGATGAAGGTCAGTTTTTTATCGTCCAGAGCCGCCCCATTACCACCTTGTATCCTCTGCCGCCGGTCAGCGATGACAAAAACCACGTTTACATGTCGCTTGCCCACCAGCAAATGATGACGGATGCGTGGAAGCCATTGGGCCTATCCCTGTTCCCGGTTTGGTTGCGAAAACTTAGCAGCGATCCGCTGGTCGAAGCAGGCGGGCGGCCTTTTGTGGATGTTTCGCCCGAGCTCACTTCGCGGATAGGAAGAAAAGTATTCCTGAGCCGCGGCCTCGGTTCGGTCGACGCGTTGATCCAGAAGGCTTTGCTCAATGTGCTGAGCCGGAAGGATTATATTAAAACGCTGTATCACGGCAAGGCATCCGTGGGGGGTTTAAACGGCGGTTCAATGGGGAATTTGGTTTCCGGATTGTTCCAGGCCATCCATATTTATCGCAAAGACGACCCCGATTATATGAAAAATATGATCGCCCAAAATGATGCGCTGGTGCAGGATCTCGAACGGCGGATTGAGGGCCAGTCGGGAGCCGGCCTGGTTGATTTTATTCTCCAGGATATGGATGAGATGTATAAGACGCTGGTTTTGGATAATTACGGCGTGGGCATCGTTCAATATTATGCCTACAACTGGCTCAAAAACAATCTAAAAAAATGGCTGGGCGAAGAGGACGTTACCGACGTTCTGGCCCAGGCGGCCAGCGATAATGTCACTACGGAAATGGGGCTAACGCTTTTAGATGTGGCGGACGTTGTCCGGCAGTATCCGGCTGTGATGAGCTATTTACAACAGGCTAACGATGATACTTTCTTTGATGGTTTGGTCAAGGTGGAAGGTGGCGCAGCGGTTAGCGACGCCATCCAGAATTACCTGGGGAAGTATGGGGTCCGTGGCCCTGGAGAAATCGATATTACCCACACCCGCTGGATTGAGAAACCAACGCTGCTCATTCCCATGCTGATCAATGACGTTAAGAATTTCGAGCCGGGTTCGCATCAAACGATTACAGCGCAAAAGCGGGCCGAAGCAGAGCAGAAGGCGCAGGAGCTGATCGACCGGTTAGAGCGGCTTCCCGGCAGCAAAGGAAAGGCCAAATCGACCCGGAAGATGATCAGCGTCTACCGCCATTTTATTGGCTTCCGGGAATACCCCAAGTATGCCATGATGCAGCACTTTTATGTGTATAAGCAAGCCTTGAAGAAAGAAGCTGCCCGTTTGGTGCAGGCAGGGATCCTACGCGAGCCGGAGGATATCCATTACCTGAGCTATGACGAGCTGCGCCAGGCTTTCCAAACGAGGCAGATCGACGATCGCCTCATCGCGCAGCGCAAGGCGGATTACGCGGTCTTTGAAAAATTGACGCCCCCACGCGTGATGACCTCGGATGGCGAGGTCATCAGCGCTGAATACGACACGGCCAATAGCCCGCAGGGGGCTTTGATCGGCGTCCCGGCTTCCGCCGGCATCATCGAGGGGCGGGCGCGGGTCGTTTTGAGCCTGGAGGATGCCAACTTTGAGGATGGCGATATCCTGGTCACGGCCTTCACCGATCCCAGCTGGACATCGGTGTTCGTCTCCCTTAAAGGCCTGGTGACGGAAGTGGGCGGGATGATGACCCACGGCGCCGTGGTGGCCAGAGAGTACGGCCTGCCTGCCGTGGTGAGCGTCGAAAATGCGACCCGGTTGATAAAGGATGGGCAGCCGATTCGGGTCAACGGGACGAAAGGGTATGTGGAAATCCTCCAGGGCCCTTTCGCCACCCACTAATCGCGCGGCACGATCCTGATCGTCGCGGCTCGCGCTTGCGGCGTCAAACAGGCGTCAACGTATTCTTTTGGCTGCCGCCGGTACTTTTCTCGGTAGGCGCCGTTAATCCGCTCGTTCAACCCTGGATCCGTCTCTTCGATGAAAGTGGCATCTTTCTCCACGCCACCTGCCTGGATGCGTCCCTCGTGGCGCGTCAGAACGCCGCGGAACCAATCCGAGCTGCGCCCGTTCACCGACCGCACGTATATTTCGTCGCCCACGCGGACCACCCAGATGGTCCTTGACTTTCGCAGCGTGCCATCCTGCCGGAGACTCGCTATTTCCAGTTCTTCCGCCGCTCCAACCCGGTCGAGATCATTACCTGTCCATACTGCCATCGGTACACCTCCTGCTCTCATAAGAATCTTGACTGCATTCCTTAGCGACCTGTCAGTTTTAACACAGCTTCAGGGAGCCGGGCACCCTGGATTGGAATCTTTGCCGCGGCAGCATCGATCTCGCGCAGATCGCCGGGCGTGAACACGACATTCACCGCGCCGATGTTCTCCTCCAGGCGGTGCAGCCTGGTGGTGCCTGGGATGGGGACAATCCATGGCCTTTGCGCCAGCAGCCAGGCAAGCGCAACCTGAGCCGGCGTCGCTCCCTTTTGTTCCGCAATGCTGTTCAGTAACTCGACCAGAACCTGATTGGCTTTGCGATTCTCAGGCGTAAAGCGCGGCGAGATATTGCGAAAATCGGTGCGGTCAAAGGTAGTGTGGGTGTCGATTTTACCGGTGAGAAAGCCTGCCCCCAGCGGGCTAAAGGGCACAAACCCAATCCCCAGTTCCTCGCAGGCCGGCAGCACCTCCGCTTCTGGATCTCTCGTCCACAATGAGTATTCGCTCTGCACCGCCGTGACCGGCTGGACAGCATGGGCGCGACGGATCGTCTTCGCAGCAGCTTCTGAAAGGCCAAAGTGCTTCACCTTGCCTTGCTGAATCAGGTCTTTGACGGTTCCTGCCACATCCTCAATGGGAACATCCAGGTCAACCCGGTGCTGGTAGAACAGATCGATCACATCCGTGCGGAGCCGCTTGAGCGATGCCTCGGCGACTTCCTTGATATGCTCGGGCCGGCTGTTTAACTTCCCCGTCCGCGCTTTCGTGACAGGGTCAATATCGTGCCCGAACTTGGTGGCGATCACCACCTGGCCGCGGACCGGAGCGAGCGCCTCGCCCACCAGTTCTTCATTGGTAAACGGGCCGTAACCCTCAGCCGTATCGAAGAAAGTGACGCCTCGGTCTACCGCCGCGCGGATGAGCGTGATCATCTCGCTTTTCTCCGGCGCCGGCCCGTAAGACTGGCTCATCCCCATGCAGCCCAGCCCGAGGGCTGAGACTACCAGCCCGCTTTTTCCAAGAATACGTGTTTGCATTTTCGCAACTCCTTTCATCTTACTTAATGTGTATTATAGACCGCCAGAGTGACAGGGTGGTAGAATGATCGTGCATAATGATTGCCTGATTCTGCATCATTTGGAGAACTTGTCCATGAATGTCGCCATCACGGGAGCCTCTTCGGGGATAGGGAAAGCCCTGGCAGTTACCTTTGCCAAAAATGGACACGCAGTTCTGGCCATCGCGAGGCGGGAAGAACGCTTGCTGGCCCTCTGCCAAAAACTGAAGGGGGAATACGGGGCTTCAGCCCATTTTCTGGCTCTGGATATTACCGGCCCGGGTGCCCCGCAAGCGCTATTTCAGGAAGCCGTGCGGGTCTTTGGGAAAGTCCATGGGCTCGTCAATTGCGCCGGGATGAGCCCTTACCAGGAGTTTCGTGATTTGAGCTACAGCCATCTCTGCCAGATCCTGGATTTGAATATCCGCTCGGTCACCGAGTTGAGTTACCTGTTCATGGCCCACATGCTGAGCCATGGAGAGCCCAGCCATGTGGTGAACGTGAGCTCCGTGGGAGGCTACGCACCCCTACCCCGATTCTCTGTTTATACCGGCAGCAAGCACTACGTCAGGGCTTTCACCAACTTACTCCATTACGAGTACCGGGGGACCAACATCCAGGTCAGCGGGCTATACCCCGGCGGAGCCCTGACGGAATTCCCCGGCCTGGCTGGCCAGCAGATCAAAACGTTCGCCCAAAAGACCATGATGACTCCCGAGCGTGTGGCCGAAATGGCTTATCCCGCTATCCTGAAGGGGAAGCGAGTCATCATTCCAGGCACGATCAACCAGCTCGCTGTGCTCATTGGAAAACTGCTTCCCTTCCCCCTTGCCATTCGAATCATGGAATCCATTTATGATCGGAGCATAGAACCCATTCCTCCAACCTACCCATCCTGACGAGGTGACTATGAAAGTTTTAATAGTAGGATGCGGGGCCGTGGGGCAGGTCTACGCCCTTGCCCTTCAGAAAGCTGGTGTGACACTGGGCTTGCTAGACCAACCTGCGGTCGCTGAAAAATTGAAACGAGCGCGCGAGCAAGGCGGGCTGCCCCTTTTTAAAGTGTCCCAGAAACACCGGAAAGATCCCATCCTCTACCGACTAAAGGATTACCAGGTGATCGCGGACGCGACGGAGAGCCAGCAGTTTGCGCCAGACCAAATCTGGTTCACGACCCCCTCTCAGGTGTATTATTCGGGCTGGTTCCATGATTTTTTGCAACAAGTACCCTCCAAAAGGGTCCTGTGTTTTACCCCTGAAGGGGAACGGCCCGAATTCCTTCTTGAGGGGATGAACGACCGGGTCATTTTTGGTGGGACGACGTTCATGGCGTGGCAGGGCGACCTGGGCGGCGGCGGGGGCAGGCCAGAAGGAGTCAATTTCTGGCGGTCTCCTCTTGCCATCCCACTGGCAGGGAATCAGGACGCCTGCCATGAAGCATCCCAGCTTTTGAAGCGGGCGGGCTTTCGGGTCACGGTTGGAAAACCCGGCTCGCATTCCCAGGCTTCCATGACCGCCGTGATGACAGCTTTCACGGCCGGCCTCGAGCTTTCTGGATGGTCGCTAAAGGCCTACCGAAAAAGCCCGTGGCTTAAGGTCGCTGCCGGCACATGCCAGGAGGCCGTCACCGGCCAGCTTCCCAGTACCGGCGCTTTCACCCGGGCCTTGCTGAGCAGACCGGTTTTACAGACATGCTTTTTCCTGGCAGCTTTATTCCTGCCGCTTCTTTTTCCCTTTGATCTAGAAAAATACCTTAAATTTCATTACACCAAAACGCGCGAGCAGACTATCGTGTTGTTGAATATATTTATGAAAGATAGCATGGGCTGCGGAGTTCCTGTCTCGAATAGCCAAAGACTCCTGGCAGGGTTGGTGAGCGCGCGTTAACGATCTCTACCGGCCAGCACACCAGACAAACAGTTGGGGGGAACGCGCCCCCAACTGTTCAGCGATCACCTGACGCCAGCTTATCTTCTGCCAGCAGAAGGAGCTGCGGGCGCTCATTGGGGTGCTGGTTGGGTTGGTGGAAACTCAGCCAGAGGTTTCCATCAAAGTCGCGAAATGTCATCCCATGACCCCCATCGCTGTCGAACAGGGGCTGAACATCCTGCAACCAGGGGCCAGATAACTGCCCTGACGCAGAACGCGCCGTACCGATGGCATAGCCATGGACACTGAAACTGGACCACAGCATGAACAACGCCCCGT
>JAJYIW010000310.1 GCA_021789855.1 Chloroflexota bacterium | reverse complement strand
GCCTTGGGGTGGGGGACCAGGATAAGCGCCAGCGGTTGGGAGAATAGAAGTTAACCGGTATAATAATCGCTCATGAACAGACGTCGTGGGTATGTGGCTCTCTTTGTCACCCTTTTAATCTGGGGATCGACCTTCCTGGTCACGAAGGTCATTTTGCGTGAAATTGGCCCGTTGGCGTTAACCGGGCTGCGCTTTGTCATTGCTTTTATCGCTCTGTACCTGGTTTCTGCCCGGCGGGGTTTTCGCCTTGCCTCCATCCTCCGTCCCAATTACCTGCTCCTGGGCCTGACAGGAACTGCGCTTTTCTACACCCTTCAAAACGTGGGCTTAAATAATACCTCCATCAGCAGCACCGTGCTGATCCAGTCCTGTACGCCCGCCCTGACGGCCGGCCTGGCGGTCGTTTTTCTCCACGAGCGCCTGAACCTTCGCCAGATCCTGGGGCTGGCGCTGGTCACGGGCGGCGTGATTGTGGTGGGGCTGACCAGCCCTGTTGGGGGTGATAGCCATCAGCCACTCTTAGGCAACCTGTTGATCTTTGGATCGGCGGTAGCCTGGGCCATTTATACCATCCAGGTGCGGCGGTTAGTGGCTGGAGAACCGGCCCTGGCAATGACCACAGCGGCCACAGGCGCCGGGTTGATCTTCCTCCTACCCCTGGCAGGTTGGGAGCTGTGGGCACACGGTCTGCCTCACCTCAGCCTGGCCGGGCTGCTGGGAATCGTATACCTGGGTGTGGTGGCGTCCGGCCTGACCATGTTCCTGTGGAATTATTCCTTAAGTTTTCTGCCGGCCAGCGTCGCCAGCCCTTATATCAACCTGATCCCATTTATCGGGCTGGCGAGCGGCTTGTTTTTGGGCGAACAGGTTCCACTGGCCCAGTGGTTGGGCGGTGGGGTGGCCATCGCTGGCGTGTGGCTGAGCAGTGCGCAGGCGCAATCTCAATGATCGACATCAGGGGAGGAATCCCTGCGCCTTGAGCCATTCGGTGAAACGCTCAATCCAGCTATCGGAAGGTAAACCTTTGTGGTTCATCCCAAAACCGTGACCGCCTTTCGAATAGATGTGCAGCTCAACCGGGTGACCGGCTGACCGCCAGGCGGCATAAAAGCGCGTGGTCACCGCTGAAGCCATATCATCATCCGCGGCGCACAGCAGAAAGAGGGGCGGAGCGTCCTGAGGAATGGGTGCATCCGGCGGGGGCGCGGGATAGATGGGCGCAGCGAAATCCGGCCGGCTGGAGGAATCATAATGGTGGGCCACGCTTAAGGTGAGCATGCCCCCGGCAGAAAAGCCCATGATGCCGATCCGGTGCGGGTCAATGCCCCATTCCGCCGCGCGGGCGCGTACCAGGCGGATGGCCTGGCACCCGTCGGCGGTGATTAAAGGGAAAACCGGCTCTACCACAGCGGCCATCGTTTGGGGATCCTTAAGATGGGCCTCGACGCATTGCGGGAAGTCATCGCCGGTTTGCACCAGGCGATATTTAAGCATCAACGCGGCGATGCCCTGCGCATTAAGCCAGTGCGCCACTTCGATGCCCTCGTGCTCGAAGGCTAGAAAATGGTAGGCGCCACCCGGGGCCACAATGACCGCGGTTCCGGTGGCCTTTGCCGGGTCAGGCAGGTAAACTGTCAGGCTGGGGTGAACCACGTTGCGAATCACTTTGAGCCCATAGGTGGTGAAAGCGATCTCCTCCGGGTAGTTCCAGCCGGCGGTATCAATCTCACCTTCTGCCCACAGGGGAATGATAGAGGGTTGTGCCGGCGTAACGGGAATGGCGTCCATGATTTTGTCTCCTGAAATATAGGCCTGATTCTTGATCATTTGTGAAAATTATGCATAATTAATTATATTTCATCGCAGGGGTGGATTTATACCTAACCAAGCCAGTTCGCCCGTTGGACTTGCAGTCGAACATCATCGCTGTGCACGTGGGGAAATAGCCGGTAAGGCTTTTTTCCTTACCGCGGGCTAGCACACAGGGCGATCAGGTCGTTTAGGTCAGCGGTGGCCAGGCACTCGACCGTGTCGGCTGCGCCGTAATAAATCTTGACCTCGCCGTTGTCTTCTAAAATCATCCCGCCAGGGAAAACCGTGTTATTGCGAAAGCCGCCATCTACCTCATAAGGCGCTTCGGGAGCCAGCAAGGGCAGCTTGCTCATCCCCACGACCCTGGTGGGATCTTCCAGGTCGAGCAGCATGATCCCGGCGGTGTACCGTTTTTGCCAGGCATCTTCCCAGCCATTTTTACCGCGGCGCGGGTCGCGATCCACGGCATGGAAGAGGGTCAGCCACCCGGCAGGTGTTTTCACCGGCGGCGCGCCAGGGCCTAACTTGTCATTGGCAAAGGGCACATCTTCCACGCCCAGCACGAGCTGTTGGTTCCCCCAGAAGCGCAGGTCGGGCGACTCGCCGTACCAGATATCGAAGCGGTCCACGCCGCCTCGCCCATACACCGGGAAAGGCCGCTCAAGGCGCGCGTAGCGCCCGCCGATCCGTTCCGGGAAGAGCACCATGTTGCGGTTATCCGGCAGGCTCAGGCTGAGCACCTCAAAGTGGGCGAAATCCTCGGTCACTGCGATGCCTCCGCGGATGCCGTGGCGGGTGTCGGCGGCAAAGGCCATGTAGCAGCGCCCGTCCAGCACCGTCAGGCGCGGGTCGTAGGCGCGGAGGATTTCATCGTCATGCCAACCAAAGCAAAAGCCAGGCTGGACTTCCCAGGCCAGGCCATCGCGGCTGAAAGCCAGGCCCAGGTCAGTGTGTAGAGGGTAGGGCGAGGAGGGCTCAAGCCCGTAATCGTCGCGGAACACCATCACGTACTGTCCCCGGTAACGTGTGACCCCGGCGTTGAAGACCAACAGCGCCTCGTAGGGCACGTCTTGGACGGATAACACCGGGTTGCCCGGGTAGCGCCGGATGCAAGCTGCAGAGGTCAGGCCGGGCTGGCTGTCCATCTAGGGCAGCCGGTAGACGCGGGCTTCGTATGGGCGCAAGGCTACGGAGCTGGCGCCAGTAGCCGGCTCGGCCGGGTAATTCCCGATCAGCAGCTCCCCGCCGGACAAGGACAGGCCCGCTGGCAGCTCGCAGGAAGCCGGCTCCTGGCTGAAGTTCAGCAGCACCAACAGC
>JAJYIW010000309.1 GCA_021789855.1 Chloroflexota bacterium | reverse complement strand
CAGCAAGATCACTTCCAGGCTGGGATTGCCTGCCAGCTTTGCGCGCACGCCTTCCAGGATCAGGCTGTCTCCGTATACAATCGTTCTCCGCTGGGTTCCATTCATAAATTCAGAATAGCAAAAGGGGGTAGCCTCCACAATATCGGAAGCGATAAAAAAACGATAGTCTGCGTTGCTCGCGCAGACTATCGTTTCGGATAGGATGAAAAAAACATGGATCTATTGGAATGAGCGACGCTCATTCCAATGGATCAAATAATTTTATGGTTGGCGGCGTAGGTAATCACCTGAGAGCGATGCTCCAGGTGCAGATGCTCCATGATTTCTCCCATGTGGTAACGCACGGTGACCTCGCTCAGCGAGAGTTTGGCCCCCACCTCTTTGTAGGTCAACCCGGCTGCAACCAGCTTCAGCACTTCTTTCTGCCGCTCCGTTAAGAGCTCTTTTTCCCCTTCGCCCTTTCCCTTTTTTTCTCCATTTTCCCCTGTGTGGGCTTTCTCATCTGAAAGTCGGGCGAACTCGCGCATCAGCCGTTCCGCCAGGCCCGGCGAGAAGGGGGGTGTGCCTTGTTCTACCCCGTGCAGTGCCTCGATAAAAGCTGAGCCGCTGGTGATCTTGAGCAGGTAACCACAGGCTCCGCTCTTGATCGCCTCGAACAGATCCTCATCTTCCGCCGAAGTGGTCAATATGACGATCTTCATCTCCGGGCGCTGAGCCTTGATCAGGCGGGTGGCGGCCAGCCCATTCATCACCGGCATGCGGATGTCCATCAGCACCAGGTCGGGCTCGAGCTTGAGCGCCTGGGCCACGGCAGCCTGTCCATCATTGGCTGTCCCGGCAACCTCAATGCCGTGCGCCTCGAGCAGGCTGATGAGGCCATCGATGAGAAGCGGGTAATCATCTGCGATCAGGACTCTCATGGGATTCTCCAAAAGGCTCGCATCTGTGCGCACTTAGCTTCCTTGTGTGTGATTCACCGGTACTTCCAGGGTCAGGCGCGTTCCCTGGCCGGGCGCTGAATCCACGCTCAACCGCCCACCCAGTCCTTCTGCCCGCTCGCGGATGAAACGCAGCCCATAATGGCCTTCACCCGCTGGCTGGGTCACATCAAACCCTTGACCGTCGTCCTGGATGACGATTCTCACCAGACCTTCTTCGGCGGCGAAGCTCACCTGCACGCAGCGAGCCTGACCATGCTTGCGCGCATTCGAGAGCGCCTCCTGCAAGATGTGATAGACTTGCACCCGGGCTTCCGGTGGAAAGGGGGACTGGCCCAAGCCCTCATCCAGGTTGAGCAAAACCTGGATGCCGTAGTTCTGGCGAAAACCATCCAGGTAATGGCGCACCGTTGCAAAGAAGGGCTGGTCATTACTGGGGGCGGTATGCAGGTTGAGGATGTACTCGCGCACATCGGCATGGGCATCGCTCAGGATGCTCTCCAGGTGAGCCATCTGGTCGTCAGCTTTCTCCAGCTTTCCGTCGGTGACCAGCTTGCGGGTTGCCCCCAGTTTGAGGCTGGCGAAGCCCAGCACCTGCCCCAGGCTGTCGTGCAGCTCACGCGCCAGGCGCTCGCGCTCGCTTAACGTGGCCACTACCCGCTGATGCTCGAGGATCTGCGCCTGGGTCTGTCTGCTCTCGGTGATATCCCGGTCCACACCGATCGTAAAAAAGCGCTCCCCCACCCGGATGGGGGCGGCCTTGTATTCGATGATGTTCTGCTTCCCATCCGGCCGGATCCAGGAGAACACTCCTGAAAAAGCTGTCCCTGTTATCACCGCCGCCCGGTCAGAATCTTCGGACAGATTTTCAGCCTCTTGGATCACGCGGGTATCCTGGATGGCCAGCAGCTCTGCTTTGCTGCGGCCGGCCATTTGGCAGTAGCGGTCATTGCAATCGACCAGGACACGCTGATCCTCTTCGGGTCGTTCCTCATAAATGCTGATCCCATCGAAGGATTTTTCAAAGATCAGGCGTTGGATCTCCCGGGTTTCGTTCAGGGCAGCTTCAGCCTGCTTGCGGCTGGTTACATCGTGAAGCAGGAGCAAACGTCCGGCTTTCATCCCGCGCCAGTCTTTCAGTTGCGATACCGCCAGAGTGTAATATCGAGCTGGAGATCCGCTGTGTCCCTGCTTAGCCCCCTGGGTAAGCTCGATTTCGGTCTCTTCTGGGGTTTCCGGCATCTCCTCCAAATAAGCCGGCAGCAAATCCCGGACGGATTTCCCTTTCGCTATCTTGGCGGGCGTCTGCAAGATTCGTTCTGCAGCCGGGTTCAGGCTGGCTACTTGCCCCTGTAGATCTAATACGATTATGCCGTCGCGTAGCTGCTCAAACACCGTCTGGCGTGCGAGCGGGACAGGGTTGAGGAAGCGGAAACCGAACAGGGCGATCGCGTACATCGGGAGCTGAAACCAGAATGCGATGACCTCGATTTGCAGTTTAGGTTGGATGACCCCGACTGTCCCCAGCGCGTAAACCACGCGCACTGCCACCAGACCGACCATTATGAGCGCCGCTGGCCAGCGGTGCTGAGGCGAGTGGATGAACAACCATGCCAGGACGACCACATTCAACACGCCCAGCCCATATGAATACGCCAGGAATACCCAATTCCCTAAGCCGTTCAATGCGATCACCTCGTGATCCACCAAGAACCCTTGCCAGGCCAGGTGATGGAGGTTGTTGGTCAGGATCATGCCAAGGTATAGCAGGCAAGGAATGGACAGCAGGGTCAAGTTGCGGCGGGTGAGCCAGCGTCCGGGAGAGGCATATTCCAGGAGGAAGCAGGTGACGGCCGTAGCGATAGGCAGCAGCCAGGCAGCCTGGAACTCGAACCAGAAGATCTTGGTAACGGTAGCGACCGCGGCGACTTCCAGGCTGATACCGACCATCCACAGCGCGCCAAACAAGATGGCGATGGTAAACGGCAGCGCGCCCGGCACACTGCGGCGGTGAAAGCTGTAAACAGCCAGCGCGATCAATGCCAGCGCCGTGAAGATCGGCGGCCAGATTTGAGGCATGTAGGCGTAGGGAAAGCTCATATCCGCCCTGAAGGATGACCTTAGTTTGATTATAAAGTGAGGACTCGCAGCGGAGAAGGCAATGAAGGAAAACGCGATGGATTGAATTAATTATATACAAATCAAGATTA
>JAJYIW010000308.1 GCA_021789855.1 Chloroflexota bacterium | reverse complement strand
CTGCGCCAGGGCAGAGCCCGGCGAAGATGCCCGTAGCCTGGCCGCGCTGCTCTCAGCCCAGGAAAACGGCTGGCGCAGCATGGCCTCCAGCGCTGTGCGGCTGGCCGCCATGGCGTTAACCGGCAAATAATTTGTGTTAGCACTTTTCTGGTGCGGTCTATCATCCCTCAGGTAGGGTGCGGTCGATTTTATGACCGCACCATCATTCGCGGTCGTTTTTATGACCGCACCATCATCCCCAGTCGATTTTATCTCCGCACCATCATCCCCAGTCGATTTTATCTCCGCACCATCATTCTGGTGCGGTCTTCGACCGCCACCCTACTACGCCCGCGATCTATCATCCCTCAGGTAGGGTGCGGTCGATTTTATGACCGCACCATTATCCCCGGTCGATTTTATCTCCGCACCATCATCCCGGTGCGGTCTTCGACCGCCACCCTACTCATTCTAGCGGGAGGCAGGTAAAGACACGGTAAAGCCTGAACAGGCGCGGCGCGATCGGATGTGTTTTTTGGTAAAATGGAGATACTTTTTGTCAGGAAATAACCAATTTGAAAAGGAATGGAAATGTCCACTATCGTTGATTTTAACCAGGTGTCGTTGGCAGGCTTAGAGTCTTCTCCAGTCGCCCAGGCGCTGGCTGGTTTACGGGCCAACGAAGCCCGTTACTTTATGAATAAATACCAGCATGAATTTACGGTGACGCCCGCCAGCGAAAGCCAGGCGACCCTTGACTATGTCAACCGAATATTGAAAGAAGAACGGGGGATTGAGTTTGCGGCCAAACCTTTAGAAACGTCGCGTTTTCAGGTAGAAAATATCCAATGGGCTTACGTCTTTTATGAGGACGGCCTTGAGGTCAACGTCCTGTACACGGTGGATGACCCCAAGAAGCGGGCCGTTGGTTTTAAGCTTTCTGTGGGGATGGAGGTGCCCAAGGAGCTGGAAGGAAAGTTTAAATTTGCGAGGCAGAATTCCAGATTAGCAGGAACTATCCGCGGCTCGTTTTTTGTCATTAAAGGGGAATATTAAGAGGTGGGTTAGCCGCCCGCCGCCAGGGGCACGCGCAGCGTAATCGTGCTGCCCCGCCCCGGCGCGCTCTCGATGCTGAGACTGCCGCCCACCTGCGCCGCCCGTTCCCGCATCGAAGCCAGCCCCAGGTGACCCGGATAGACCTGGGCCGGGTCGAAGCCTATCCCATCGTCGTGGATGGCCAGCTCGAGTCCCCCTGGCGTGGCCTCCAGCCGCACGCCGATTGCGGTGGGCCGGGCATGCCGGGCGGCGTTGTTCATCGCCTCCAGGCACACGCGGTACAGCACTTCTTTGATCTCGTAAGGCGCCTCCGGCTCATCCCCCATCGTCACCGTCACCTGGATGCCCCGCCGGGCCTCCAGGGCCAGGGCCTGCTTTTGCAGCGCCGATACGACGCCTTCCTGGGCCAGCGACTCGGGCCGCAGGTCGAAGATCAACGCGCGCATCTCGGTCAGCCCGCTGTCCGACAGGGACAGGATGTAATCCAGCGCTTCCTTCAATTTTTGTTCGTCGCGGTTGATGCTGGCAATCGCCACGTGGGTGCCCAGGCTGATCCCGTACAGCGCCTGGGAAACCGAATCGTGCAGCTCACGCGCCAGGCGCTGGCGCTCATTGAGCGCCGCCAGGTCCCTGGCCTGGGTGTACAGGCGCATATTGTCGATGGCCACCGCTGCCTGGTTGGCAATCCCCTGCACCAACGGGGTGGTGCTGTGGCTGAAAGCCCCCGGCTGGCTGCTCCCCAGGCTCAGAATGCCGATCGCCTGCTTCTTCACCACCAGCGGCACCCCCAGCCACGAGCTCACCTCGGGCGGCTCGCCGGGGTAGACCAGGGCGTAATCGGCCAGGATCGCCGTGGCCTCGAGGGGGTGCTCGCCCAGGTCTTCCATCAAAGACAAACGGCGGGATTTCACCAACCCTTCGAAGGCGCGAAATTGCCTTAACGGAATGGGGCCCTGGATGGGAGCCAGCTTTTTCCCCTCCTCGCGCATCGAAGCCACTTCCAGGCGGCCCTCGCTGACCAGCATGACCAGGGAGGAGGTGTACGGCACGGCCAGGCTGAGCTGGTCAAGGATGCTATCGATGAGCGTGTCCAGCTCCTGGTTCGAGCCCAGGTCGTCGGAGACCGCCAGCAAGGTCGAGAGCTCGAGGGTGCGCTCGCTGACGCGCTTTTCCAGCACCTGGATCGATTGCGATCGATCGCCGATGTCGCTGATGATGCCAGCAATGCGCTCCTGCGCCCGGCGCAGCTCTTCCTCCATCCGGGTGCGCTCGGTGATGTCCATGATCGCCACCACGCAGCCAGTGATGCTGCCCTCGGCGTTAAAGATGGGTGCAGCGCCGTTGAGCACGGTCTGGCTGGCGCCATCGAAGCGTTTGATGGCCATCACCTGTCCCGTAACCGTCTCGCCGCCCATCACCGCGCGGTATGCAGCCCATTCCTCGGCCTTGACCGCCTGGCCGCTGTCAGGCCACACGGCCCGGTAAGCGCCATAATCCTGGACCGATTCGGTTTTCGGCAGGGGAGCGCCCCAGATTTCTTCGTAATGGCGGTTAACCCGCACCTGCCCCCCCTGGCTGTCCATGATAGCGACGCCCACCGGCAAAGCCTCCATCACCGCCAGCAGGCGGTTGCGCTCCTCGATGGCCTCGTGCTGCGAGGCAGCCAGCTCCTGCTCAATCCGCCGGCGCTGGGTGATATTGGTGGCATAAATGCGGATCACGCCCCGGTCTTCAAAATAGAGCAGCAATTGCTGGTAGTAAAGCTCGCCGATGGCCACATCGCGGGAAAAGCTTCGGGCGGTCCCCTGGGAAAAGAAAGCCACCACCTCAGGCCAGTTCCCCATCCACTCCGCCAGCCAGTGCTCCGCGATATCCCCGGCCGCCGGGTTGGCATACTGGACGACCCCCGACAGGTCAATTTCAATCATCGGGTTTGGGTTTTGCGCCGGAAAGGTCGCCAGGTAGGCCAGCTTCCGCTGCTCGCTTTCCAGCTCCCTTTCCATGGCCTGCTTTTCGGTGATATCCTGGAAAACCAGCACCACGCCCAGGATGTTACCTTGATCATCCATGATGGGCGCGGAGCTGTGCCCAACCGGCACCTCTCGCCCATCGCG
>JAJYIW010000307.1 GCA_021789855.1 Chloroflexota bacterium | reverse complement strand
TGAGAACCCCACACCATCCCTGGAAGAGATCAAAGAAGCGCTTTCCGGGAACCTGTGCCGCTGCGGCTGCTACGCCGGAATTTCCATGGCGGCATTGCACGCTGCTGAGAAGATCGCCGCCAGGGAAGGTTAAGCCACATGAGCACACCCTACAAACCTCGTGTTCGTCGCCTGTTTGTCGGCGGCTACCAGCCGCGTATCGATGCGCTGGAAAAGGCGCAGGGCCGCGCGCCCTATGCTGACGACGTCATCACGGAGCGCAATTACCCGGGCTTACTCCACGCACGTGTGCTACGCAGCCCTTATCCTCGGGCTCGAATCCGCCGGCTCGATGCCAGCAAGGCTGCGGCGCTGCCGGGCGTCAGGGCGATTCTGACTTACCAGGACCCCGAAGTGGCCGCCATAAAGCCAACCAACGCCGGCTGGACGGATGCAGTCGATACGGTCAGTTATGAAGGGATGATGTGGCGCCTGTTCCGCGATCGCAGGGTGTTGGGCGATTACGCCGCCTGGGCCGGCGATGAGGTGGGAATCGCCATCGCTGCCGACAGCCCCCAGATTGCCGAACAGGCTTTAAAACTGGTCGACGTGGATTGGGAAGTGCTGCCGTTCGTCCTCGACCCGCTCAAAGCGATGGCGCCAGGCGCTCCGGAGATCCACCCGGAAATCGCCCCCCACAACGTGTTGCCCCCTGATCCGGTCGGCGGGCCGGATATCTTCCTCACCAAGGGGGACGTCGAATCCGGTTTTGCCACGGCGGATGTGCTCCTGGAGATGGACACCCGCCACCACAATCCTACCCAGGGGGCGCTGGATCCCTGGTGTTGCGTGGCGCAATGGAAAAATGATCGGCTGACCATCGTCTCCAATTCCTACGCTGCAGACCAGACCCGCATGCACGTCAGCCAGATGCTGGAGCTACCCGTCCACAAAGTCCAGGTCATCAGCAACTATGTCGGAGGCCAGTTTGGCCGCGGCGACACAGGCGATCAACCATTCTTTATTTTTACTGCATTGCTGGCGAAGAAGACGGGCCGGCCGGTTAAATTCAAACATACCCGGCGCGACAGCTTCCACGACACCCGCCAGCCGGCTCTCTACCACTGCAAAGTGGGCGCCAAAGCCGACGGCACCATCACCGCGCTCCAGTTCAAATCGATCGGTGACATCGGCGCGCACGCGGACCACTCGGTCTTTGCCCTGAAATTTGCCCCTGCGGAAATTGCCGAAGTGGCGCTGGCGCCGGTCCCCAATCTCAAAATGGAATCCTACGGCGTCTACACCGACCACATTCCCGGCTGCATGATGCGCGGGGTGGGCAACTCCCAGTTCAATTTTGTCTTTGGCGGCATGATCGATGCCCTGGCTGAGCGGCTGGACATGGATCCCATCGCGCTGGCAGTGAAGAACTTTGGGCATGAATGGGGCGCTCGGCCCGATCCCAGCCTCAAGACTGTGCTTGAAACAGGTGCAGAGCGAATAGGTTGGAAAGAGAAACGGCACAAATCCGGCGCTGGCCCATGGTATGAAGGGGTCAAACGGCGCGGCGTGGGCTTTTCAGTCCATCCCGGCTGGCATGCGGAATGGCAGGAAGCCCGCCGGGGCCAGGTGCAGGCCAAAATCACGCTTTACCCGGACGGCACCGTAACGCTGGACGCTCCCACCGTGGAGACCGGCACCGGATCCAATACCTGCAACGTGTTGGGGTGTGCTGAGGCGTTGAGCTTCCTGAACGTCCGCCCGGCTGACATAACCTGGATCGCAAAGGTTGACACCGACCGGGGGATGCGCGATTGTGTCCAAACGGATAGCGCAGTCTCCTACCTGCAATCCGAAGTGATGGCGAATGTCGCCCAGGAACTAAAAAGAAAATTGCTCGAACTGGCGGCGCCTGTCCTGGGAGCGCCGGCTGACCAATGTGATATCTCGGATGGCCAGATCCGGGGGCCAGGGAAAAGCATCAGCGTTAAAGAGCTGTTATGGCAGGGCGACCTGGTGCCGCTATCCGTGATGGTGAGCCGGCCCCCGAATCAACTGAAGACCGGCGTGCCATACATCGCCAGCTTTGCCGAGGTTGAGGTGGACACGGCGACCGGGCGCACGCAGGTGCTCAAGCTGGTCATTGTCAACGATTGTGGGACGGTCATGTACGCCACCGGCGCAGAGGCGCAGCAAATTGGCGGCCAGGTGATGGCAGTCGGCGAGGCGTTGACGGAAGAGATTGTCTACGACCCGGTTTACGGGGTGCCATTGAATTTCAATTTCATCGATTACAAGATGCCAACCATCCTGGATATGCCGTCAATCGACCCGGTGCTCCTGGAAATATGGCAGGGAGCCGGGGAATACGGCGCCTGTGGCATCGGCGAAGGCACCGTCACCTGCACGCCACGGGCCATTGCCAACGCGGTTTACAACGCCATCGGCGCCCGCATCGATGAGATTCCCATCACGCCGGAAAAAGTGCTCCGGGCATTAGGCCGGATTTAAAGGTATATCATGACACTACACCAAATCAGGTACATCCCTGCTGATACGTTAGAAACCGCCGAGTCCTTGCTCAAAGCTCACCCAGGCCAGGCGGCGGTGATCGCGGGCGGCACCGACCTGCTGGGCGGGCTCAAGGATGGCATCCATGCGGAGCCACCCCCGGTGCTGATCGGGCTAAAACCGGTGACCGGATCCAGTGACATCACCGTCGAACCAGGCGGCGTGCGCATTGGCGCGCTCGCCACGCTCCAGGCCATCGCCAGCCATCCTGATCTCCGGCAAGCCTACCCGCTGCTCACCCAGGCGGCGGCCAGCGTGGCCTCGCCGCAGATTCGCAACGTGGCCACCCTGGCGGGCAACCTGTGCCAGGAACCCCGCTGCTGGTATTACCGCAACCCTGACAACGCCTTTGACTGTCTACGCAAGGGCGGCCAATGGTGCGACGCGCTTTTCGCCGAGAATCGCTACCATTCCATCTTTGGCGCCATGGCCGTCAGCGCTGCGCCATGCGTGACCGGCTGCCCGATCCACAACGACATCCCGGCCTACATGGCCCGGCTGCGCGCCGGTGCGGTAGAAGAAGCCGTGGAGATTCTCCTGCGCACCAACCCGCTGGCAGCGATCATGGGGCGAGCCTGTTCACACTATTGTGAGCAAGCCTGCAA
>JAJYIW010000306.1 GCA_021789855.1 Chloroflexota bacterium | reverse complement strand
CGGGTCGACCATGCCGGCAGTTAACTGGCGTAACGCCTGCTCCTGGCGAACCACCACTTGCAGTTCGGCCAGGAACCAGGGGTCCAGCCCGGTGGCGTGGGCAATGGCGTCCGCCGTCACGCCCCCACGCAGCGCACGGTAAACGCTGAACAGGCGGCGAGAGGTCGGCGCGACCGTGTCCTCCAGCGTGTCCGCCGCATCCATCCACGTCTCTTTGCCTGGCCCGGAGCCATCCAACGCATCGACGCCAATCTCGAGGGATTGGACCGCCTTCAAAAGCGCCTGGGGAAAAGTGCTCCCCAATGCCATCACCTCGCCCACCGATTTCATCTGCGGCCCCAGGGTGGCATCTACCCCGGGAAATTTTTCAAACGCCCAGCGCGGAATCTTAACCACCACGTAATCCAGCGCTGGCTCGAACGCGGCCACAGTCTGCCCGGTGATATCATTGGGAATTTCATCCAGGGTATAACCCGCCGCGACCAGGGCCGCGATCTTGGCAATGGGAAAGCCGGTGGCTTTAGAAGCCAACGCCGATGAGCGCGATACGCGTGGGTTCATCTCAATCACCAGCGCCCGCCCGGTGGCCGGATCGACCGCAAATTGCACGTTGGCCCCGCCCGTTTCCACCCCCACTGCGGCCATCACTCGTTTGGCCAGGTCACGCAGCACCTGGTATTCGCGATCGGTCAGTGTTTGTGCCGGCGCTACGGTGATGCTGTCACCGGTGTGCACACCCATCGGGTCGAGGTTCTCGATGCTGCACACCACCACAAAATTGCCCGGCCGGTCGCGCATCACTTCCAGCTCATATTCTTTCCAGCCCATAACCGATTCTTCCAGCCAGGCCTGGCGGATAGGCGACTCGGCCATGGCTTTGCGCACTGCCTCAGGCAGCTCCTCTGGCTTATGCACCCAGGATGCGCCGCTGCCGCCCAGGGCAAACGACGCCCGCACCAACAAAGGGTAACCGGCCGCCTGCGCCAGCGCTTCCGCTTCCTCGAGCGACCCTGCCGGCCCGCCGGCCGGAACCGGGATGCCGGCCTTAAGCATGGTCTGGCGGAACAGGTGGCGATCCTCGGCGATCTTGATCGAGTCAATCGAGGCACCGACCAATTTCACCTGGTAACGCTCGAGCACGCCATTTTCGCTGAGTGCCAGCGCCAGGTTCAGCCCGGTCTGCCCCCCTACGGTGGGCAACATGGCATCCGGGCGCTCCTGGGCAATGATTGCTTCGACCGCATCGGGCAGCAGCGGTTCAATGTAGGTAGCGTCAGCCAGCTCTGGATCGGTCATCACGGTGGCCGGGTTGGAGTTGATCAGCACAATGCGATAACCCTGGGCGCGCAGCGCCTTGATCGCCTGGGTGCCGGAATAATCAAATTCGGCTGCCTGGCCGATAACAATCGGCCCGGAGCCGGGGATCAGGATGGTATGGATATCGTCGCGTTTTGGCATAGGGGACTATAGATCGGAAAGGACAGCGCTTCGGGCGCGGATCAGCTCAAAGAAATGGGCGAACAGTCCATGAGCGTCATGCGGGCCGGGTGAGGCCTCGGGGTGGAACTGCACGCTGAATACAGGCCGGCCACGCAAAGCCATACCCTCCAGGGTGTGGTCGTTGAGGCTGAGGTGAGTGATCTCGACCTGACTCGCATCCAGGCTGCCCGGGTCGACGGCATAATTGTGATTTTGAGCGGTGACCAGCACGCTGCCGTCCCGTCGATCCTGTACCGGGTGGTTGCCGCTGTGGTGGCCAAACTTAAGCCGGTGGGTCTGGCCGCCCAAAGCCCGCCCGATCAACTGGTGACCCAGGCAAATGCCAAAAACCGGCAGGCCGCTGTCGATTAACTGGCTTACCATCCCTACGATACCCGGAAGACCGGCCGGATCGCCTGGCCCGTTGGAGAGGAACACGCCATCTGGATGGAGCGCCCGCACCGCGTCAAAAGGCGTGTTGGCTGGCACCACGCTGACGCTTGCGCCCCCCGCCGCCAGGTGGCGCAAGATATTGCGCTTGATGCCAAAATCGAAGGCCACGATGTGCGGACTCGACTCGCCGGCCCCCACGCTCGGCTGCCGCTCTCGCGCCGCCACCCAGACGCTGCCCGGGTCGCCTGTCCAGGTGTACGCTTCAAGGCAGGTCACTTCCTGCACCATGTCACGCCCGTCCAAACCGGGCCAGGTGCGCGCCATTTCGAGCAAAATGGAAGGGGGCGTGCCATCGGTTGCCAGCGCGGCCCGCTGGGTGCCGCCGTCTCGCAGCTTGCGCGTCAGCCAGCGTGTGTCCACTCCACTGATGCCAGGGACGCCTGCGCCTGCCAGCCACTCATCCAGGCTGAGCGTGGCCCGCCAGTTGGAGACCACCGGGCTGGCCGAGCGGATCACCAGCGCTGATACCTGGGGGCGGGCAGCTTCATTGTCCTCAGGGTTGACCCCAACATTGCCCACGTGGGAGGTCGTGAGTAAAACGCCCTGCCCGCGATAAGATGGATCGCTTAAAATTTCCTGGTAGCCCGTCAGGCTGGTATTGAAAACCAACTCAAAGACAGCATTTCCCCGCGCTCCCAGCGACTCTCCTGTCAGGACGGTCCCATCTTCAAGAGCTAAAGTAGCAGATGCCATGACTACCTTACCTGTAAATGATATCTTTCAGCGGGCAAGTATACACCCAAAATCGCTGTCTAGACAACTTGGGCATCAAGCTGCTTTATATTAAGCTGCTCTCTACCAAATAACCATAAGAAGGGAACATGCCCAGCTCCGCAATGTAATTTAGCGCGCAAGATGTCGAACAGATCATGGATGAAATGAAGAATTACATCAACAATTTTGCGCCAGCCTTTCAGCGGGTGGAGCAATTTGAAGGCAGCGAAACCTATATCAGAGGCTTGCTGGGCGATGCGGCCCGCAAGAATGTGGAGCAGATGGCGCTGGGACTGAGAGAAAATGGTCGCGACCTGCAATATTTTATCGGTCAAAGCGGGTGGAAGACGGAGCCAGTGATAGAAGTCCATCAACGGCTGGCGTCAGAGACCTTGGGAGAAGCGGACGGGGTGGCGTTGATTGACGAATCGGGGTCGTGAAACAAGGTAACTGCTCGGTGGGTGTCGCGGCGCAATACTGCCGCGCGGTGGGAAAAATCGCCAACAGCCAAAATTGGG
>JAJYIW010000305.1 GCA_021789855.1 Chloroflexota bacterium | reverse complement strand
CGATCACGCCGGGGTCGTTGGGATAGCGCTTGCGCACGTCCGCGCTCAACTGGGCCGCGGCAGCCGGCCAGCCACGGTTGTTGACCACGTTGGCCAGGGCTTGTTGTAAAGAATCATCCAGGGTTTTCAAATCCCGCAGCATCTTATCCAGCTCAACCTGCAACCGTTCCTGGGATTCATCCGGGGGCTCAAGGATGGCGATCTGATCCATCGACTGGCGAGCCTTGCGCGCCTGGCTTTCAGCCCCGTCCAGGGTCTGAGCTCGTTCCGCCAGGTTCTTCATGGTGCGCACCTGATCCTTCATCGGGCCCACAATGCGGGGGATAGCCAGATCCATGCGGGACTTGATCCGTTGCAAGGCCAGGTTATCGGGGTGATCATCGATCAGCCCATCCAGGTCGGTCTTCGCCTGGGCTACCGCTTTGGGCTCAGGCGAGGGCGAGGCCAGAATGTCGGTGATCAGGCGTAAGGTGTCTTTAACCCGGCGGTATTCCTGGGCCTTATCCCCATATTTAGGCAAGCCAACGGCCCGGGCCGCCGTTTCAACCCGCTCTATGGCCTCGTCGAGGCGACCCTGGTCAAAAAACTTCAGCCCTTCCTCGTAAACACTTTCCGCGTCAATGTTTTGCTGTAACTTCTGCTCGAAATCCAGGCCCTCCTGCCAGCGTTGCAGGCCAAACTCGCGCAGGATGGATTGCGCCCGCGCCAGGAGAGTCATGGCATCCTTGAACCGGCCCACGCGCGCCGCCGACTGCGCCTTACCAAAGGCCGTTGCGGCTTCGGGGGGCAACGCGACCGAGGGGATATAGCCGGTACGCATGTAATCCTCGGACTCGGCGCGGTGCTGGCGAGCGCGTTCCCAGGTGGGCTCGATGCCCAGCACCTGGTCGTACACGCGGATCGCGTCTGCATAACGCCCACTGTAAAAGAGCTTCTCCCCGTCTTCCATCAACTGCTCTGCCACCGGATGGTGCTCTTTAGGCGGCGGGGCTGACGGGACTTGAGGGGTTGCCTCAGCCACGGCGGGTTGCTCGCTGGATGACGCTTCTCCCTGGACTACGGGAACCGCTTCCGCTGCACCCTCCGCGCCTTCGTTCAGGCGGGTTTCCTGATCCTCCTGCTCCTGGAGGCGCTCTTTTAAATCCCGGCGCATGGATTGGAGCTTGTTACGCAGCTCCGTGTCAAAGGAAGGGTAATCAACCGAATTGATCATCTCATCAACTTCGAGCATCGCTTTACGCAGCTCGGCAGCGGGAGGTGTCACCTGGCCAAGCAAATGCTGGATGTCGGTTTCAAGCAGCTCAAAATTAGACACTCATTACTCCTTTTATTCATCCGGCAGGTGGTCGTAGGATTGGCGCAAGTCTTCTCGCAACACTTCAGGCAGGCTATACCCGCCAGACAACACCTGTTCGATTATGGCACGCACACCGCGGGGTAGACGGCGATCGTCATAAGTCCACTGCGCCTGGTAACTGCGCGAGGCCTGCTCGATTTCTTCGGGGCGGTTTGGGCCTAACGGCAGGGCGCCAGGGGCGACCCGCCCTGTCAGGATATGATGCAGTGCTCGCGCGCCAAACTGTACCAGGTCAAACTGGCGCTCCGATTCGGACGGCCCCTCCGGAATATACCTGGCCACATTCCAGTCGATGATGTAGACCCCTTTGTCTTCATGGTGCCAGTAATAATGTAAAATTTTATGATCGCGATAAACGATATTGCGCATGTGCGCCGTTTGTAAGATATCGCAAATCTGGATAGCCATTCGCAAGCTGTCTTTGACCGGCATAAACTGCCCAGAGGTATACCCTGCATCGCACAGGGTCATCAGGTTCTCTTTTGGATCCTGCACAGGCAACGCCAGATAAGGCGTCCATCCATCCGCTACGCGCTGATCCATCTCAGACAGGAAGGACTGCGCTTCAGCCGGATCGAACCGGGTGATCTTACCGGCCAGGGAACGCCCCGAGGCATGGTGGCGGTCATCCGGTAAAGCCATCTCTTTGCCCAGCTGGATAAAACCAGCCTCAGAAAATCCCACCACGCCAGGCACATCCGCCATCAGGCCCAATATAATCGTCTCTTCGCGGAAGAGGGGAAGAGCGTAATCTACCAGGTTGGTTCGCATGAGCTTCACCGCCACCCGCTGGGGGTCGCCAGCCGGTCCGCGCACTTCGCCCAGAAAAACGCGCGCCGAAGAGCCGCGCGCCTCCGGCGCCCAGGTATCCAGCGGCTCAGCCAATGATAGCTCCTCGCCTACCCCCAGCCGGCCTTCCCGGACGCCCTGGCAGGTGGGGTCCACCTGCCGTTCGCCGCCAGGCCGGTCCAGCCGCTTAAGCGCCTCAAGGGAACGGTCAGCCTCGCTGGTAGACTCATACCGTTTCAGCCAGGGGATTTGTTCCGCCAGGCCGGGCATTTCCTGGAGCATAGTAGCCGGGCGAGTCCCCTTGCGCAACCGCGCAAAGGTATCCAGGATTTGATCCAGCCAGGTCGCCGGACCCACGCTGTTGCGCAGCTCGCGCGCTTTGAGCTCCAGGCGAGTGACCTGATCCATTAAGGTCTCTCCCTGTCGCGAGCCATGCCGCACATCTTCCAGCCAGGACGGCGCAGATTGGATCGCTTTTTCGGCGGACAAAAGCCGCCGCCGGTCCGGATCCCAAAACAGCACCTGGCGCAAGCCCTTGCGTGCCAGCTCAAAATCTCGGCGCTCCCAGGCATCCAGCACGATGCGCACCTGCGCATTAGGCTGATCGAGCGCACGGGCCAACACAGTCGCTGATGAGGAAGACAGTTTTTTGATATCCTCCATCAAAACATCTACATCCCGATAATCCAGGCTTGAATAAGGGGGTTCAGGATCGAGCCGGGTCCAGTTGGGGAGCACCTCGTTATGGAGAGCGTGCAACACTTTTTGATAAGACTCCACCTGCCCGGCGGCATCATTGCCTGGGTTGCCTTCCGCAGCCGAACTCCGCAACCGGTCATCCATTTTTTGTGCATCGGCCTGCAGGGTCAGGTACACACGATTGGCGGCTGCGAAAGGGGCCAGGGTCTCCTGGTTGGGTCCCGGCCCAACCCGGCGGATTTCATCCGACATGGCATCGAACCAGGCGGGGATTGCCCCACCGTTTTTAACCCGGTGGATGCCGGCAGCCAGGTGCCACAAGGCGCTGAACCAATCGCCGTTAGCGCCTGACTGAATGG
>JAJYIW010000062.1 GCA_021789855.1 Chloroflexota bacterium | reverse complement strand
TAGCTGGCCCCGTTCTCCGTGCGAGAGGTCATGTTACCGTTCGCATCGTAGCTGTAAGCACCCCCGTTGGTCACCGCGTGGACGTGCGCGGCGCTGCCGTAGCCCAGCCCCTGCCCGCCCGGTCCCAGCGACAGCCGCCCATAGCTGTCATATTGATAGGTTTCAGAGTAACCTCCATCATTACCAGCCGCCGTGGCGGAGGCCGAGGTCAGCCGGTACAGGCTGTCGTAGCCAAAGCTCTGCGTCTGCCCTGCCATGCTGTCGGCGATCTGGGTGATGTTCCCCACCAGGTCGTAGCTGTAGCCCAGCCACAGGAGATTGTTCGTCCCTTGCGCCACGCTGCGCTTGAGCAGCGCGCCCAAGCCGTTGGCGCTGGTCCAGGCCGAATAGGTCAAGGCTTCCTGCTGGGCGCTGCTGCCGCCGTACTGCCGGTCGACCAGCCGCCCGGCCGAATCGTAGTACGCGCCGCTCATCAGGCTCAGGCTGCCCAAGGCCCCACCGCTGGTGGCCAACGTCGTCATCAGCGTCTGGGTGTAGCTGGTGCTGACCGTCTCCCCCAGGTTGCCGCTCCCGTCCGCCGGGTAGGTCATGCTGGTCTGCAGGTCGGCCGAGTTGTAGCCCCACTGGGTCACGAAGGTGCCTGCCCCGTTGATGACTTTGCTCTCCTGCGCTTTGCGGTTGCGCCCATCGTACCAGGCGCTGGTCGAGCCGCTCGTGTCGCTCATCCCCGTGCGGTTGCCGTTGGCGTCGTAGCTGTAGCTGGCCAGCCAGGTGACGCACCCCGTACCCAGGCACTTCTCCACCAGGCGGTTGTCCTGGTCGTAGGCGAACCACAGCACCTGCCCCTTGGCGTCCGTCTGGGTCACCAGGTTGCCCACCGCATCATAGGTGTAACTCCAGCTCCCCAGGTCGGGGTCGCTCGTGCTCACCTTGTGCCCGACCAGGTCGTAGACCGTCGTAATCGCTGCGCCGGACAACAGGTTGTCGTTCGCGTCTAGCTGGTTGACCGTGGTGGCCTGGTCGAGCGCGTTGTAGACCCAGGTCGTGCGCGGCCCGGCCGGCGGGGTCGTCTTGACCGTGCGCCCCCAGGAGTCGGCGTAGGTCGTGGTAGTGCTGTTGTTGGCGTCTTTCACCCCCAGGCTGTGCGCGGTGAGGGTGGTCGCGTTGTCGATCCTGGCCGTTTCGACCTTGTAGGTGTAGGTCGCCGTGGCCACGCCTGCCGGGTTGGTCACCTGGCTGGGACGACCGAGCGGATCATAGGTTGTGACGGTGTAGACCGGGCTCTCCCCTGTGGCGTAGGGTTTGGACTCCTTGGCATATTTCACCCCGCCGGTGTAGTACACCTGGTCGTCCACGGTAATGGTGGTGATGGTCGTAGAGGGCGCCAGGTTGGCCACGCAGTCGCTGCCCGGGCAGCCCGACACCGGCATCCCAAGCACCTGGGTGCGCACCAGCTCGCCCAGGCCGTTGTAGAGCTTCTGGGTCGTCACCGACTGGCTGCCATCGATCTTCTGCGTGCTGTCGACTTCAAACTGCGTCTGGCTATCGTAGTAGGTGAAGGACAGAGTCGGGGTCGAGTCGCCCGGCTTGATGATCCACTTCAATCTTCCGGCTGCGTCCTGCTTGTAGTAGGTGACGTTGCCGTTCATGTCAGTCTCGGATTGCACCTGGCCCAGCGGTTTGTAGTCCTGTCCTGAGCTTACATAACTGACGCTATCGGTGTGACTAAGCGGGTCGATCACCCATAGGGGATAGGTTCGATAGCCATCGTCCCCGCAGCCCGAGATGCTCCCGCCTCCGTAGGCCACCCCACCTCCGCCGTAACAGGTCTGGGTGAGCTCAGCCGTCCCCGAGGTGGGGAAGCCGTTGGTTGCCCACACCCCGAACGCCACGTATTCGGTATCGGCCACTTTGTTTCCATAAGTGTCGTAGCCGTACAGGCTGGCGTGGTATTGTGGGTTGCTCCAGTTGGCCCCGGCGCTGGTGGCCACCATTACCCCGGTCAGCACACCTCTGGTCGGGCCATTGGCCCAGCCAAAAGTAGTCTGGGCATTGTCGTAGAAATACAGCGTCTGGCCGATCACCGTCCCATTGGAAAGATCGCAATTGCCGTTTGGGCAGGAGTATTTATTGACGTAAGCCGGCAGGCCTACCAGGTAAGGGGTCCCGCTGTTGGGGTAATAGCCTGTTACGCTCAACCGGTAGGCGACGTAGGCGCTGCCATTCCAGCTATATTCGGTGACCCGCGTCAGGTTGCCGAATTGGAGATTATTCTGGTCGCCGGATAGATAGTTATATGTTTTCTGCAAGGAAATATTAGCGCTCCCAGAAGCAGGTTCTTCATAAGTCGTCACAGTTTCGGTGCTCAATCGATCCCATGACAGGCTGGTGATCCCAAGGTCAGCATAGTTAATCCCATTATTCTTGGGGAAAGCGCTGTTATCCAGGCTGGGCCACGGCGAGGGCAGATTGGATGAATAACTATACACGGTATCCGAGTATCGCTGCCCGGATAAATTGGCTACTTTGACCTCCTGAATCTTGCCACGCAAAGGAAAATATTCAGGATGAGTGACCAGATCATCCTGGGGAAAGAAATAAGTGGTGGTTACCTTCCCTTCGGGGGAAGTTTCGGATACGCTTTTATGACCCATGAATTGGGTATAGGCCGGGAAGTAGCAATAGGCGATGTTGTTCACCCCGATCAGCTTGCAGGTGGCATCGATTATCGGTGTGTCGTAGATGTAGGTGTAGGTGCGGGTGGGGTTGCCAGGTGTGACGTTGTCCTGTAAGGTTTTGGCGGTAACGCGATAATAGGTGGGGATGACGCGCCATTCGTAATTGCTCAATATGCAGTATCCCGAATCGCCATTTGGCGTGCAATACACGTTAAAGGATGCCCCCGCACTCATATTCGTGGGCATCATCGTTCGGATCGGGTTCCCCGATCCATCGTACCCAAAGGTGGTCAACACATCACTGTATGGACCTACACCCAGGCTCTGCAAGGAAATGGTAGTCGTCCCATCGGTGAGTGATGTCGAGGCTGTCCCACTGTTTCCCTGGCTGTGATAGGCCTTGAAATGCCATTCGTAGTTTTTTCCTGGGGCCAATAGCTTGAGCGCTGAATTGGTATAAAAAGTTAGAGAGTTGTAATAGCCAGAGCTGTTTGTGGTCGCATTCCCGCCGCTTGGGCTGAAGCGATAGCCGGCGATCTGATAACCGTCGTCGGTTTCCTGCGGGCTCCAGCCAATATCGTAACTAAAACTCACCTGGCCGCCGTGGCCATTGTCTGCCTTTGTCAGGTGCATCCCATCCCCATAAGTGAAAATGAGGGGCGCCTGGGTCACACTGAGGGTGCCATCATAGGGATTGGTATCTATTTCCTGGACTTCCATCAAGGTGAGCGTGTGTCCGTTATATGAATGGACAGCGTTGGGATAAATACCATTAGAGATGTTGAAACCACTGTCATCTGAGTAATAGAAATTGTACTGTCGGATGGTCACCGCATTGGGGAATCCTCTATTTCCATCCGCTTCATATTGGATTTGAATGTTTCTGAGGCGGCGCAGATTCATGAGATACACGTTGCTCTCGTCGTTGGGAGAGTCGGTATCGTTACGCAGGGTGGAATCCACGTTAAACAAGATCCGGTAATGTTCGTTACTGTAATGGATGCTCTTCAGGACCATGTCCCGGTCGATCCCCATGCCGGGACAGGCCGGATAGTTATCCTTCGAGTAGGTGTAGTCGAGGGTTTGCCCGTAGATGTTGGTCTGCTGGCTCAGTCCCCACTCGTAGGTCCAGTTGGTCGAGTGGCCGCAGGATGGCCAGGTGGCATAGGTGACCCCACCGAATTCGTCGGCTTGGCCAAAGACGTAATGGGTGCCAGTTTTGTCCCAGGCTTCCCAATAGATAGGATTCCCGTTGGTATCGGGATGGGACAGGATCCGCAAAAATGTTTCGTCCTGGGTGTGGTAATAGCCGTCAGTCTCCTTGAGCATCAGGCTGTTGACCCCATTCAGGCTGATGTTGTAGGTATCGTCAGTGGTATCGTCTGGAGTTCCGTTCATATTTCTCGTGATCGATGGAACGCTCAGGTCCCAGCCCATGCCCACCCAGGAGGCGGCTGAAACGAAGGTCCCGCTATCGACGATCTGGCTATTGTAGTCCAGGGAAAGCGAAGGCTTGAGCCCCCCCGGTCCATCCGGGACGGTGATGGGCATCGAGTAGGTCGCCGCGCCGGTGAGCTGGGCCACCTGGAAGGACTGCAACCCCGGGAGCATGTACCCCTGGGGGTCACTCGTGTTTGGGTTGTAAATCGAGAGATGGTCGGATTGGGCGGTGATGGTGTGATTTTGAAAATCCACCTGGCCGGGCATACCTTCCCAGGCATGGGTGTCTTCGTTGTAGTAGGTCAGGTGCAGGGTCGATTCCTTACCCGGGTAGAGCGCCGGGTCGTAGGACGCCTGGATGGTGATGGGCGTGTTGAAATGGTGGATGGCGTTGCCGTCCGCGTCGTATGCTTCGATCTTGAAGGCCGTGTTCGGTGTTGATGGATCGGGCTGGAGGACGTCGGTGTCGTCCAGGCTGGCCACACTCACCTCGGCCGCCTCGGGGAGCGCACCCGGCGGGATGGTCACGTCCACCCGACCACGGAACCCTTTGAGCTCGCCGCCGGCATTAGCCTGGATCGAGGCAGGCGCGCCGATCGAGATGCTTCTCGCGGCCAGCTTCTGGTCGCCATTATAGACCTCGACTGAGATAGCGTAGATGTCACCGGGTTGGTCGCTGACGTCGACCTTCACGTGGCCGTTCTTTTGGGTCAGGGGCAATACCTGGAGGCCGCCTTGGCCGGTGCTATCCAGCGCCAGGCCGTCCGGGAGGGTCACGTGCAGGCTGAGGCTTCCGCCGAAGTCGTCCTGGTTGAGGCCCTTGATTGACCAGCTCAAGTTGAACGAGCCGCCCGGTTTGGCGAAGCGCGGCGCCACCGCCACGGAGAAGCTGTCTGCCACCAGGCCGAGTTGGGCGGCATCCAGCGCCGGGAGTGTTGCTCCGGTTGTGGGGGTGTCGGTCGGCAAAGCCAGGGTAGGAGTCATTGCAGATGTAGGGGTGCCGGTGGCCGATGGCGCTGCGGTCGGGTTAGCGCTGGCTGTCGGGGAAGCTGTTCCGCTGGCCGTGGGGGTCGCCGGTTTGGGGGTGTCCGTGAGGGGCGGGGCGACCGTCTGGATGGAGCTATCCACCGGCGTATCGCTCGCTTCCAGGGTAAGGGATTCTGTAACAGCCGGCGTGGGGGAGTCCTCCACCGTTTGAGAGGGCTGAGGCGTAGGGCTGGGTTGGAGCTCTTGCATCTGGCCAATGGGAGGTTGGAGATTGGTCAGGGATACAACCACTGCCTGGAGCGGCTTGACCGTGTTGAATAGCAGGATAAAAACCAGAAGGTCAGTCATGAGAGATTTCATCTAGGTATGACCTTTCGAACGTTTGTGCGTCCCACCTTTCAAAAGGACTGTTCAATTCGAGGCATGGCACTGGATGGCCACACTCTTCAAGAGGCTGAAGGGGTTGAGCGAACCCTGCCCTTCGATGGCGAAAATGACGCCGTTGCCCACGAACTCCGCCTGCGGCACGCTCTGACTGTCCGGACCGGTGGGATACAGGCCCTTGAAGCCGTAGAGCAAATCGCTGCCCAATCCTTGCAGTTCCATCCTGACCACGGCCAAGGGGCTCAGACTGCCGGTGAATCTCGCCCAGTTGGGGTAGTACCAATCGAAGAAAACCGAGCCATTTCCGCTCCAACTGGCCAGCGCGACGTAGAGCTGCTGGGCCACGGTGGTGTGACCGCTCACCGCGCAGGCGTTGGAATAGTCGTAGATCACCCTCGTCCCGCCGGGGATGCTGGTCACTTTAGTTTCGTGGGCCAGGCCCATCCAGGACCATGTACTTGACCCGGGGTCGCCGTCGTAGACCACCCAGTCTGGTAGGCTGGCGATCGTGATCGTGCCGCACAAGCCCGAGGCTGTGTTACCCGCGTTGTCGGTGGCTTTGCAATAGATGGTCGAGGAGGAGGAAAGGAGCATGGAAGTCACCCAGGTGGCATTGTCGCCGGACACGTACTGGGAGGCGATCCCCGAGACAGGGTCGGTTGAGTTAGGCGTTATTGTTTGGGGGCTTGAGTAAGTGCCCCCGTTCGTGGCGCCTGCAAAACCGAGGACAGGGGGTACGCGCTCGATGTTCGTGATGGCCGATTGGCCCAAGGCGCTCCAGTTCCCCGCGTTATCCTTGGTCATGTAGTACAACGTACCATTGTTCGTATAGGATTGTGAACAAGATGATGCGGTTGTGTCAGCGGTGGAGACGTTGGAAGTGGTCGAGCAGTTGATCCCCCGTGAACCTGATCCGCCAGTATCCGCTCCTACCGAAATTGTAGCTGTGACAGAGCCATTGGTCCATCCGATCGGACTCAGGGTAAAATTACTGCCAGAAGCAGGCGGGTTTAAATCAATGTACACGGTTCCACACGATCCATGTGTGACATTTCCAGCGTAGTCTGCCGCATAGCAATAGATCGTGGTGACGCTGCTGGTGTTGAGCAAGAGGCTAGACGCCCATCCCCCGTCATAGGTCGATACGTACTGCGAGGCCAGCGTGGAGCCTCCGCTGTCGCTCGATGCGGGGGTGATGGTTGCTGGAGTGGTCCGCCAGACCCCCGGGGTTGCCCCAGAAAAGCCCGTTACCGGGTAAACCTCGTCGATGTAAAGCGTTCCGCAATAGCCATGGTTGATATTCCCGGCATAGTCCCTGGCGTAGCAATAAATATTGGTGGTGGAATTGGCAGTAAAAGATGAAGCATAATAGGACTCCGTCGTACCGGCATCCCAATTGGCCACCCCCTGGAAGGTGATCCCCGAAAAGTCGTCCGACGAAGCAGGAGTGACGGTTTGGGTGGAGTTATACCACCCGGAGCCGTTGGCCGAGTTGCCGCTTCTCGCATAACCCAGGGAAGGGGCATACATGTCGATCGCAATGAGGCCGCACGATCCCTGGCTGACGTTGCCGGCGTTGTCCGCGGCCAGGGCGTAAACGTTGGTATAGGTGTTGCCGGTGAAGGCAAGCTGAGAAACCCAGGTGGCGTTGTCCGTAGAGACGTATTGGTAAGCCAGACCCGAGTTCGTATCGCTCGAGGCCGGCGTAATCGTCTCGCTGGATGTACGCCATTGGTTGAAATATCCACCAGCGCAGCCCAGTGTTGGCCCCACGTTATCGAATCTGAAGGTACCCATATCCTGGATCTTGTTATTATTGGCATTATCGGTGCAGTTGACCCAGATGTCGGTGCTCCCACCGGGCGTGACGCTGGAGGTCCAGCCTCCATTATAGGTCGAGATGTACTGCGTCTTGATCCCACTGATTGAATCGGAGCAGTTAGGGGTGAAGGTCACACTGGCTCTCGACCAGTTCCCCAGGGCATAGGCGGGCGAAGCGCTATAACCGGCGGTTGGAGCGAGCGTATCAAAGATGTCGGTAAAAACCGTCGACCAGGCTGAGTTGTGGCCATTTCGCCCCGCGTATGCCGAGCGCACATAATAAATCCCCGGGGAAGGCGCCGTAAAGCTGTATGTATTGGCCAATTGTGCTGGCCCGGTTGAGTAATACGTGCTCGATGTCCCCGAAGAGTTAGTACCATAGTATAGGTAATATCCATTGATCCCAACGTAATCGCCCGACCAGGCCGAATTGGATAATGGCTGAGTGCTGCCAAAAGTGACCGTACCGGAAGGGGTGGTCGTTGGTACCCCGTTGGCTACATAGGTCGATGAGATAAAAACAGGGTTTGGCGGATTGCCGGTCGCGGAGCATTGCAACGTCTTAGGAGAATTGGGTAATTCGGCCCACCCGAGATTATCCGCTGTCTTGACTTGGGCGTCATAGCTAAAATTTATATTTACCGGCGCTACCGTTGCAAGGAAGATGTAATAAGCGCAATAGCCTCTACCTGCTTCCGTGGTGCAAACTGTCGTCAGATCCGAACGATATAAATTCGCCTGCCCAGTCGCCAGGGTAACGATATTGCCATTGATCGTGGTTAAAATTCTGACCGGTCTGGAGGTCCCTGCTGCTTTCCAGTCGATAGCCCATCCCGTTGCTGCACAACCATTATATGTGGTTTGAGTGCCGCTAAAGGCATCCAGGTTACCGCCGATAAGGACACTCAGCGGTTGGATCACCGAGGTATTGAAAAAACCAAAGAAGGCAATTGCTAGCGAGCTAAACGATAACAAAAATGGGTTCATCTATCCCTCATGATATGAGACGGTTATTACTGGGGTGATGAAACAGGATCTATCAAATATTATGATTTACCAGATTTTTTAGAATACGCTTATCCCCGAGCTTATATTATTACATTAAGAATATGTTAAACCCTCAGGTTTATTTTGTCACTGGGGAAAACCCTAAATATGCATTAGAGTTTATCCCCACCAGTGGATACCGGTTCAAAACTCAGTATCCCCAGCCTGTAAGCTTTTATAACTGCCTCCGTTCTGTTTGCCACACTCAGGTCAATCAGGATTTTGTTGATGTGATATTCTACTGTCTTCTCATTAACATTCAGCAGATCTGCAATTACCCGGTTTTTATATCCTTTGGCGATCAAACTCAGGATTTCCGTCTCGCGCCGGCTCAGGTTGAGGTATCTATTATTCAATTCATAAAGTTTATGCCATGGATGTTTCAATGACGGTTCTGAATCCCATCGCTCCTGGGTGTCATCGCATAATCGTTGGATGGTCTCAAAAACGCAATCTAGTTCATTCCATATCAATGCAATCCGACCAGTATGATCCACCAGGTCTGGTGGACATTCGGAATCTTCGGATAGGACCAATAAGATCTTGGAATGGGTCTTCAACTTGATGATTCGAACGATCAACTCGATGGAGGCCGTTCCCGGCAGATCTGCATCCAGGATCAGGAGATCGGGATCTACAAATAAAGTGGCCATCAGTGCCTGGTCCCGGTTATCTTTTATAGCCAGGAGCTTAAAGGTTTGGGGCACCGGATAATAACGCCCTGCGTTATCTGTGAACAAAGAAGGCTGCCATGCCAAAACGATATTAATCATGCTATCTCCCACCTGATGGATAGATTGATGCCTCTCTCGGGCAATCTGACCACTGCCTGATGACGATTTATGGGCCGTTAACCGCTGTTATTTATTAGTTTACCACCCCCGAGGCATCTTAACAGGCATCATTTAGGGCCCAATTAACATTAAAAACAGAGAACGTTTATTCTGGTTTCCCTCTTTCTAATCTATACTTGTAACCTCGGGTTTGGCCTGCTTCTGGCCGGAAATTCCCTTTCCTGAGGATGCTACAACGAGCAACCGCATTGGCGGTTGACAGCCCCCCTTTCCTGGGGTATGCTTAGGACGCGTCCGGGTGGGACCGGCGCGGCAGAAACCCCCGAACCCCGTCAGGTCCGAGAGGAAGCAGCGGTAAGGAGGCCATTCTGGGCGCCGCCGGGAAACCTGCCCGGATGCCTTTATTTCGCCATGTCCAACCCACCCATCTGCAATTACGAAGGTTCCGATTACCAGGCTTCTTTCTGGGAAAGGGGAGGCCGCGCTTATGAAGATGCGGTCGAGGCGATTGCGTTGCGCCGTTTGCTGCCCGGCTCGGGTAAGCTGATGCTTGAGCTGGGCGCCGGCGCCGGGCGCAACACGCCGCGCTACCAGGCTTTCGAGCGAGTAGCGCTGGTGGATTATTCGCGCACCCAGCTCGAACAGGCGCAGCAACGGCTGGGCGCCGGCGACCGTTACATCTACGTGGCAGCCGACATCTACCACCTGCCTTTTGCCGGCGGGCTGTTCGACGCCGCGACGATGATCCGCACGCTGCACCACATGGCCGACGCGCCACAGGCGCTCAAGCAAGCGCGCCGCGCGCTGCAGCCGGGGGCCGTCTTTATCCTGGAATACGCCAACAAGCAGAACGTCAAGGCCATCCTGCGCTATCTGCTCCACCGCCAGGCATGGAGCCCCTTTACCACCGAACCGGTGGAGTTTGCCGAATTAAACTTTGATTTTCACCCCAGGGCGGTGAGGGGCTGGCTGAAAGAGGCCGGTTTTATCCTGCAGCGCCAGCTGACTGTATCGCATTATCGCATTGAGCTGCTCAAGCGCTTGGTTCCGCTGGGCCTGCTGGTGTGGATGGATTCCATAGCGCAGCTCAGCGGCGACTGGTGGCAGATCACGCCGAGCGTGTTCGCACGTGCGCAGGCTGACGAGCAGGCCTTTGAATCCCAGCCTGGCGCGTTTTTCGCCTGCCCAAGCTGCGGCGCTGGCCTGCCCGAAGCGCACCAGGACCTGGTGTGCCCCTCCTGCGGCCGCACCTGGCCTTATACAAGGGGTATCTACGATTTTCGCCTTCCGGGCATATAATTCCTTTCTTGAGATGAATGTCTTTGCGAGGCCCATTCTTCGCGCCTAAGCCATCAGTGTGCCAATCTAGATTGCTTCGCGTGAAATGATTGGGTGCTGCGCCCGCAATGATTGCTACTCATTCTGCGTAGCCTGAACCGTGCGAACAGTTCATGGCTTGATGTAGACCTTTCGTAACTACGGAGGTACGAATGACTCAATTGACTTACAACCGGCACCTGGCCGTGCCCGCAGCGGGCAAGGGCGCGGGCGTCCTGGTGCTGCATGCCTGGTGGGGGCTGAATGATTTCATGCGAGGTTTCTGCGACCAGCTGGCACAGGCAGGGTTTGTGGCGCTTGCGCCGGACCTGTTTTCGGGTAAGGTGGCCCGGAATGTGGAAGAAGCGAAGCAGCTGGTATCGCTTTTAAACGAGGATCAGGACGTGCCCAAAATTATCCTGGCCGCCCTGGAAGACCTGAGCCAGCACCCGGCGGTCAGCGGAAAGGGGCTGGGAACGGTAGGCTTTTCGTTCGGTGGCTATTGGGCGCTGTGGCTCGCGGCACAACAGCCTGAAATGGTGCGGGCTGTCACCATTTTCTATTCCACGGGTGAAGGCGATTTCAAGCGCTCAAAGGCGGCTTTCCTCGGGCACTTTGCCGAGAAGGACCCGTTTGAGCCCGAAGAGGGGATCCGGCACCTGGAAAAGGACCTGAAGGACGCCGGTCGCCCGACCACCTTCTATACTTATCCGGGAACAGGCCACTGGTTTTTTGAGAAAGACCGCCAGGATGCCTACCATCCGCGAGCAGCGCAGCTCGCCTGGGAACGCACCAGGGTCTTTTTACACGACCAATTAACGTAGGGTGGCTTTTTCCACCACCCAGAAATGGGATAACCCCAGGTTTTGCAGGGGAGAGGCTTCCAGCGTTTGCAGAAACCAGCGGATGACCTTCCCCAGGCGGGGGCGGCGGGCGATGATGTTGTCGTAGGCGCCGAAGATGACGCGGCGGTTGACGAAGCGCACCGGCAGGCCGGTGAACAGGCGCTCCAGGTCAGCGCGCGTGTAGACGTTGACATGCGGGGCCAGGCGGTCGCGCCAGCGGCGCGGCAGGTAGTTGACCAGGGGAATGTTGCCGAAATGGTACTTGCCCCGCCAGTAAATCCCGTGGGTTTCGACCGGGTAGCCGCGGTTGGGGCAAAACAGCACCAGCCGCCCGCCGGGGCGCAGGGTGCGCACGATCTCGGCGATGGCCTGGCGGTCATCGCTCACGTGCTCGATCACCTCATGGCTGAGGATCAGGTCAAAGCGATCGCAGGGAAAAGGCAGGCGCTCACCGGCGCCGCACACCACCTGGTTGCCGCCCTGCCCGGCTTCGAGCGCGCGGGCGGGGTCGATCTCCAGGCCTACGGCGAATCGAGCGCCGGGCGCCAGCTTCGAGAGGTATGTCCCCAGGCCGCAACCATCTTCCAGGATGTCCCCGGAGGCGCGCTCTCCGGCTGCCGCGAGGATCATGGATAGGCGCCGCTGCTGCCCGGCGCGCCAGACATAGGAAGGCTCGCCGCGCAGAGCAGCCTTTTCCAGGTCACGTTTGCTCACACGCTCCCCTTCAGGCCTTTCCACTCCGTGTAGGCGTCATTGTCGATCCCCAGGCGCGCCAAAATGCGCCCTGCCAGGTCGGTGACCACCTCGTCCAGGGAACTTGGGCGGGGGTAGAAAGCCGGGACGGGTGGGAAAATCACCGCGCCGGCTTCAGCCGCCTGAACCATCAGGCGCAGGTGGCCGATGTGCAGAGGGGTCTCGCGCACCGCCAGGATCAGCGGCCGGCCTTCTTTTAGGGTCACGTCGGCTGCGCGGGTGAGCAGGTCGGACGAATAACAGTTGGCGATGGCCGAAAGCGACTTGATCGAACAGGGCGCCACCACCATGCCCAGGGTGGCGAACGAGCCGGAGGCGATCGCCGCGCCAATGTCCTGCGGATGGTAGGCAACGCTGGCCAGGGCCAGCACGTCCTCCACCTTCCAGTCGGTCTCCTGCGAGATGGTCAATCGCGCCGCGGGGGTCACGACCAGGTGGGTCTCGATGCCGGTCGGGCGCAGCAATTCCAGCAGGCGGATTCCCAGGATAGCGCCTGAGCTGCCGCTAATACCCACCACCAATCGTTTCGTTTTCATCACCGGTTATTATACGAGATAAGCGGCTTACGCGCCCAATGGATCGCCATGGTGCCGGCCATGCGCCGGCGGAAACCGATCTCGCTAAAACCGGCGGAGGCCAGGCGCGCTGCCAGCTCTTCGGCGCGGAGGAAATGCTCGGTGGATTCGGGCAGGTAGCGGTAAGCCTCGGCAGAGCCGGTCAGCCAGCGGCCCAGGGCGGGGATGACGGTGTGCATGTGAAAGGTGATGAAGGGTGACAGGAAGTTACGCCGCGGGCGGGTCGTATCCAGGGAAACCCAGGTGCCGCCGGGCTTCAGCACGCGCCACTGTTCTTTCAAGGATCGCTGCAAGTCGGTGACGTTGCGCAGCAGGTAGCCCGAAACGAGCGCGTCGAAGGTGTTATCCGGAAAGGGTAGGGCCAGTGCGTCAGCGGCGGCCCATTGATCGACGGCGCCCTCCCCGGCGCGAGCTTTTCCCATGCCCACCCGCATCATTTCCAGGGTGAAATCGGCCGCCAGTGGATGGCAGGCGGGCTGTTGGCGCAGCGCCTCGTAACTCAGGTCGCCGGTGCCGGCACCGAGGTCGAGCAGGCGAGAGCCAGGCTGGAGGTTAGCGCGGCGGATGGTTTCCTGGCGCCATAAGCGATCCTGCCCGCCGGTCATCAGGCGATTCATCAGGTCGTAATGGCCGGCGATGCGCGTGAAAAGTCCCTGAACGTAGCGAGCACGCCCGGCCGTGGAAGGTTCGCTGGTCATCAATGCGAAGGTTCGCGCTGGAAAGGCACCCAGGCCAAGATGGCGGTGCCATCGTTGGGCTCAGAGGTGATTTCGATATCACCGCCCACGCCGCGCGCACGGGTCTGCATGTTCGCCAGGCCATGCCCGAGAGATATGTTCGCTTTCTGCAAGTCGAAGCCTTGCCCATCGTCGTGGATTTCGAGCAGCACCCGGTCTTTGGTTGACCACAGGTACAGGTCAACCTTCTTGGCATGGGCATGCTTGGCGGTGTTGGCCAGGGCCTCCTGGCAGATATGGAAGAGGGCAGTGGAGCAGGCCGGCGCCATTTGGGTCAGCCCTTCGGAGACGCCTTTCAGGTTGGCTTCCACCAGGGTGTTGGCACGAAATTCATTGACCAACCGGTTGAGGCCGTCCATCAAATTTTCTTCGTGCAGTTGGCGCGGCCTGAGATCCAGGATGTAAGCGCGGATATCGCGGATTGTGCGATTTAAGTCTTCAATGGATTGGTTGATGCGCTGTTTAGCCAGGTCTGTGTCTTCGGGCAATAGCAACCGGGCGTGTTCCAGGGTCAGGCCGACTGCATAAATGGACTGGATGATCCCGTCGTGCAGATCCATGCCAATGCGCTCGCGCTCTTCCAGCACGGCCAGGCGCCGCCCCTGGACGTTGAGGCGCACATTTTCGATGGCTGTCCCTGTCCAGGCGCCGATCGATGCCAGAAGCTGCAATTCCATTTCGTTGAGGGGTTCTGGTGAAGAGGTGGCTACGGCCAGTACCCCCAGCACGCCGCTGCGGCCGGTGAGAGGGAAGCAGGCGATTTCCCGGATAAAGGCTTTGATCACTGCTTTATGCAGGTAGCGCCCGTTGGCGCCCGGAATATGGATCATGACCGGCTCAGACTTTTTGGCGGTTTCACCGATGGCGCCTTCACCCTCGAAGAAGCGGTCGCGCGTCCATAACTTGTCCAGCGGGCCGCCGCGGTGTGAGACCAGTTCCAAAGTCTTGCCGTCTTCACTCCGCAGAAATATTTCTCCCACGTTGACCCCCAGGTAATCCACCACGCCGGATAGGGTCGTGTCCAGGATGTCTTCCTGGGTGGGAGAGGCGGCCAGGGTAGATGCCAGCTTATTGAGCAAGGCCAGGTCTTCGTTGCGCCGGGTGAGCGCGCGGTCGCGTTCGCGCAGGTCCTTGTACAGCCAGGCATTTGAGATGGCCACCGCAGCGTATGCCGCCAGGGTTTCGATGACCAGCTCGTCGTCCTGGGTGAAACCGGGTGCGTTGAGCTTGTTGGTCAGGTATATCTGGCCTAGCTGGCGTTCGCCCAGGCGAATAGGCACCCCCAGGAAAGAGGTCATTTCAGGATGATGGGGAGGAAAACCCACGCTGCGCGGATCAGCCGAGATATCGTCCAGGCGAATGGTCTGTTGCCCACGCATAAGCGCGCCGATTAAGCCCTGGCCGACGGGTGGGTGCGCCATCAGGTGAATTTCATCTGGGGTCATCCCGATCGGGATAAACTGGTCTAATTCGCCTTTTTCGTTCAAAACGCCCACAGCGGCATACCGCGCGTTAGCTTGCTCGCGGGCCACCATAGCAATCCGCTCGAGCAAGGACTCGAGGGAAATATCTTGAACCAGCCCAAGGCTGGCGCGATGAAGAGCGGCCAGCCGCTCCTCTAATTGTTCTCGGGTTAGCACTACCATTCTCTACTCTCTAGGATAATTTTACTCCAAATAGAACGGATAGGGTCTTTTTGGTAAATAAATTGGCCTGGCGATTTATAGGGAACCTTCCATCGGATAGCCCAGGCAACCTTGATAGTTTTTGCCAGGGGTTTTTGATTATAAGTATGTTGTTTGCAGGTTAACGTAGGATGAAATTTGCGAGGTGCTATGAAAACTACTGGTGAAGACCACCAGGCCGTCAAATTTTATGACCTGCCGCCCGATGAGCGGCTGGCGAGGGTGGCTCAGCAGGCTGGATTGACGCCTGAAGAAACCCAGGCTTTGAGCGGCGTGGCCGGTTTGAGCCTGGATCAGGCCAGCGCCATGGTCGAGAATGGGGTGGGCGTTTTTGGCCTTCCCCTGGGAATCGCCCAACATTTCCTGATCAATGGTCGCGAGGTGCTGGTGCCGATGGTAATCGAAGAACCATCGGTGGTGGCCGGGGCCTCTTTTATGGCCAGGCTGGCGCGAGCGGGAGGCGGCTTCACGGCGCATACCACGCCTCCTGAGATGATCGGCCAGATGCAGATCCTGGATTTACCTGACCTCCCCGCAGCGCGCATGGCCCTGCTTGAACAACAGCCGGCCCTGATGGCAGAAGCAGCCGAGATCGACCCGGTTTTGAAACAGTTAGGAGGCGGGCCGCGCGGCCTGGAGGTGCGTCTGATCGAAACGTCGCCGATCGGGCCGTTCCTGGTGCTGCACCTCATCTACGATGTGCGGGACGCCATGGGGGCGAACGCGATCAACACGGCGATGGAGCGCCTGGCGCCGCGGGTTGAAGCCATTACCGGCGGGCGAGTTCACCTGCGGATTCTATCCAACCTGGCCGATCACCGCCTGGCGCGGGCACGCTGCACCGTGTTGCTGGATCAGCTTGCCTTTGGCAGCTATACTGGCGACCAGGTGCGGGATGGCATCATCGCGGCCTGGGCTTTTGCCGCCGCCGATCCCTACCGGGCGGCCACGCACAA
>JAJYIW010000304.1 GCA_021789855.1 Chloroflexota bacterium | reverse complement strand
ATAATCCTCGCCGATCAGCGCCGCCTTGATGCGGGTCGAGCCCAGCTCTATGCCAAGAGCGGCCTTTCCGCTTTCGATAATCTTTTGGGGATCATTTTGGTTCATATTAACCTCCGGGGGATTTAAACTCATCATGCGCGACCTGACCGAGACTCGCCTGGCTCTACCCCGTGAATAGGGAGCAGCAACAACTATATATTATAGTAATATTAGCTCAACGGAGGAAGACATGCTAAAGATAAGTTGCCAATCTGTGGGCCCGCAGGACGCCCAGACGATCCTCTTTCTGCACGGCGGTGGGGTGGCCGGTTGGATGTGGGAGCCGGTCATCGCCCGCCTGCCGGACTTCCACTGCCTGGTTCCAGACCTGCCTGAGCATGGCCAGAGCCAGGCCGTGCGCCCATTCAGCATGGCGCTGGCGGCCGAGCAGGCCAGCGAGCTGGTGCGCGAGCAGGCCCACGGCGGAAAAGCGGTGGTGGTGGGGTTATCCGAAGGGGCGCAGGTGGCGGTAGAAATGTTATCCACGGCACCGGAGGGGATCGAGCGGGCGCTGGTGTCGAGCGCGCTGCTTCTGCCCATGCCGGGCGCCGGCTGGCTGGCGAGCCGCTGGCTGCTGACCTGGACCTACCGCCTGTTCATCCCACCTTTCCGTCACAGCGAGTGGTGGATGCGGCTGAACATGCGGCAGGCCGCCGCGATTCCAGACGCGTTCTTCCCGCAATACCGCGCCACCTTCCAGGCCACGACCGAAAGCCAGTTCGTCAACCTGATGCTGGCGAACCAGGCCTACCGCCTGCCAGGCAACCTGGGCAAGGTGACCGCGCCCACGCTGGCGCTGGCCGGGAAACGGGAATACGCCGTGATGAAAGAATCCGCCCGCCGGCTGGCGGCTGCCCTGCCCCACGGGCAGGCGCGCCTGGTCGACCTGGGGCGCGGCGCTTCGCTGGCCCGCGAGCACAACTGGGCGATGAACGCCCCCGACCTGTTCGCGCAGGCGCTGCGAGCGTTTATCGCGGGCAGCCCGCTTCCGCCGGCCCTCCTCCCCCTGGACTGAGCTGCCCTTCCTCCATAGCCCGAATCCATACTGAGGCTCTCAACCTGGCAGGCCCGCCCTGCTGGCTCTATCACCGGCTTCGATAAAGCCGGGCGATCTCCACTCGCCCCAATCCCTTTGGCTCGAATCTTGCAATTACTCCATCAACGCCAGGAATCCTGGGTTGGATATATCCTGGACAACAACAGCAGCACCTTGCTTGACCAAGTGTAATCCTGATGGAGGATCGTGAGTTCTAAAGAAGTGGTCTATCCATTCCACAGCCCGCCCAACCGGTTTGTGTATGCCGTGATTTTGGCCGTGCTCGTATTCCTGGCCCTGGCGGCAGAAGCCACGCTCATCTCCCCCAGCGCAACGCGCACGATGGTAATGGATTACACCTATCCTTTGATCAATCTCCCCGTCACCTACGCCCTGCTCCTGGCCGCCCAGCGTTCTCTCGCCAGCTCCAGACGCCTGGGCTGGGCCTGGCTCATCCTGGCCCTGGCGCAGCTCTGCTACGCCGTGGGCAATCTCGCCCAGGTCTTTATCCAGGTGAGCCTCCACCGGCCCCAGGTTCCTCCCCTGGTGGAGGGAACCACCCTGCTGTATGCGCTCCTGTTCACCGCCGGCATCTACCTGGTTCCCTCCCAGGCGCACACCCTGGAAGAACGGCTGGAAACCGGGCTCGACATCACCATCACCACCCTGGTCGCCATGCTTGGCCTGTGGAACGGCCTGGTAGAGCCGTGGATACGCATGAGCGGCGGCACACCGGGCGCCTACCTGTCCCGCCCTCTGGGGGATATCGCCCTGTTTGCTGCGCTGCTGATGCTGCTGTATAAGGTGCCCACCAGCCAAAAACGGGAGCCGCTGTGGTTTTTGGGCAGCTCAGCAGCGGCCATGATCGTCGCCGATATCCTTTCCAGCTCCCAGGCGCTCTACTCTGCCACCACGGACGTGGGAGCCCTGGCCGTTGCGTACGGGCTGAGCTTCTTGCTGGCAGGGCTGGGCGCCGTCTTGCAAATTGAATGGGTCGAGCCAGATAAACACGCAACCCACCCCAGCGCGCCCCCTGGCGCGGTGGCCGGCCCCTGGCTGGCCTTCTTCCCCTATCTCTGGGTGCCCCTGGCGGTGATTTTGTTGTTTGTCGGGATCAGCAACCACCTGCTCCTGGCGGACCGCCAGGTCATTGTGGTGGGCGGGATGGCGACCTGCCTGGTCGTCCTCCGCCAGATTCTCATCCTCGAGAAAAACCGGCGGCTCAAGCACGGGCTTTCCCAAACCGCTGCGCTCATCCAACAGCACACCGCGGCGTTGTCGGAGAAAGATCAGGTGCTGAAGGCGATCTTCACCGCTTCACCCCTGGCCATCCATGTGATCGACCCGCAGGGCAAGGTGAAAGTGTGGAGCCCCATGGCTGAACGCCTTTTCGGCTGGAAAGCCGAAGAGGTGGTGGGCAAGGAACCTCCCAACGTCCCGCCGCAACTGAAATCCGAAACGGCCGCGATGACCAAGGCCGGGCTGGAAGGGGAAGGGGTGAAGGACAAAAATACCCAACGCCTGACCCGCAGCGGCCAGGCCCTGGACATGGCCCTATCCACTGCGCCGTTGTTCGGCGGCCAGGGTAAAACGACCGGCCTGGTCGCTATCCTGGCGGATATCACCAGCCGGAAGAAAGATGAAGAGAAAATCCGCCAGTTCACCCTGCGCAACCAGGTGCAGGGCGAAATTGCGACGCTTATGGCCGAGTCTGGCACTCAATACCAGGTGGTCCTGGATTGGGTGACCCGCCGCCTGGCCAGCCTGATGGGCGAGCTGAGCTTGATTTTCCTCCTGCCTGAAGGGGGCGACCAATTCCAACTGGCTTCCCAACACCCCGACCGCCCGGCAGCCGCGGCAGAAATTGGGCAAAAGCTGGCCGCCCTGTACTGGCAAAAAATCCTGGTGCAACGGTCGTTGCCAGGAGGCACCAGTTCCCCCGCTGAAGAAACTCTCTTTGCCGAGACCAACCTGCACCGCCTGGCCATCCACACCCTCCACACCCCCGAGCGGGTCTTGGGCGCCCTGTGCATCGGGCGCGAGCTGGCGAAAAGCCCCTTCTCCAGCGACGACACCGCCTTTTTGCAAGATATCGCCCACTGGACCGCCATCGCGCTGACCAAAGCTCAGCTCGCGGCCAAAGCCCAGGCTCAATCGGAG
>JAJYIW010000061.1 GCA_021789855.1 Chloroflexota bacterium | reverse complement strand
GCCCGTTACCTCGATGTGATCCTCTTTGCTCTGTTCGTCGCTGGCCTGGGCCTGGCGGTGGATGGGTTACTCCACCAGCCGCTTCTCTCCATTGCAATCAGTCTCTTCCTGCTGGTATCTCCAACGATGGTTTCGAATTTTGCGAGTGCGATGTCTGAGCCCCTTTTCTACGTGCTGGGGTTTGCAGGCCTGCTGCTCCTGGTTTATTATTTGCAAACTGGACGGCAATATTTATTGTGGATATCCGCCGGATTAACGGGCCTGGGGTTTATCACCCGTTTTACGGGTGTGACCTTCATTGGGACGGGCTGCCTGATCCTCCTGTTTTTCCCTGGAAAGACCCTCTCGCAGCGAATCAAAGAAAGCCTGTCCTACGGGCTGGCGGGTCTCGTTCCTTTCCTTCTCTGGCTGATCTACTTGCGCGTGATGGGGACTTATCCAGGGCAATACCTGCTCCCCTCTTATCCTCAGATCATCGTGATGCTGAGAAGCTGTGCCAGGGCATTCATTGATATTTTCTTTGGCTGGCTTCCCTGGGGCGGGCTGTTTGCAGCTCAATACCCCTATCATCACGGGCTGATATTTTTTATCATTGCCCTTGCCGTCCTGGTTGGGCTGGCGGTCACTTTCTCCAGGCTGGACTCGAAAAGCCTGAGCCAGTCCACTCAAAAACCTTCTTTACAATTGGGGGTTACCTTCGGTGTTTTTATCCTCGTTTACAGCCTGTTTCTCATCCTCACTTATCTCATTGTGCTAAACCCTAAACCGCGGCTAGATGAGAGGATGTTGTCTCCCCTCCTGATTGCTTCCCTGTTGGGTGGCAGTGGTTTTTTGAGCTTTGTCCTGGATTCCATCAAGGGGCCGGATGCCAGGCGCTTTGTAATTCCCGCCATCCTGCTTGTCTTCATCGTAGCTTATACTCCCCTTACCTATCAATACGTGCAAAAAATGTACGCAGTGGGTGATGGATACACCTCTCGCGCCTGGCATGAGTCGGGGGTGATCCCGGCCCTCAAGACGCTGCCTTCCAATGTGCGTATCATCAGCGATGATATTAATGCGATCATGTTTTTCACCTTCCGCCCGGCCTCTCGCATCCCGGAGCTGGAAAGCCATACCCCTGAGCCAATCAACCAGACCTTTGGTGATGACCAGAAGGACGTGGTTCAGCGTTTATTTCATGATAAACAGGCGGTGTTGGTGCTGTTCAATCAAGGCTACTGGCAATTCGACGCACTTTATGGGGGAGAGACACAGAAGCGTTTGAACGCCTTCACCCGTGGATTGTATCCGTATTTTAAGGGCTCTGACGGGGCGATCTACTATTACGCAGCCCCGTGAGTCTATCGTTCATCCTTTGCGAGCAGAAATTGCCATGAGCGTGCCGGATGATTCGTCGACCTGGCCGGTCAGCGAAGGGTAGATGTTGATCTGAGTGAAGCCATGGGTTTCCAAGAGGCGCCGGTAGGCTTTCTCGTCGTAGGCTTGCATGCTGGAAGCAAGCCGTGAAACGTCGCCAGTTCCGGCGTCGATAACATAATATCGCTGGGTGGTGGTCAGGCTTTCGGCATCCCAGGTAGACTCGCCTAACAGGATGTGGGGCCGATCGGAGTACAGCCCGCTTTGTTTTGTGTACCAGTAGGGAGGTCTTTCGCCGATCTGTTTGACGGCCTCAAAAGTATGAGGCTCCAGTAAGAGGATGCCGCCAGGGGCCAGAGCTTCCCTGGCATTATCCAGGATCAATCCGGCGTCGGCGGGAGAAAAGGTGTTGAATTCGCCGTAAATCAGCATCACGAGATCGAAACCATGACCAGGCTCGGCGGTGCGTAGATCCTCTTCGAGATAGGTGATTGCCAGGCCTTCTGCCAATGCCTGCTCCCTGGCGTAAGCCATGGATGCCGGTGAAAAATCCACGCCGGTGAGGGTATGCCCGAGGCGGTACAAGCGTTGAGCATACAGGCCAGGCCCGCAGCCCAAATCGAGGACGTGGCTGGGCTTTCCACCCAACAGGTATTGATGTATCCAGGCCACCTGCTGGTCGATGCGGTTGAAACGGCGGCTGGCCATGTCGTGCTCCTGAGTCAGGTGTTCGCGCAGCATTCGCTGGCTGAAAGCCGGTTCGTTCCAGGGGATTTTCTCACCTTCAGACCAGGCAAGTGGGTGTGTCTGGCGTTGGACAATGTCGATGAGGTGCATCGTTTTTTTCCTATATTAATCTTCCAGATCGACGATCATCCCATCATAAGCCACCTCCACGCCATGCGGGTTGAGGATCGCTTCAAGCTTCGCATGAGGGGGGTTGCCTGAATGGGACAGGTGATGGGCAATGATCCGGCCGCCTGGTTTCAACAGCCCTTCACGCGTGAAACGCCGGCAGTGGTCGAGGAATCCCTCAAAACCCAGGTGCGCTGCGTAGGTACCATTGCCAAGCGTCTCTTCGAGGATCATGACATCGAAGACTCGCCCTGAAAGAGCCTGCCAGGTCGCTTCCGGGAATGGCCCGGTGTCGGTGGCGTAAAGGATGTTGTGTTTCCCATCGCTGATACTGTAAAAAAGACAGGTCAGCTCGCCGCCTATTGCGTGGTAAGCCTGGTAAGATGTCATTTGGTAGCCGTTGGTTTCCCAGGTGGTAAACGCGTTAACCGCCTGGGCAGTCATCCGCAGCTCATCCAGGTGCGGGTACGCCTGGTGGACGGCCTGGATGGCATCCGGTGGGCCAAACAAGTTCAAAGTGGGGATAGGGAGCCTGGCGGTGAATGGTTGCCCGCGCATTTCAAAATTACCCAGGTGGAAATGGTCGGCATGAGCGTGGGTAACCAGCCCTGTCGTGATATGGGATAAGCTGACGTTGAACCGTTGGGAGGCGGCTAACAGGTCGGGCCCAAAGTCGATCAACAGATCCTGGTTAATGAGCATTGCGCTGCGGAAACGGAGGTTTTTTCCTCCTAATGCACGGGCTTCACGACAATAATCACAGTCACAAAAAATTCCGGGATAGCCTTCCGCGGCGGCGGTGCCAAGAAATAACAGACGCATGGGGTATGCTCCTTAGGGATGGGGTGTGATGGTTAAAAATTGAAATGAAATCGATCGTTCATGCCGGCTTTTCAGAAATGTCTTTTACGTGGGCAAGCGATTATTGAACCGGCATAAGGGCATGGTATAACGGCTCGTTCCAGGTCTTGCTGTCCAGGTTATAGATGCCGAATCCCGCACAAAATTCCCAATAGGCCCAGCTCCATCCGAAACTTTCAGCCTGCCTGGCGATTTCATTCGTCCAGATAACCCGGTCGGCCATCAAACCGGTGTGGTAAGCGCCAAATTCACCCAGGTAGATAGGGCGTTTATACTGGCTGGCCCATTGCGCCGCAATGGAAAAATCATGGGTGATGTCGTTCTTTTCCTGCTGTGTGCCAGTCCAACGCGTCCCAAGCCATGCATTCGAATCCTGGACCCACTCAGCACCCTGGTGGGTGAAGTGAAAGGGTGAATAATAATGAATACTGATAATGATATTGCGATCGGATGGATCGATATTGAGATAATCCAGCCAGGTAAAGGAATAATATCCCCCCGGCCCGAGGATGATGGTGCGCTTTGGATTGGTCTTGCGGATGATTTGGATGGCCTGGTTATAGTAATCGTTTAAATAGGCGGTTGCCAGCATGCCGTAAGGCTCGTTCAGCAACTCAAAGTATACGGAATCTGGATAATTTTTATAATGAGCAGCAAGCTGGGTCCACATCGATAGGAATTTCGCTTTTTCTGTCTCAGGGTTATCCATGATCTCGGCGTAACTGTGCATATCGAGGATGACCGCGAGCTGCCTGTCCAGGCATTGTTTCACCGCCCAATCCACACGGCTCAAGAAGGCGGCGTCGATGGTGTATGGAGGATTGGCAGACGTGTGGCCGGACCAGCGAACTGGCAGCCGAACCGAGTTAAAACCAGCGCTTTTGATCAAATCGAACAGCTCAGGCGTCAGGGTGACCCCCCAGTCGCCTTCTTTAGGAGCCTCAAGCGCATTACCGATGTTCATCCCCCGGCCGAGGCGTTGATTTTGAGAAAAAGCGTAAGCGTCTTTTTCATCAATGGGCGGCTGGGTGGGTATGGGCAGCGCGGCCAGGGTAGGCGTCTGGGAGGGCTCAGGTGAGCTGGTGGGCGCAACGGTTGGGATGGGCGAGGGGGATAGCGTGACAGTGGCGGCCAATGGAGGCAGTTTTGGCGGGGAGGTTGGCGAAGGCGTTGGAGTGGGTGGAAGTGGCGCTGGGCCACAAGCGGCCAGGATCATGGTCAAAAAAATAAATCCGCTAAGTATGGTTGATCGGTTCATGTCTATTCTTCCGTTAGCCTGGTTTTATCGGTGTTCTCTGGATGGGAAAATACCCGGATTACCCCGGTGCGTCCCTCGAATGCATCTTGAATAATCACCTGGGTGATGTAATGAATCGGGTAAGGGAGATCGAAGGCTGCGAAAAAGCCAATATCTGAAACGTCCTCGCCAGGGACCCATTCATCTGGCTCAACCACCTCGGCTTCAATGGATAGGCTCAGGGCGTCATTATAGGTGGTGGAATACGCTCCCAAAAGCCGGATGGGCTTGATCTTCGCGTGGATTTCATCATCAATAATACGAACCAGGCCTTCGATAGGGGACTCACCTTCGCCGGGCCTATCCCCTGGAATGGTCCAGCTTTTCGACCCCAAGCTATGGCGAATCAACAAGATTCGCCTGTTTTTGTCAAAAATGATGCCGTACACGCTCAGGATCGTCATGTTAATAAACCTTCGGTTATTGATCTTTGGCTGTAAGTGGAATCAATGAGATAAGGTGTGAATAATTCTGGGATATAAACCTGCAAACCGGGTATACAGGTTTTGGCTTTTTGAGCCAATTTCTCCAGACTCACCCGGTAAATCCAGGGGAATGGAGGGTGCACAGGTTCGAACATGGGCTTGAGAGGCTGCGTTAACGGGCGCATAAAATCATCCCAATGAATCGGGATCAGCAGGCGGGGATTAACGCGAGCCAGGTCATGGCAGAAGGAGGAACCTTGCCAGAGATAAGGCGCTTGTACAAGAACATCGGCTTTGGTATCCGCTTTGCCATGGAGCAGGGATAAATCACCCGCTTGGATCCGAAACGCCAGGACGCTTCCACGATGAAAATCAATCGGGCGCAAGGGTGGTCGCAATCCTGGGGCGAGGGGCTTATTCAGCCAGTGATCGAGCGGAGTTTTGATGTGGCTGCCAGCCAAGGCCTGTATCACCATACCCGCCATAGAAAAGCTATCACCGGCTGAAATTTCATTGAGCTGGTTCTTATCAATCCCTTGCAAGGTTAATAACCGGCAGGTTGTCGCCGAACCGAACACCTGGCACCCAGAGCTCCTGGCCAATTCGGCCACATCGAACAGGTGATCCCAATGCGAATGGGTTACCAGGATGGCTTCAGGGGCTTTGAGCTGATGGGCGATGAGTTTTCGATCCGGTTCAATTTTTGAAAGGATGTGGATGAGGGAAAACCGGGTGATGAATGGATCGATCATCAGCCTTCGCCGCTCAAATTCGATCTCAACCCCGGCGACCCCTAGCCACGTGAATAAAAGCGATTGCTGCATGGGCTGACCTCCACCGGCCTCTACCGGCCTACCCTGGCGCTGCGCCTTTCGAGCAGGAGCACATCGCGCCAGATCCCGCCGGATTTTCCAATGCGTTCCCTCCGGCCAACCTGCCGGAAACCACAAGCCTGGTGAAGTGCAAGGCTGGCCGTGTTTTCAGGAAAGAGGACTGCCTGAAGCGTCCAGACTCCTTCGTTCTCGGCTTCTTCGATCAGGCGCAAGAGCAATTGCTTGCCCAGTCCACGCCCCTGGTAATCTGGGCTTATGTAGATGCTGACTTCGGCAACCCCTGCATAAACCGGCCGGTGCGAATAAGGGGATAACGCTGCCCATCCGACCACCTGGCCGGTCGGTATCCATCGCGCTACCAGCCGCCCGTATTTCAGATGGCGGCTATCCCATTCGATCCAGTCCGGCGCGGTGGTTTCAAAGCTGGCATTACCGCTCGCGAGGCCCTGGATATAAATCGCCCGTACTGCTTCCCAGTCTTCAGGCTGCATGGAGGTAATCCACGCCTCCATCATGACCATCCCAGCGCGTAGGCATGTTCCCCGCTCGAGCAAACACCGCCGCTCATCACGCCGTTATCCGCATCCACTCGAATGGCCATTCTGTTTTCTCTCACGTCTTGATCGATCAGCACCTTATGCCCGCGGTGTTCCAGGCCCCTGGCCACGGCTGGATCGATCCCTTCTTCGAGGACGACCAGGCCAGGGGACATCCCCCGTGGAGTGAAAGAGCTGGGGAAAGCTTCACTATGAAACGCAGGGACATCCAGGGCTGATTGGATGTCGAGGTTAAACAAGACATGGGCCAGGAAGAATTGAAGCGTCTTTTGATCCTGGCGGTCTCCCCCACGCATTCCAAAAGCCAGCAGTGGTTTTCCATCCTGGGTGACCAGGGTGGGCGTGAGGGTGGCGCGTGGTCGTTTATGCGAGGCGAGTGCATTGGGGCGGGCTGGGTTCAGGTAAAACATCTGGCCGCGTGTGCCGAGGGGAAACCCTAGCCCCTCAATGACTGGGGAGGAGGGAATCCATCCACCGCTGGGAGTCGCCGCCACCAGGTTGCCTTCACCATCCACCACGTCGAGATGGGTGGTATCCCCATGGTGCCCTGCTTCGTCGACAGGGGCCTGAGGCCTGGACACGCCCTCGCGATTGCTGGCGACCACATCGCTGATATCCCAGCGGGGAACTCCCTGGCCGGCATCGCCAGGGTGAAGCGTGAGGGAGGCCAAAGGCTCAATCAGGTCACGTCGCTGTGCATTATAAGCTTCGCTGAGCAAGACATCGAAAGGCGGGGAGTCGAACAAAGGGTCACCGTAATAGGCTTCGCGGTCAGCGTAAGCCAGCTTGATGCTCTCCAGGAGGGTGTGAATGTACTCCACCGAGTTCAATCCCATGCCCTTGAGGTCAAATCCGGCCAGGAGGGCGAGCTGTTGCAGAAACACCGGGCCTTGAGTCCAGGAAGAACATTTATTTACGGTCAGTCCTTCATAGACGAACGATAAGGGCTCTTCAATGCGAGCTTCCCAGGTTGCCAGGTCTTCATAAGATAAAAGCCCGGCGTGGATTGCACCGCTGCTGTCCTCCACAGGATGATCCTGGATGAAACGCACGATTTGCTCCGCAATCGGCCCCTGGTAAAAAGCCTTAACCCCAGCCTGGATTCCAGCGCTTCTACCACGATAGGCCTGGCCCGCTTCGGCTTTGACCATGATTTTCAGCGTGTTGGCCAGGTCGGGGTTAGCCAGGCGCGTGCCGATTTCAGGAATGCTCCCGCCAGGAAGAAAAATTTTACCGGTCGTGGGATAACGGAGCGTAAACTTATCTTGTTGGTGGACCAGCACGCGGTGGAGGTCTTCGTAAACGGGATATCCATTTTCGGCCAGCTCGATGACAGGCTGCAAGACCTGAGCAAAACTCAGCCGGCCAAAGCGTTCAAGCGCGGCTCCCCAGGTGCCTACCACGGCGGGGACAACCGCTGGCAGGTAGCCATCCCCTGGGATCATATCCAGGTGATGAGCGCGGCACCAATCGATGGTAAATGCGCTGGCATTCCAACCCAGCCCACTGACCTCGTAAGTTTTTTTATCCCTGGCCGAGTAAATCAATGTCGGGACTTCTCCGCCGATCCCGCAGTTTTGGTTTTCAAGTAAGTTGAGCGTAAAGCAAACCGTGGCTGCCACATCGATGGCGTTCCCGCCCATCAATGCCACGCGATGACCGGCGGCGGAAGCTAAATAATGGCCTGAAGTGATCAGGCCGCGGGTGGCATAAATCAAGGGCCTTTTCTGCATGATGACCTTTCTTCAGTAGGACCTGACGGTTACAATGAATTGGAGGTTGTTTAGCTGGATAAAATATCCGTGATGGCTTTCAAGTCCTGGGTGATGGAATAGGCTTCATAAGCAGCTTCGGATAAGGCGATATAGGAGTCAGCGTCCAGGGAAAAGAGCAATGCGTTCGCCGCCCTGGCATCTTTATAGGCTTCCTGGAAATCCTGGAGGGGCGCCTGGCCGGCATTCACCTGTTTCTGCAGGGAGAGCTGGCGACTTTCCAGCTCATTGAACAGCCCTTCGACTGCCCTTTTGTATTGCCTGGCCTGGATATATGCGCGCGACTCAAGGTTGGCCATGATTTTTGGGACGACATCGTCATCTAATCGGGCATGGGACAGAGCATATTTGCAGATTTCCAAAATGGAAGCACGCCTTTTGGACGGGTCGCTAAGTTTTATCTTTTTTGCCAATGAAGGATCGAGTAGCTCTAACCGGGTTTCCATTAATTGACATCTCTGATCTCTATTGTAGTCCAAACCAGTTAAATGAGCGATCAAATGGATGGTGGCAGTCGAAAAGAGATATTGCCTTATGGAATCCAGACTTGCGGGCCATCATAAGGGGTCGAATTGAGCGGAGACATGACCACGACTTTGTTTAAATCGACCGACCCTAAGATTTGGGCTACTTTATTGATATCAAAGTTGGCGCTCTTTTTGAAAACCCACACCGGGGGGTGATCGTACACACTGAAAGCTTCTTCGGCAGCCCAGGGGCTGTTGTTGAAGAGGGGTAACAGGGGTGGGTGACCCCAGGCCACCGTTCCGCCCAGGTCAGAGATATAAAGCGGGCCAAGCCTCAAGGGGGCGTTGAAGCTGGCGATCAGGTCAAATCCCAACTGGCCCTGAAAGAGAGCCCGGTAATAAGCCATGGTCATGGGGTAAGTGGCGGGCAGCCGCGTGACCGACCAGATAGCTCGCTGGCTTTGAACCATAACATAATCGGCTTTTGACAGGGTATCCAGGTACATTTTTAATTTGTCGGGGCTATCGTACCAGCGCGCTTCCATGGTGATGCCATCATAATAAGTGCTAAAGGGGTCTAGCCCATCCATGCGCACCGGGAGGCCTTCATCCCAGCTTTCATTGGAGATGAGCACCCGGTTGATGGCGAAAGTGCCCTGGCTCTGCGACGAAGCAATCACATAATAGACCTGGCCGGCCTGCAGGTTGATTGGCTGGAAACTGGCCGTGAATGACTGGCCGCGGCTGCCATTGGGAGCCAGAGATATATCGACATCCGCTTCGGATAACGGCTGCTGGCCGGTCTGGTTTTGAGCAATGAGAATACGCAGGATGCCGTGCGTTAATCCGCCGTTCACGTTCCCCGGCACCAGGGACGCCACAGGGAGGACAACACTTTCAAGTGTGCCTGGGGTCGAAACCGTGAATTCCTGGATGAACGGGACACCGGGAGCGATCTGTAAGCCATCAGGAACGGTAATGGGTTCGCCAGTCTGTCCTGAAGAGGTTTTGAGCAGGAGCTGGATCGGTGATGGAATGTGATGGACGATCCACTCGGTCGCCCGGATACGCGTGTTGCCGTTGATATAGACCGCCTGAACATAAGAGGTGGCCCAGGCCAGGGTGCCAAGCAGCACCACTCCAGTCAGGACTGCTGATAGCACCTGCCAGCCAGGCCAGCGGTCTTTACGGTGGCGCAGCGGGCGAGGTGGATTCGCCTGGGCTGCGTTATCCAAAGAAGCCGGTTTGGGATGGGACAACCTCCACAATTCCATCAACCCCCATGCCGTCAGTAAGGCCAGGAAGGGGTAAATTGGCAGGAAATAGCGGATCGATTTGACGAAGCGAGTCCCCATAAACAGAAAATATCCCCCTACCCAAACCAGGCTGAGCAGGTGGGCTTCCCAGTTCCGCCCGTAACGGATCACCTCCCAGGACGCCCATAGAAAGCTTCCCCACGCCATTAACCCAAAGGGCAAGCCCATGCCCCAGAGCACCATATTCATTAATGGGAAGAAGAGAATGGGACGGGCAGTCCATTGTTCTTCCGGCGGCCCTCCACCAATGCCATTGGATTCCTGAGAGGCGAGCTGCATCGCGCTCCACCAGTCGGGATTGATGCGCATCGTGAGCACAGTGGTATCCCCGGTCGCAGCTCGAAAGCTCATGGGCTGGGTGACGCGAAAAGTCAAAAAGCTGGTGAGCCCTGAAACAAATAATAGGAGCCCGGTTCCAATCAAGATTGCTGTTAAATCTTGTTGGCTCTTTAATTTCAAATGAGCCACACTGATGAAAGCTGCAACGATGATCATCCCAGCCAGGGGGGCCAGGTTGATCCGTGAAGCCATCGTCATGCCGAAAGCAATTCCAAACAATATCCCCCATATCCAACCCTGCGAGGTTGGCCGGTATTTTGAATCTTTGCGCACAATAATCGCGGTCTGGGCAAATCGCACGGCAAAATACATCGCCAAGGCGGTGAATACGACCCCATACATATCGACCGTCATAAAGTGTGATTGCTGGATCTGCATGACTGCCAGGGCGCTGAGGGCTGCCGCGATCAGGCCGATCCGGTAGGAATACAAACGCTTCCCAATTAAATAGATCAACAGGAGGGTAATGGTGTCACTCAGGGCCGACATCACCCGGCCCATCAAGCGGATTTCATTGTAACCGGTGTTTCCGGTGAGCTCGCCCATGACGCGGATGATGATGATAGGCCATTGGCCCCAGCGCATGGCATTGTCCGGGCCATTTTGCGTGGGCTGCCCGTTGAGATCATATTTTTGATAGGGGCTGAGGGGCGACAGGCGGGTATTAAAATAATCAGCCAGGGACTTTGGGATGCTCATCTGTACCAGGGTGTTGGTTAACCCGTACTCATCGGGGTGAAGGTTAGCACCCTGGCTCCAGTTGACCCAGGCAAAGCGGTAAAAGACGCCGATCAGGATTAACACCATCAGGAAGCTGTCAAAAAGCAATCCAGGCCAGCGATATCGTTTGGGTTGGTTTGTAACGGTCGGGGGAGAAATAAACATGGGCGGATTATAATATATAATCAAATCTGATGGAAAAACTAAAGGTCGCTACCACAGCAGCCTATTATGCCGCATTCGTCGCCATGGGAATATCCCAGGCATCCCTGGGCCCCACTTTACCTGGCCTGGCAAAAAATGTGGGCGTCGATTTAGGGATGATCGGCGTCTTGTTTACCGCTAGAGCTCTTGGGAGCCTCTTGATTTCTGCTTTCTCCGGTTGGGCTTATAACCGATTGCGCGGCCACGTGGTCATGGCGATGATGATCCTCGGGATGGCCGTATGCACCGTCATGACTCCTTTTTTAAGGGATTACTGGTGGCTGGTGGCCTTGTTATTCATCACCGGCGCCTGCCAGGGATTGCTTAACATAGGTGCTAATACGTTCATCGTCTGGCTGCATGGGGATGCAGTTGGTCCATTGATGAATGGACTACATTTCTTTTTTGGGGTAGGGACTTTAATCACGCCTATCCTGGTGGCCCAGTTCATTCTTCGGCAAAACGGGCTGACCTGGTCTTACCTGCTCATGGCGTTAATGATTATGCCGACGATCCTGGTCGTTATGATTCCAGCCCCTTCAATCCCTGACAGGACGATTCAACAGCGGAATGGCCAGTTCGATTATCGCTTAATAGGGTTGGTAGCTCTGATCTTCGCCTGTTATGGCGGCATTGCCAACGCGTATGGCGGTTGGATATTCACCTATGTGCTGCAATTGCACCTGGGGGATGCCACTTTGTCCGCCTATCTCAACGCGTTATTTTGGGGAGGGCTGGTCGTAGGCCGGCTGGTCGCGATCCCCCTGGCTATGCGGCTAAAATCACAGACGATGCTCTGGCTGGATTTTCTCGGAGCGTTTGCAAGCCTGATCTTGATGGCTACCTGGGTTGGGTCTCTTATCCCCATCTTAACCGGTACAACTCTATTGGGATTTTTTATCGCCTCGATTTACCCAACCACCATGTCAATGGCTGGCCGGATGATGCTGATCAATAGCAAAATTACCGGGCTATTTTCTATTGGTTCCAGCCTGGGTATGATGCTGATGCCCTGGCTGGTTGGGCAATTATTTGTGACGGTAGGGCCGGCCAGCCTGATGGTGTCTTTGATGGTTCCGGCAATTATCGCCATGGCGATACTCACCATCCTGGCCTTGCGGTATTCCTCGAAAGAAGTGCCGGTGCTTCTGGATGAACCATGATGAGGATCGACTCGCTCAGGGTTGAGGCCGGTCATCGCTTAAATCGCCAGGGAAAAAGTCGTCTCGCCATTTTGTTCACCGGTGATCGTGAACCCAAAGCGTTGATAAAACTGGATCACCTCGCACCAGGTTGACGTGGTTTCAAGGATAATGGTGTGCCCCTCCAGGGCTTTAATGCGTCCAACCAGATCGTGGAGAACCATCGAGCCTATGCCCAGTCGCCTGAATTCTGCTCGCACCGACATGCGGACGATGCGGTAAATTCCGTAACCTTCTGGAAGGAACGCCCCCGTTCCGACCATTCGGTCGCCAAGCCAGGCGGTGAGAAAGACCCCCGCGGCATAGCTGACAGCGATATGATTTAAATCAGGGTTCAGCGTTGGATCGAGAAATCCCCAATGGCCGGTCAACCCATCCAAAATCAGGGCTTTCGCCGCTGGCTGATCGGCGGGTTGAAATGGGCGGATGACTAAATCGTGATGGGCGGCTGCTTTTTCAGGGTGTTTCACGGGCTTTATTCCATGCTTATTTTACCAAACCTCCTGGCGGTGCTGCAGGATTCGAGAGAGGGCCAAATCGGGATCGCCGTATCACCGATCGGTGCAACACGATTAACAACTTGTGATCTCCGCCTGGATAATCTGATGATAAAATGGACAGATGATTCATTTCCCGAAAGGACTTAACGTTAATTAGCGAATGTCGCGATTACCCTTTATCGATCAGCATCCGGTGTGGTTCGTTTTATTTTTAGAGATTGGGATTGCTTTTGTGTATATATTGGTTGGGACGGCGGCGCCATTCCTGGGGTTAACCTTTCAGGCGGCTTATGGCGTCAGCAACGTCATTCTGGTTATCTTAGCAGTCTTTGTGACCACCTTACTGGGCTGGTGGATGGCGATTGGCTTTCACGCATTTGAGAAGCGGCGTGATGCCTGGTTTTTCCTGGTGCCCTTAATCCCGGTAGTGGTCAATATCATCCCAGGCGTTAAGCTGGTCAATCTGCACCATGTGGTCGTGGTATTCTTCACTGCCCTTTCAGCCGGTTTTGTCGAGGAAGTCTTCTTCCGCGGTTTAATGCTGAAATCCCTCAGAAAGGTTGGCACCTGGTTTGCGATTATCGCAACGACCCTTTTATGTGGTTCCATTCATGGGATCAATGCGATAGCCAGTAAAAATATACTGGATACGCTGGGAATGGTATTAAACGGCCTGGCCGTTGGGATCTTATTTTCCTCGCTGGTGATTAAGAAGGGAGTGATCTGGCCCCTGGTGATTGCCCATTTTTTAACAGACTTCTTCTTTCTCTTACGGGATCCGGCTGGATTGCTTTTCCCCCTTCACCAATTCATCCTGACAGTCTTCGTTTCAATATTGTTGATCGTGTTTGGCGTGTGGCTTATGATCCATCCGGTTAAGCCGGTCGTCCTGGTTCATGAGACGCCTGCCTGATCTTGACGGGTGAACGCTGTTCGCCACTACGGCATACCTTCAATCAAGGAGAATGACGATGTTAATCCCCAAGCCCACCACCGGTGATACAAGCTGGTTTGTCCGCGATCGTTTTGGTATGTTCATCCATTGGGGGCTATACGCCCTCCCATCCCGGCACGAATGGGTGCAATCGCACGAAAAAATCCCCCCAGACGTGTATTATGAAAAATATTTCAAGCACTTCAACCCCACTTTTTACGATCCCCGCCTTTGGGCCAGGCAGGCGCGGGAAGCTGGCATGAAGTATGTGGTGATAACCAGTAAGCACCACGAGGGTTTTTGCCTGTGGGATTCCCAGTTCACTGACTACAAGGTCACCAATACTCCGTATGGTAAAGATGTTTTAGGGCCTTATGTCGACGCCTTTCGTTCTGAGGGGTTACATGTTGGCTTTTATTATTCTTTGATTGATTGGCATCACCCCGATTTCCCGATTGATGTCTTCCACCCGCTTCGGGATGACCCGCAGGCGCCTGAGCTGAATCAGAACCGGGACATCCATCGTTATGCGAGTTATATTCGCAACCAGGTCACGGAATTATTAACAACGTATCAACCCGAAATATTATGGTGCGACTTCTCCTATCCTGATCGAATGTACAAAGATTTTCCTGGAAAAGGGCATGAACAATGGGAGAGCGAGAAACTGGTGGAGATTATCCGCTCAATCAGCCCGAAAATTATCTTGAACAATCGGCTGGACCTCCCAGCAGACCAGGCGGATATCCATACGCCGGAGCAAATCCAACCGACCGAATGGGTTAAAGTGAACGGAGAACCGGTCGTGTGGGAAGCCTGCCAGACGTTCAGCGGCTCGTGGGGATACCATCGGGATGAAGAAACCTGGAAAAGCCCCGAACAACTGATCAGGATGCTCATCAACACGGTGGCATGCGGCGGAAACCTCATCATGAACGTTGGCCCCACCTCACTGGGAACCTTCGATGGCCGGGCAGTTAAAGCGCTGGAGGTTTATCGCGACTGGATGGATCACCATGCAGCTTCAATTTACGGTTGCACACAGAGCGATTTTCCTGCGCCCCAGGATTGCCGGCTGACGCAGAACGGAAATAAAGTATACGTCCATGTTTACGCCTGGCCATTCCGCTTCCTGACGCTCAAAGGATTGGGTGGCAAGGTCGAGTATGCCCGGTTCTTGAATGACGGCAGCGAGGTGCTGATGTCAGTTCCCGAATGGGAAGCCGGCCAGTTGGATGTGAATTCGGACACCCTGGTTCTGACCTTGCCGATTAAAAAACCCGATATCGTGGTGCCAGTGATCGAGTTAACCCTGAAGAACAGCGTTTAATTTTTTTATGGAATAGCGTTGACCACCCAATCCGGGTTCTCAACAATCCAGCCTTGGGTCAGCTCGATCTTTTCTTGAATTTTCCACCAAATATACCCTTCCGCGTACACCGGCCCTTCCAGGACGGTGAAGGTATCGCCATGTTTAAGCCGGCGAATAAGAACTCCATCGATCGATGGGGTATCATGGACATGTAAGGTATCGCCAGCCATTGACACCGTATAGGATTGGCCGATGGCAAAGGTGGGCAGCGCAAACCAATCGATGAGATTGATCGGGCTATCACCGGTGACCATCTGGTGAATGGACTGGGCTTTGACCGAGATCAGGCTGAGCTGGCTTTTGCTGTCCCCTTTGGCGCCAGACAGCGCCATCCATTGACCGTCTGGCGACCAGACGATGGGTTGGTAATTCCAGCCGTCGGTTGGTTGAAGCTCGGGAAGGTCGATCTCACCCCGGTATTCGCCTACCGAATTGTACATCATGATGGTGCCCATATCGTAAAAGGCCACGTAGAGGCTATCTGGCGACCAGGCGGGAGGAGCCGGGGCATAGAGCCAGGCCTGAACAAAATTGGTAAACGATTTACAGGTGGATGGGTCGTTGAGGCAGGTGGTGTTGACCAGGTACAGGCCATCCAGCGGATCCTTGACCACCGGCGGGATAGGCGAAGGCTGGGGAGTCTTGGTTTTGTAGGAAACAGTGGGTGTTGATGTTGGCCGTTGCGGCGGGATACTGGTGGCGGGATGGATGTAAGCCAGCCATTTCCCATCCGGAGACCAGGCCGGGGCGCTCCACTCCTGGGGGCGAGTGGAAGTGGTTAGCGCCTGCCATTTCTGGGTAGCCAGGGTGTATAGATAGATATCGCCGCAAGCCATCAATAATTGGTCGCCTTTGGGCGACAAGGATAAGCCGGAGCAATCCCGATCCAGTTGAATAGAATTGCTGGTATGTTGGTTGAGATCTAGAATCACCAGCAAGCGGCTGTTTTCGAGATAGGCCAGCCTGGTTTTATCGCCAGAAAGGCGAGAAGTTGCCAGCGCCGATGCAGGAAAGTTATCGGATAAATCCACGTCGAGCTTGGAGGTAGGGGAAAAGGCAATCAAGGAATTAGCCTTGGGCGCG
>JAJYIW010000060.1 GCA_021789855.1 Chloroflexota bacterium | reverse complement strand
ATCATCCCCACCCAGGAAAGTATCGCCGCTGGTTGAGCGCACCTGGAACACCCCTTCGCCCACGTCCAGAACGGAGATATCGAACGTACCGCCGCCCAGGTCATATACGGCGATAATCTCATTTTTCTTCTTGTCCAACCCATACGCCAGTGAAGAAGCTGTGGGCTCGTTAATGATGCGGAGGACTTCCAAACCGGCAATCTTGCCAGCGTCCTTGGTGGCGTTGCGTTGCGAGTCGTTAAAATACGCCGGCACGGTAATCACCGCCTGGGTGACAGGCTCGCCCAGGTAGGCTTCCGAATCGGCCTTCAGCTTGGCCAGGATCATCGCGGAAATTTCCGGCGGTGAATATTCCTTGCCATCCAGCACAACGCGCACATCGCCATTGGGCGCTTTGGTCACTTTGTATGGGACCCGGTTGATGGTTTTTTGCACTTCGGGGTCGTCGAATTTCCGCCCCATGAAGCGTTTAATTGAAAAGATAGTGTTCTCTGCGTTGATGATCGCCTGGTTGCGAGCGACCCGTCCCACCAGGCGTTCGTGGTTTTTATTCACTGCCACGACTGAGGGCACCAGGCGTTCACCTTCAGCCGATGGGATCACCACCGGCTCGCCGCCGATCATGACTGCGGCAACTGAGTTGGTCGTACCTAGATCGATTCCAATGATTTTTCCCATGATATCCTCCTATTTTGCTACCCGCACCTGGGCTGGCCGGATCACCCGATCTCCCAGCAGATAGCCTGGTTGAATGACCTCAATAATCTGGCCACTTTGATGGGCCGGACTTTCTTCATAGGTGATCGCTTCGTGCCGGGTGGGATCAAAAACCGTATCCTCCATACTCATCCGGCGCACCCCTTCGTTCTCAAGCAGATTAAGCAGCTTGCGGTAAATGAGTTCAATGCCATTTCCCCAGGCGCTCATTTCACCTTCTGAAGGGCGGGTTTTCAAAGCGCGGTCCAGATCATCCAGAATAACCAGGTACTTCTTCACTATCCCGATCAGGGCATTTTGCTGTACCTGGGCGTTATCCCGATCAACCCGTTTTTTGTAATTGATGAAATCGGCCCTTTCGCGCTGCCAGCCTTCGAAGTAGCCGGCTGCCTCAGATTGGCTTTTTTTCAAATCCTTCTGAAGGTTGTCAAATTCTTCCATAGAAAGGGCAATCATCGGCGGCTGGGCTTCCGCATTTTCAGCCTGCACCTGCTCGGGGCCGGCGGAGTTCACGGTTCCGGCGTTAATATCTGGACCGCCAGTGGGGGATGGGGCCTGCCCGGCTGGCTGGCCGATGGTGTCATCGCCCACTGGCTCAACGACTTGTTCAGGTTTGGGATGGCTTTTCTTAGTTTTGTCTTCTCTCATAATGTTAGGATTCCTTGTGAATAAATCATATCGTCGGGGCGGTTGATCAGCCCGACAACGTTTCAGAAACCAGGTCGCTCAACAGGCCGGCGACAAAACGAACCGTCGATATGGTTTGCCCGTACGGCATACGCATGGGCCCTAAGACTCCCAGGGTGCCTGTGGCTAAGCCAGGCATGCCATAGCGTGCCAGCACCATCGAGCATTGGCTCAGTTCTTGCCAGGTGCCTTCACCCCCAATCAAGACCTGAACCCCGCCAATTGCACTGGTCATAATGGTGCGAGACAACAAATTATCCAGCAGGGATCGCTCTTCAAGCACGCGCAGAGCCCGGCGAGCGTCTTCGGAACCTGAAAATTCCGGCTCAATCAGCACGTTGCTCAATCCATCCAGGTAAACCTCGCCAGCAACCATGGTGTCTGAGCGGGCCATGGCGCGCTTAATGACGGTCAAAACGTCTTTTTCCAATGGGTTCAACTGGTCTTCCAGGGCGGATAAGGCGTCAACCCCCAGGCCCTGGCATAAAAGGGTGATATGGTTGGCCGCGATCGACAGGCTATCCTGCGTCACAGGTTCTTGCAAGGTCAGCAATTCCTGGTGGATTTCGCCGCCCATCATGACCATCACTAAGAGCACCTGCCGCCCGCGGGTCGCAATTAATTCAAGATGTTTGAAACGCGCCAGCTCTGAATGGGGTGCCGTGACCAGAGAGGCTGCTCGCGATTGGTGGGCCAGCACTGATGCGGCCAGGCGCAGCCATTGTTCGATATCTTGCGGAGACTGGTAGAACTGGTGGCTGATCGTCCGGCGCGTGTTGGCAGGCAGCTCCGAGTTTCGGATTAACCGGCCGACAAAATAGCGATACCCTTCTTCCGATGGAACCCGGCCGGCAGAAGTGTGGGGTTGGCGTAAAAGTCCCAGCTCTGTCAGAGCCGCCATTTCGTTGCGAATAGTGGCAGAGCTCATATCGAGCTTATAATGATCGACCAGGTGGTGAGACCCGACCGGTTGGGCGGTGCGGGTATATTCGTGAACCACCAATGTCAGAATCAGTTTTTGCCGCTCAGATAACTCTACCATGATCGTCCTATTTGTTCTATCATTTTAGCACTCTTGGTGTGAGAGTGCTAAAGTATGATAAATGATCATACCATGCCTGGAAGAGCGAGTCAAGTCAGGCGCCTTCCTGGCGAAAATGTTAATAAAACTATTATAGAGTCGCCGACTTCGACGGCTTGCTTTGTTTTAGTTGGGGTTGAATCCCGATATTGACCATGATTCGATTTAGATTACAATAATAGACGACAAGCAGGCCGGCCAGGGGAAATCCTTCTCTGACAGGATGTTTGGATGCAGGTTATATTCCAGGAGTGTATGTGAATGTCCCCATCTCCTTTTCCTTCCCGGCGAGCCCCTATGTACGCAAGTGTGCCCGATCAGCAATGGAATGATTGGCGCTGGCAACTGAGCCATCGCTTGAACTCGTTTGAAGATCTGAACAAGCTTCTGAAGCTCACTGAAAGTGAGAAAAAAGCGTTGATGACGCGGGGTCTATTCAGGGTGGATATTACGCCTTATTTTGTATCCTTAATCAACCCGGAAGATCCGAACGATCCTATCCGGCGGCAGGTGATCCCCACGGCGGATGAAATTGTGCCGTTCACCGGTATGATGGAAGATTCCCTGGCGGAGGATCTTCATTCCCCGGTGCCTGGCCTGGTGCACCGTTACCCGGACCGGGTTTTGATGTTGGTGACCACTCAGTGTGCTTCTTATTGCCGTTACTGCACGCGCTCTCGCATCGTGGGCAATCCGGCGGCCACTTTTTCGAAGGCTGAATTCGAACTACAACTGGATTATTTGCGCAAGACCCCCCAGATTCGCGATGTGCTCATTTCAGGCGGTGATCCCCTGACCATTGCGCCGCGCCAGCTGGAGGAACTGCTCAGCCGGTTGCGCGAGATCCCTCATATCGAGGTTATCCGGATTGGAACCCGCGTGCCCGTCTTTATGCCGATGCGGGTGACGACTGAGCTGACGGATATGCTGCAAAAATATCATCCCCTGTGGATGAATATTCACGTCAACCACCCTAATGAGATTACTGCCGAGCTGGCTGAAGCCTGTGACCGGCTCACGCGGGCCGGTATCCCGCTCGGTAACCAGTCAGTGCTGCTGGCGGGCATCAACGACTGTCCGCACATCTTTCGGAAACTGGTGCAAGACCTGGTGCGCATTCGCGTCCGTCCCTATTATATTTACCAGTGCGATCTGGTGGAAGGCGCCGGGCATTTCCGCACGCCGGTGGCCAAGGGGATAGAGATCATCGAAGCGTTGCGCGGGCACACGTCGGGTTTTGCCGTGCCTACTTTTGTGGTAGATGCACCGGGAGGTGGAGGAAAAATTCCCCTTGGGCCTAATTACCTGGTAAGCATGTCGGATCACAAGATCGTCTTGCGCAATTACGAAGGGCTGATCACGACGTATGAGGAGCCTGAGTCCTATAAGCCGCATGATCCAAAGACCTGCCCATACTGCCAGAACAAGCAAGCTGAGCCAGGGCAGAACGGCGTCCAGGGTTTATTAGATGGCGAAAGCATGATGATAAAACCCGAGGGGTTTGACCGGTTGCACAGCCGTGGCGGGGAGCAGCACCGGCTGCGCTCCGGCCAGGATAAGTGGAAGCCCCTCGGGATTGGCGAAGACCCCGATTAATCGCTGCGCAGTTTAGCCTGGAACGATTGTTCGAGCTGGCGGACGATACGCTGGCGAATTTGCGTGGCTTCCTGGTCGGTTAATGTGCGGTCGAAAGCCTGGTACGTCAGGTTATAAGCCAGGCTCTTTTTCCCTTCTCCGATCTGGGGGCCTTTAAAGATGTCGAACAGGCGTACCTGGGTCAGTATTTTCCCGCCCGCTTTCCGGATGGCAGTTTCTACATCGTTGGCCGGTAAATTTTCATCCACTATGACGGCAATGTCTTCGAGAATGGGCGGATAGGCCGGGACCGGTACCACGTTGAAGCGAGTGAGAATTTCATCCGAAATCGCCTCAAAATCCAGCTCGGCGACCAGTACGGGAGCAACGTTCAAATCCAGGCGCTCGCTGACCAGTGGATGGAGCTCTCCCATGGTGCCCAGGTGAGTTTCTCCTGTGGTGATGCTGGCGCATTTTCCCGGATGGAAGTAAGGGTGAGTGTTTGGGGTGAAACTCACGCCGGGAATATGCAAAGATGCCAACAGAGTCTCAAGGAGACCCTTGAGGTCGAAGAAATCGAATGGGGTGGCATCCGGACGCTCCCAACCTGGTTCCTGTCGTAATCCCGTGATGGCAATGGTCAGGCGGCGCGGTTCTTCGGGGAGCGCCTGGCCTTCGACTGGCAAGAAGACCGGTCCAATTTCGAACAGGAGCAGGCGATCGCTCAGGCGATAATTTCGTTCCACAATTTCCATCACCGATGAAAGCAGGCTGTGACGCATCACGGCCCGCTCGGGGGTGATGGGATTTTTTAAGCGTACATAGGCGCGATGGTCTGGCTGGGCCCCAGGTTGTAGCAGACGTGCTTCGCGCTCGGGCGTGGTCAAGCGGTAGGTGGTTACCTCTTGCAGCCCCAGGCTGATGAGGATATCCCGCACCCGTTCCTCGTTTTCCAGGGAAGGGTTATTGCGCTGAGGCGGTAGTTCATCGGCCAGGCGGGTGGAAGGGATTTCTTCGTAGCCATAGATTCGAGCAATTTCTTCAATCAGGTTCGCCTTGCCGACCACGCCGCCTTCGATGTCCAGCCGGTAAGAGGGTGTTTTGGCATGGATTGTGTGGCCTTCGACATGGACGTTGAACGAGAGCTGATTTAAGATACCAGCGATTCGCTCAACCGGCAGGTGGATGCCCAGGCCACGCTCCACCTCTTCTTCGGTGAGGGTGATTTCCGGATCCACGACAGGTAACGGGTAAGCATCGATCAGCCCTTGGGACACCTGGCCGCCAGACCACTGGCGCATATAACCCAGGCACAGGTTAACGCCCCAGGGCGCCAGGGCGGGGTGGATACCACGGCTGAAACGGAATGCGGCTTCGGATTGGAGATGCTGGGCTGCGACCGTTTTGCGGATATTGATAAAATTCCACGATGCACCTTCCAGCAGAACATTGTGGGTATTATCGCTGATTTCGCTTTCTTGTCCGCCCATCACGCCAGCAATGGAAAGCGATCCCCTGGTATCGCACACCAGCATGGTGAAGGGGTCGAGGACGCGGTCGATGCCATCCAGCGTGGTGAGGTGTTCACCGGGATGCGCCGTGCGTGTGATAATAGTGAGCGGCTGATCACCGGCGCGGGCTAACAGCACATCATAATCAAAAGCGTGGAGCGGCTGGTTGAGCTCTAACATGACGTAATTGGTCGCGTCGACTACCGCATTAATCGGGCGCATTCCTGCCAGGCGCAGGCGGCGTTGGACCCAATACGGGCTGGCCTTGAAGCTAACGCCTTCGATCAACCCCAGGGCAAAGCGCGGGTTGAGTTCGGGCTGTGTGATCTGGATGGCTGCTTTACCGGCGATAGAGGGCCCGCTCGTCTCTACCTGGTTGGCCGGCGGGTGAAGGGGCTTGCCGGTCATCGCCGAGAGCTCACGCGCTACCCCCAGGACACAGGCGTCCTGGATGATGTTGGGCAGGATTTTGATCTCGAACACGGCGTCGCCCATGTAGTCGACCAGAGGCTGGCCGGTAGGGGCGTCATTATCCAGGATTATCACGCCCTCGTGTTCTTCGGAAACACCCAGCTCCTTTTCGGAGCACACCATCGAATAGGATTCCACTCCGCGGATTTTTGCGCGTTTCAGGGTGGTAAGCACCTGGCCGGGCTGGTGACCGTCGTATAGACTGGCGCCTTCCCGCGCATAGGCTACTTTGAGCGGTGCCGGCAGCGGTCCCTGCCCCTTAAAGGGGAACAGGTTGGGAGCGCCAGTCAAGACAATGTGCTCTTTGATTCCATCTTGCAACCGGCACAGCACCAGGCGGTCCGCGTTAGGGTGGGGCATTACTTCATCCACCTGGGCTACCACGATATGATCGGGTGACCAGGTCAGCCCGGTGATTTTAAAGCCATGCTTATCGTTAGCAGGGAAAGGCAAGCCGATTAGCTCAATGCTCTCGACCTCCAGCCCAGCCATGGTGAGCAAGCGAGCCAGCTCTTCCACCGGCAGGTCGACGTCGATGAAGTCTTTAATCCAGGATAATGGTACTTTCATGGTCTTTTCTCCCTTGCTAGAATTGATCGAGGAAGCGGATGTCATTGATCCACAGGTTGCGGATGTCATCGATATGGTAGCGGAGCATCGAAATCCGGCCTGTGCCCATCCCAGCCGCAAATCCTGAAAATTCAGTCGGGTCATAACCACCGTTCTGTAAAACCACTGGGTGGATCATGCCGCACCCTAAAATTTCCAGCCAGCCCGATTGCTTGCATACCGGGCAGCCCACCCCACCGCAAATGAAGCATTCAACATCTAACTCAGCGCTGGGCTCAGTGAACGGGAAATAAGACGGGCGGAAGCGCAGGCGGACATCGGCGCCGTACATCCGTTGGGCAAACTCCGTGAGGGTGCCTTTTAAATCGCCAAAGGTGATATGCCGGCCGACCGCCAGCACTTCAACCTGGTAGAACTGGATATCCGCCCTCACGGTCACCTGTTCGTAACGATAACACATCCCGGGCAAGATCACCCGGATGGGCTCTGGGGCGAAGTCGCGCATGGCGCGGATCTGGCCAGGAGAGGTGTGGGTGCGCAACACCACGTTGGGGTTGGTGGTATAAAAGGTATCCCACATATCCCGCGCAGGATGGTACTCGGGGATATTGAGCAGCCCGAAATTGTAATCGTCTGTTTCCACATCGGGAGAACGGTAGACCTGAAAACCCATGTCGCCGAACAGGCGGTAAACCTCACGCAAGGTGCGGGTTTCCGGGTGCAGGCGACCGGGGACGAAACGCCGGCCGGGCAAGGTCACGTCGACCTGTTCGGATTGTAGTGCCCGGTTGAGAGAGGCTTCTTTCACAGCCTGGCTGTGCAAGGCATAGGCTGATTCCAGCGCCTGTTTGACCTGGTTGGCCCGCTGGCCCACCGCCGGACGTAGTTCCTTTGGCACCTGAGGAAGCTGGCTAAACAGGGTCATAATGGGCGAGCTCCGCCCGAGGTAGCCCACACGCCAGCTCTGCAAAGCATTCTCATCGGCCACTGCTTGGAGCGCTTCCAGGCCAGTCTTTTGAATCTCGTCCAATCTGCTGAATTCATCCATCATTCCTCCATTTCGTGCACATAGGCTTCCTGGGGGGAAGCTCTGCCCTGGATGGTGGGCGTGTGCACTGCCCATTAAATAAAAAAAACCGTCCTGTTGAGGGACGGGATTGATCTACCCGCGGTACCACCCTGATTGGCAGGCCATTATGACCACCTGCCCGCTCAAAACCAACAGCTTTTGCAGCGATTGGCGTCTCCGATAACGCGGAGCATGCGGCTCAAACTACTGGTCTTTTCAGACGTTCACCTGAGCGGCTCGGGAGAGAACTTCAACCGGGTCCAACCGGGCAGAGGTCTCAGTCTATGCCCCTGCCTCCCTGGCGGTTTTCAACAGTCTACTTTTCTCCGTCAAAGCCGATCTCTATAACAGATTGTTTCTATTATCGCTTAAAACCTGGAGGTGTCAAGGTGCATAATTTTGGCCCTCCAGGAATCACCACGGGGATTCTTAAAGGGCCATATTTTTGACTTGCCACTTTTGAGGTAAAACAGGTAAAATTGGGAAGCGCAGGCCTGGGAAGTTTATCGCCATTCTGTGCAAATCAATCTTTACCCTGGTTAAGGTGTAAAACATACCTGGAGGTTATGATATGCCCACAACAACAGTCCGCTGGGTGACTGGTAAGCAATTTATTGGTATCGACTCGACTAAACATTCGGTAGTGCTTTCGACAGGTGATGAAGGGGTGGGGGTTAAGCCTTCGGAAATGTTGTTGATCGCTCTATCGGCCTGTACGGCTGTGGATGTCGTTGATATTTTGGCTAAAAAACGGATGCCACTTTCTTCGTTTGAGATGATTGCCACTGGCGAGCAGGATCCCAATCCGCCGTGGCCGTACCGGAAAATCAATCTTAAATACGTGGTGCGCGGAAAGGGCCTGACGGATAAGGCGGTGGCTCAGGCGATCCAGTTATCGGAAGAAAAATACTGCTCGGTCGCTGCGACCGTCCGGGGAGTAGCCGAGATCACCACCGAATATGAGATTTTAGCGGAGGAATGAGGCTCTGGATGGATTGGCCCGTTCAGATGTTGTTTGCCAGAAACCCTGGACCGGCCAGCTCATCTAAGAAAAACAGCCCAACAGATCGTGACAATCGGCAGCGCAGGGGGGAAATGTGACAATGCGCTTTTAGCCCAGGTTGTTGTAAAATGAACACGTCGTTTTGGAGTGAGCGGTGAAATAAGACGAGAGATCAATATGGCCTTTACAGGTGTTATTGCGCGGTATCGACCGCTGCTGGATGTACCTTCTCATATCTATCCGGTCACATTACTGGAAGGGGATACGCCGTTGATTCCGGTTCCCCGACTGGCGGAGGAGCTGGGCGGTCATTTTGACCTTTATGTTAAGTTCGAGGGCATGAATCCGACCGGTTCTTTTAAAGATCGGGGGATGACGGTGGCAATCAGCGAGGCGGTGGGCCGGGGAGTCCAAGCAGTCATTTGTGCGTCGACCGGCAACACGGCTGCTTCAGCGGCAGCCTACGCAGCGCGGGCCGGGCTGAGGGCCATTGTGATTATCCCGGAGGGGAAGGTGGCCGCAGGGAAGCTGGCCGGGGCCGTTGCCTATGGCGCAGAAGTGATCCAGATCCAGGGCTCTTTTGATGATGCTCTAAGCCTGGTGGTGTCCATTTCCGAACACCACCCGATCGCGCTGGTCAATTCGCTCAACCCTTATCGCCTGGAAGGTCAAAAGACGGCTGCGTTTGAGATCGTCGATACCCTGGGAAAAGCGCCTGATTGGTTGTGCCTCCCCGTTGGGAACGCTGGCAACATCACTTCGTATTGGATGGGCTTCCAGCAGTATCATGGCATTAAGCACAGCGGCCTGCCCCAGATACTGGGTGTACAGGCCCAGGGATCGGCGCCATTGGTCCTGGGTCACCCGGTTGAACACCCCGAGACGGTGGCTACGGCGATCCGGATTGGGCGCCCGGCCCGGGGTGAGCAGGCGATGATGGCGTCTGAACAATCTCATGGGCGCATCATTGCAGTGAGTGATGATGAGATTTTGGTGATGCAACGCCGATTAGCCAGGAATGGAATATGGGTAGAACCCGCATCGGCAGCCGGTTTGGCTGGCCTGGCCCATGAGGTTAAAGCCGGGCAGTTGGATCTGAAGGGGCTCCAGGTAGTGGCCGTATGCACCGGTCACGGCATGAAGGACCCTGATATTATTTCTCAATCGATGCCCCACCCAAAAATTATCCCACCGGATTATTCCATCCTTGAGAAGGTTATTGAAGGCGACAAATGACATGCCTCCTCTAAGTGTTTTCGTGCCGGCGACGACAGCCAACCTGGGGCCTGGTTTTGACTGCCTGGGACTGGCCCTGGATCTTTGGAACCGGGTAACGATTTTTGAGGAAGGCGAGGGCTTGCATGTCAAAATCCGCGGTGAAGGGGCTGGTTTGTTGCCTGCTGATGACCATAATATGGTGGTCAGGGCGATGATGCGATTTTACCAGGCGCAGCGAGTCCCATTTCCTGCTAACCTGAGCATACAGTGTGATAACCGGATCCCGGTTAGCTCAGGGATGGGTTCGAGTGCTGCAGCGATTGTGTCAGGCCTATTAGCCGCCAATGCGCTTCTTGGGTCGCCGGCGTCTCAGGAAGAGATCTTGCGGTTGGCCGTGGCTATCGATGGGCATCCTGATAATGTAGCCAGTGCACTGTCGGGAGGCCTGACGATGGTCACAACGGTGGGGGAAGGGTTGCTGGTCAACCAGTTGCCAGTCCCTCCCTTAGTGGTAGCCCTGGCCGTGCCGGCCATCCATTTGCCTACCCAGGTGGCGCGCGCTGCGCTACCCCGCGAGGTTCCGTTAAGTGACGCTGTTTTTAATATCGGCCGAACGGCGTTCGTGATCGAAGCGCTGCGCAGCGGAAACCTGGCTCAATTGGGAAAGGTCATGGAAGACCGGCTGCATCAGCCTTACCGTTTGAGCTTAATCCCTGGGGGAGAGGAAGTCTTTAATGTTGCCAGGCAGGCTGGCGCGATGGCCGTAGCACTTTCAGGCGCTGGCCCCAGCATTATTGCGTTTGCGCCTATAGAAGAGGCGGTTAGCCAGGCTCAGAAGATCGCTGATGCGATGGTGGCTGCCTTTTCACAGGCAGCTATCCAGGCGCGTGGGTTTGTGCTCAACCTCTCTGAAAAAGGTGGGTGCGTTACATTCCGGGTTGACTGACGATCTAGCATAAAAAATTAATAAATTGCTGCTTGACACAGAACGAATGTTCTGCTATACTATTCGTAGCACAAATGAGCGGTCAATTCTTAGACCTTTTTTGTGCTGGAGAAGAAATTATGGCTAGAAAAAGTATGGGTTTGAGTGAGCGGCATAAGAAAATTATGGAATACCTGGATAAGTACCATCAGGACTTCGGATATCCCCCTTCAATCCGGGAGATCGGCGATCAGACCGGGATCAGTTCCACTTCGGTGGTGAATTATTACCTGGATCAACTGGTCTCGATGGGATATATCCAACGGGAAAACCATATCTCGCGAGGAATCCGGTTGATCAAATCGTTGCCCAGCGCCAGGCCGGCGACGGCTCGAGTAAACCAGGCTGTCCAGAATGTGGCTCAGACGCTTACCGATATGCTGCACATCCCCGTGGTTGGCCGGATTGTGGCTGGCCTGCCAATGCCCGTCCCTGGTTCAGATTTCAGCTATTACGATCCTGAAACGGCCATTGATATCGCACGCAGCCTGCTCCCCGCACGCGAAAAAGTGGATCAATTATTCGCGCTGGAAGTCCAGGGTGATTCCATGATCGATGCCATGGTGAACGATGGCGACATCGTGATCATGAAACGCGTGGAAGAGGCCAGGAATGGCGAGATGGTGGGGATCTGGTTGCGCGATCGCGAGGAAACGACGTTGAAATATTTCTACCTGGAAGGTGGCCGGGTTCGCCTCCAGCCGGCAAACCGGACCATGGCGCCCATCATCATTGAAGATCCTTCCACGGTTGAAATCCAGGGCAAAGTTGTCCTGGTCATCCGCCGGCTCGAGTCGTTGGCAGCCTGATATCATTGGGTTGATCTTGGATAGAGTCCGTTGCGGCAGGCGCCTGGGCGCCTGCCGCAACGGACATTTGTTTAAATCCGTTATAATTATCCCTATGGCAAAAAAAGTATTGGTCAGTGGTATTTTTGACATGCTGCATAGCGGCCACATTGAGTTTTTTAACCAGGCGGCCCGGTATGGCGATTTGTACGTGGCCGTGGGATCGGATAAAACAGCCTTCGAACTCAAAGGCCACCTGCCAGTTTACCATGAAGATGAGCGCCTTTTTATGATTCAGAATGTTGGCTGCGTCCAATATGCAACCATTTCCAGGGGGAAAGGCGTTATGGATTTTCTGGACGTTTTTGAGCAAGTCAAGCCAGACCTGTTGGTGGTCAATGAAGATGGCAATGTCCCGGATAAGCAGGATTTATGCAAGCGGCGCGGGGTTGAATACGTGGTCTTGCACCGGGAACCCCGCAGCGGCCTGGTTCCACGATCGACGCAGGATCTTCGTGCCATTAATACCATCCCTTACCGGATCGATATGGCAGGGGGCTGGCTAGACCAGCCATTTGTCTCCAAGTATTATCCGGGGCCGGTTATCACCTTTTCCATTGAAGCTACGGTTGAATTTAATGAGCGCAGCGGGATGGCCAGCAGCACCCGGCGAAAAGCGATTGAATTATGGGGCCCGCGCCTTCCGGTTGGAGATTATGAAAAACAGGCCAAGATATTATTCTGTTATGATAACCCGCCTGGGACAGTAGAAGTATCTGGTTCTCAAGATGCCATTGGAATTGTGTTCCCAGGCTTAAATAAATCCTGGTATGCAGGTGGTTATTGGCCCGAGCGGATCGATTCGGTTCAAGATGAACGGGTCCTCCAGTTCATCGAGAATTCCCTGTACCTGATCCCATTAGGCCCGCGCCTGCCAGATTTTCATGTGTTAAGCGATACCCACATTGATCAACAAGGAGCGAAGGCGTTATCAGATGCTGCTGAAAATTGCTGGCAGGCCATGCTTGAGTGCGATGTTCATCGATTTGGCCTGTACACGCGCCAATCCTTTGAAGCTCAAATCGCCATGTTTCCTCACATGATGAATGAGACGCTGGATAGATTAATTCAGCGTTACGAAAGTTCTGCTTTGGGTTGGAAAGTTTCGGGGGCTGGTGGTGGAGGATATTTGATCCTGGTGACTGATCGCCCGATCGAAAATGCCATGCAAATTGTGATCCGGCGCAGAGAATAAACGACTGGATAGGATGATCCCTTATTCCCTTGAAGGGTTGGTGGCGCTGGTAACAGGCGCCAGTCGAAACATCGGTATCGGTGCGGCGATTGCCCGCGAGCTGGCCATGGGGGGCGCAGACCTTTTTTTGGCCTATTACCAGCCGTATGATCAAAGCATGTCATGGGGCATTGAGCCGGGCGAACCTGAGCATTTGCTGGCCGAGTTACAAGGCTTGGGAGTCAGGGCGGATGGGCTGGAACTGGATTTAGGGGCGGTGGGTTCTGCACCACGCTTGTTTGATGCGGCTGAGGCCAGCCTCGGGCCGATCAATATCCTGGTCAACAACGCGACGGTGTCTGAGCCCGGTGGTATTTTTCAGGTGGATGCTGCTCAGTTAGACCGGCACTATGCCGTCAATATTCGTAACCTGGTCTTGTTGAGCGCTGAGTTTGCCCGGCGACTTCCTCCCGGCACACCGGGGAGAATAATCAACCTCTCCTCGGGTCAATCAGCCGGGCCCATGCCGGGCGAAATCGCTTACGTGACTACGAAGGGTGGAGTGGAAGCTTTTACCCTCAGCGCCAGCCTGGAGCTTGCCAGCCAGGGAATCACGGTTAACGCGATTGATCCAGGGGTGACGGATACTGGTTGGATGAGTCCAGAGCTAAAGGAAGAATTAACCCGTCGAGCACCGATGGGCCGGGTGGGTATGCCAGCCGATGCCGCCCGGCTTGTGCGTTTTCTGGCAACGCGTGAGGCTGGTTGGATTACCGGCCAATTAATCCGTTCACGTGGGGGATTAGGGTAGGATAAAACCTTATATCTGTTCAATTCAGGGGGATGAGACTGGGTTATAAGGGGGGTAAGAAATATTGCACTCAGGGAGCCTTGTTTGCTCCCCGGGTGAATACCATGATTATCTTATTACCGGTGGTAGGTTTCACCGCGGAGAAAATAAAAATGAAACGGCTGACGCTTTTTATGGGAATCTTATATGGGTTCCTTTCAAGCTTAATGGTGATGGCGATTGCTTATCTTGGCCATGCTTTCTTTGGCCTGCCCTTTTTCCCCTTTGACCTGTTTGATTGGCTTGCCCGCCACCTGCCAGGTGTGTTAATCGAGGCCAATATCCGTACTATGGTGCTGATCATACCGGCATTGCACCTGGGGCCCACGGATACAACTGCTAAGCTGATCGAGCAGATCCAATCTCTTTGGATGATTGCGGGGTGGGGGATTATCGCTGGCCTGATCTTGACCCTGTTTGTCAGGAGATCATCTTTGGCGGGGATGTATGCCGGGCTGTTGGTTGGGATAGTTTCCTGGTTGGGATGCATGGCAGTGGAAATTTCCCTGGTTTCGCCGCTTAATGGGTTAATCATCAGCGCCGCCTGGTTTTTGATCCTGTTTGTCGCCTGGGGATGGTACCTGTCGCGCGGGCTGGAAAGCAGGTTACGGCCTCTGCAGAATGCGAAGGCAACCCCACCGGAATCGGGCTTTGATCCCAATCAGGAAGCGATAACCAGGCGGAACTTTATCTATATTCTGGCGGGCGGTTTTGCCAGTCTGGTGGTATTGGTTTCAGGCTTAATCAGCTTTCGTAAAATTGCGGGCAGCGCCGGATCAAGCCTGATCAACCCTTCGGTAGTATCTGCGCAAAATAGCTCGCCTGGTAGCAGCTCTGCGGTATCCGTACAACCCACCAGCACACCAGTCCCAAGCCTGCCCCAAACCTTCCCCTATGGCCCAGATACGACATCAGGGCCGGCGGCTTCGCCTTCATTGAAGGTTTTGGCCAATCGTATCGCGCCTGCGCCAGGCACGCGCCACGAAATCACCCCGGTGGACCAGTTCTACCGGATTGATATTAACGCGCTGCCTCCCTTCATCAATGGCGAGTCCTGGCGACTGGTTTTCAAGGGCCTGGTTCAAAAACCGCTTAGCCTCAGCCTGGCAGATATCCGCGCCTTGCCGCCGGTAACCCAGGCTGTGACTCTCTCGTGTATCTCTAATCCAGTCGGTGGCGATCTAATCAGCACTAATTATTGGACCGGTGTGCGCCTGAAAGATATCTTGAACCAGGCTGGCCTGATGCCCACCGCTAAAATGATCGCCATCACGGCGCAAGATGGTTTTTATGAAGGAACCCCGCTATCAGAGGCGATGGATGAACGCACTTTGTTAGTGTATGCCATGAATGGTGCGCCACTCACCCCTGAGCATGGTTACCCTTTGCGTATCTTTATCCCCAATCATTATGGGATGAAGCAACCCAAGTGGATTGTCCAGATGGAGGTAATTGACCATGATACCTCCGGTTATTGGGAAGACCGGGGCTGGTCATCGACGGCTATTCCACAGACCACATCGGTGATCGATACGGTCACCGTGGACCAACAATCAGTCCATCAGGACGGCGCGTTGCCTCTCGGTGGAATTGCCTGGGCTGGCCCGCGGGGGATCAGCAAGGTTGAAGTACGCGTCGATCAGGGGCAGTGGGCAGTCGCAGAGCTGCGGACGCCAGCCATTAGCCCGTTAACCTGGGTTCAATGGCGATATAACTGGAAGGCGACTCCCGGGTCGCACACCGTGGAGGTCCGCGCGACGGATGGCACTGGCGCTTTACAAACGAGTTTTTCCAGTGATCCTGGTCCTGAAGGGGCGACGGGAATCGATTCGGCTCAAATTACGTTATAATGGGGGAAAGCTTTTTATGGAGGTGAAACGATGATAACACCTGCGCAGTATCGGCACCAGTTATCAGGGTTGGATTTTACCATTCTGGATAAACCCCTGGCCGGGAAAGCGGAGGCGGCGGCAGCCTTGCCTGGCATTATTGCGTTACAAAACCACCTTCAGCAAATCGAGCAGGGGATCAATATGGAAATGCACGTGATACACAACCAATATCAAGCCAAACTGTCCGCAGCAGAGGCCGGTAGCTCAGGCCGGATCATGGTTTCAGCTAAGCGGCGTGTAGGCAGCAGCCAGCGCGCCAATGAAGAGGCCCACCTGACCGCAGAGCGAGATGAAAAGATAAACCCCTACCAGGAAATTAAAAAGGCTACGGCCGATCTATTGGCCAGGGTCGAAGCCGTCCGGAGCACGGCTGAAAAGCTGGCCGGTTAATAACGATTCTTCCAACTAATATTGAAAAAGGCCCTGCCGGCATAGCCAGGCAGGGCCTTTTTCAAT
>JAJYIW010000303.1 GCA_021789855.1 Chloroflexota bacterium | reverse complement strand
CGTCGTTCCCCTGGTGGGAAAAGGTCTACATTTCCATTATTATTGTGAGGAGAAATACGATGTCCAATAAAACCCTTGCTGCTGTTTTAATTGTAGTGGGCGTCCTGATCATCATCGTGGCCCTGTTCGCCCATGCTCTCGGGCTGAGCTCGAGCGCGGTCCTTTCCTGGAAGAAAGAGCTGTTAGCCGCCGTGGGGCTGGTCATTGGGCTGATCGGCGTCTGGATGCTGGCTTTCAAGAAATCCTGAATTCATCCGCCATCCACGATGGGGCTGTCCCTAAACCGGCAGCCCCTTTCTTTTACCAGGAGGCAAGAAGAGACCTATGGATGACGTATCCCACCTGCCGGCCGAGCCCTGGGCCCTGGAAAAAACTGAGCCAGGCCCCGACCTGATCCTGTTCCACAGCCGTTACGACACCGTCCGGAATCCCCGCAATACCAAAGCCTTGCGCGCCATTGTGCTGGAATCGCCCGACTGGGTCAACGTGGTGGCGCTGACCCCTGAGAACAAAGTCCTGGTGGTGCGCCAGTACCGCTTTGGCACCCGCAGCGCCACCACGGAAATCCCCGCCGGCCTGATCGAGCCGGGCGAGGCGCCAGCCCACGCTGCTGCGCGGGAGCTGGCCGAGGAGACCGGGTACACCACCGCCGATTGGACGCCCACCGGTTGGATCGACGCCAACCCGGCCTTCCTCAATAACCGCTGTTACCTGTGGCTGGCCCGGAACGTGGTCAAGACCCTCCCCACCCACCAGGACGAAACCGAAGAGGTGTTCCTGGATATTATGACCGAAGAGCAGGTGCGGGCTGAGATCGTTTCCGGGCGGATGCGCAACACGTATTCGCTCATCGGCCTGTCGCGGGTGTTCGACCTGCGTTACGCCAGCCTGCCTTACTAAGTTTCCTGGGAGATAAACTATGACCAAAATTCGTTGGGGCATCCTCAGCACCGGGCACATCGCCGGGCAATTCGCCGCCAGCCTGGCGCACATCCCGGGGGCTGAGCTGGTCGCCGTCGGTTCGCGCCATGCGGAATCCGCTCAAGCCTTCGGGGAAAAGTACCAGATTCCTCACCGCCACGCCTCCTACGAAGCGCTGGCGCAGGACAAAGACGTGGACGTCATTTACGTCGCCACGCCGCACAACCTGCATTACGCCAACGCGCGCCTTTGCCTGGAGGCCGGGAAAGGCGCCCTGGTGGAGAAAGCCTTCACCCTCAACGCCGGGCAGGCCGCCAGCCTGATCGCCCTGGCGCGCGAAAAGCGCCTGTTCCTGATGGAGGCCATGTGGGATCGCTTCCTGCCCCACATGGTGAAAGTTCGTGAGCTGGTCAGCCAGGGAATTTTGGGCGACCTGCGCCTGGTGACGGCCAACCTGGGCTTTCGCGCGGAAGATAACCCTCAGAGCCGGCTGCTCAGCCCAAGCCTGGCCGGTGGGGCGCTGCTGGACGTGGGGTGTTACGTGGTATCCTTTGCGTCCATGCTGCTCGGCCAGCCTGACCGGGTGGCTGGCGTGTCACGCCTGGGTCGCACCGGGGTCGATGAAGATACCTCCATCCTGCTGGGTTATCCCCAGGGGCGCTCTGCCGCGCTCACCTGCGCCGTCCGCACCAACAGCCCCCAGGACGGCTACGTCATCGGCGTCGACGGCTGGGTTCACCTGCACCCGCCGTTTGGCTGGAGCGGGCGCCTCACCCTGCACCGCGCCGGCCAGCCAGATCAAGATATCAACGCGCCCATCCAGGGCAGCGGTTATGCTTACGAAGCCCGCGAGGTGAGTCGCTGCCTCGATCTGGGCCTGCTGGAAAGCCCGGTGATGCCGCTGGACGAGTCGCTGGGCGTCATGCGCACCCTGGATGCTTTGCGCCAGCAAGCCGGCCTGCATTACCCTGAAGAGGTGGAAAATGAAAACTGACCAATTAATCCAATTTCATCTGCCTGTCATGCTAAGTGGGTATATTAAGAACGTCAGAAGACAACAGGTTCTTTCTCCTCCCAAGCTTGAACGCCGTACTAACCAATCATTGTGTGCCATTACAGCATGCAACAACAAGTACGGCGCTCGGCGTTTAAACGGAGGTTAGCGCCATGAACCTCCCCGATAAGCCCATTGCTGTGGGGCGCACCGCCGAAGTCTTCGCCTGGGGCGATGGGCGGGTGGTCAAGCTCATCCGCCCCGACTTTCCCCAGTCCCTGGCCGACCAGGAATGGACGTACGCCTCTACCGCCTGGAGCCTGGGGATATCCGTCCCCCGGCCATTCGAGCTGATCGAAGTCGACGGGCGGCGCGGGGTAGTTTTCGAGCGCATCGACGCCCCCTCTATGGCCTACCTCATGGCCAAATACCCGCAGCGGGTCACCCAATATGGCCGGCTGCTGGCCCAGGTACAGGCCCGGCTGCACACCCTGCACGTCCCGACCTTCCCCTCCCTGGTGGATCGTTCCTGGCATAGCATCATCCAATCGCGCCTGTTCTCACCCAATCTCAAAGACAGGCTGCTGAATTCCCTGCTCTTCCTCCCCAACGACGACCGCCTGTGCCACGGCGATATTCATCCTGACAATATCCTCATCACCGACCACGGCCCGGTGCTGATCGACTGGGAAGGCTGCATGCGCGGCCCTGCCATGGCCGACGTGGCCAACTCCCGCGTGATCCTGACCACCAGCACCGTCGCCCTCACCGGCCTGAAGGGCCGGGTGGTGCACTGGTTGATCCGCGCCTTTGACCGCGCCTACCTGATCGAGTATCAGCGTTTGGCCAAAGAGCTGGCCTTGCCGGCTCCCATCGACAGCCTGCCTGCCTGGATGAACATCCAGACCGCCGCCCGGCTGGACGAAGCAGCCAGCGAGGTGCCCCCGCTCGTGCTGCCCTCCATTGAGCGGGGCTGGTAGATGTAGGGGCGGACCTTGCCACAGCGGCTCCGGCCTACCGCGCCGGCGTAGCCTCCTGTCATTGCGAGCGGAGCCTCCTGTCGTTGCGAGCGCAGCCTCCTGTCATTGCGAGCGCAGCGAAGCAATCTGGGTTGCTTCGTCGCTGCGCTCCTCGCAATGACGTTAACGCCTCCTGTCAAAGAAATATTCAGCAGGCCAGCCGGGGTCTGGATCGAGCCGCTGATCTACTTTTGTTATGGAAAGAACATCGAAATAGGCGAGGGCTGTTACATCAACTTTAACTGCAACTTCGTGGACGATGGCAAAATTACTATCGGGAACAAGGTCATGTTTGGGCCGGCCGTTACCATCGCC
>JAJYIW010000302.1 GCA_021789855.1 Chloroflexota bacterium | reverse complement strand
GCGGTTTCCAACTTCATGTTGTGGGTAGACGGGCAGGCGGTGGAGGGCAAGCTGCTCAGCGCAGAGGAGGCCCGCCGGGTGTACGAGAGCACCGTGAGCCAGATGCGCGATCCGGCGCTGCTGGAATACACCGGGAGCGGCGCGTTGCAGGCCAGCTTATATCCCATCCCGCCCCAGGGCGAGCGGCGGATTGCCCTCGAATATACCCAGGTGCTGACGGCGAATAACGGCCTGGTGGGCTACCAGTACCCGCTCAACACCGAAAAATTCTCGGCCCAACCCCTGCAAGACCTGAGCATCCAGGTCACCCTCCACGCCAGCCAGCCTATCCGCGCGGTGTATTCCCCCAGCCAGGCGATCAGCGTGACCCGCCCGGACGCTCAGTCGGCGGTGGCCCTTTACCAGGCCAGCCAGGTGCGCCCGGATACAGATTTCTTCCTGTATTATTCCATTGGTGAAAGCCAGGCCTTCCACCTGCTAAGCTACCGCGACCCGGCCGACCCGCAAGATCCCGATGGCTTTTTCCTGGCGCTGCTGGCGCCCAGCCCCGACGTCACGCAGCCCGTCACGCCCAAAGACCTGATCCTGGTGCTCGATCGCTCAGGCAGCATGGAGGGCGAGAAGTTCCAGCAGGCCCAGGCGGCGCTGACCTACATACTCAACCATCTCAATCCGGAAGACCGCTTCAATGTGATTTCCTTCAGCAGCCATGTGCTGGCGTTTGCCGATGGCTTGCAGCCGGCCTCTGCCGCCAGCGAGGGCATCCATTGGGTGCAGGGACTGAGCGCGGAGGGCAGCACCGACATCAACCGCGCCCTGCTCGAAGCGGCTTCGATGGCGGACAAGGAGCGCCCGACCTACCTGATCTTCCTGACCGACGGGCTGCCCACCACGGGCGAGACGGACCGGGGCAAGATCCTGGATCACTTCGCCGCGGCTGCCCCTTCCAGCCTGCGCCTGTTTGCCTTTGGGGTGGGTTATGACGTGGATACCAACCTGCTGGACGCACTCACCCAGGCCCATCATGGAGCGGTCACTTACGTGCGTCCAGGCGACCCGTTGGACGAGGTGCTTTCCAGCTTTTATGCAGGCATCAGCCAGCCGTTGCTGACCGGCCTGGCGCTCGATTTCGGCGGGCTGCCCGTCTATGACGTGTATCCCCAGCCGCTGCCCGACCTGTTTCTGGGCGGGCAGATTGTGGTGGTGGGGCGCTATAAGGGAGGTGGAGTCTACGACGTGACGCTTACCGGCAGCGCCGCCGGCCAGTCGCAAAGCTTCCGCTTCCCCGAGCAAAGCTTTGCCACCACCAACGCCGGGGCCAGCCCGGCCCTGGTCAGCCTGCCGCGCCTGTGGGCCACGCGCAAAATCGGGGCGCTGCTGGCCCAGATCAAGCTCAATGGCGCAGATAAAGAAACCGTCGACCAGGTGGTGCACCTGAGCATCCGCTATGGCATCATCACCCCCTATACGTCTTACCTGGTGAACGAGCCGGATGCCGTGGGGCAAGACGCACAGCAGCAAATCGCCAACGACGCGCTCAACCAGCTCCAGAACGCTCCAGCGGCGCCATCGTTTGGAGCCGGGGCGGTGCAGAAATCGATCGACCAGGGGCAGATGGCAGGGGCGCAGGCTCCTCTGAGCCCTCCCGCCAGCAGCCAGGATACGGTGCAGATCGCCGGCAACCACACCTTTGTCCTGGCAAACGGGGTGTGGACGGACACAGCTTACGATCCGAAGATGGCTACGACGAAGGTAGCTTTCCTTTCCAGCGATTACTTTGCCCTGGCATCGGCGCGCCCCGACCTGGCGGCGGCGCTGGCCCTGGGTGATCGGGTGATTGTGGTGGCGGATGGCCAGGCTTACGAGGTGGTGGCGCAGGGCAGCGCCCAACCGCCGCTCAGCCTGCCGGCTACTCCGGCGCTATCCTCTCCATCGCCCACCGGCCGGGTAGAGGCGACTACCCCCCAGCCCACGCGGGAAGCCTCCATCCAGCCTGCGCCTACGCGCCAAAGCGGCGACCTGGCGCTGCCCACCTGCCTGGGTGCGCTGGCCGCGCCGCTGGCCCTGGGTATCATCAAGCTTATCAGGCGTCATTAGAACGCCGATTCATGCGGTGGTGTTGGGTAGCTTTCCTGGTAGTGAGTGCCCTTCAGTTGACCAGCGCGATGGCAAACCCGTCGTAGCCTTTGCTGCCCACTGTCTGCACCACGGTCGCGGTCACGCGCGGCTCGGCCGCCAGAGCCGCATTGAACCGGCGCACCCCCTGCACGTTGGGGTCCTGGCTGGTGGGGTCCACGACTTTACCGTCGCGCACCACGTTGTCGGTGATGATCAGGCTGCCGGGATGGGTGAGCTTGAGCGCCCAGGCGAAATACTCCGCCGTGGTGGGCTTGTCGGCATCGATAAAAACCAGGTCAAAAGGCTCGTGGCCCTCCGCCAGGAGACGCGGCAGGCTTTCCAGGGCGGGCGCCAGGCGCAGCTCGGCCACACCGTCCAGGCCAGCGCGTTTCAAATTGGCGCGCGCCACCGCCGCATGCCGGGGCTCCACTTCCAGCGTGATCAGCTTTCCTCCCGGCGACAGGGCGCGGGCCAGCCAGATGGTGCTATAACCGCCCAGCGCGCCAATCTCCAGGATGGTGCGGGCGCGGATCGATCGCGCCAGGATAGCGAGCAGTTTGCCCTGGTTGGGGGTCACCTGGATGGAGGGAAGCCCCGCTTCTCCGGACGAGCGTAAAGCGCTTTCGAGAACAGGGTCGGGGGGAATAAACAGGTCATTGATGTAACGGTCTACCTGGGTCCAATTTTCCGATGGCATAAAAACTCCTGTAAATATTTGATAAAGGTCATACGGCCTGGGCTGGTTTGCGGTCCGCAAGCACCAGGCTTGCCAGCCTATTCTAACTCTAAAGGGTGGCGTTGCCGAGAGTGACGTGTTGTACAGGGATAGGCATGGCGTCCGCGAATTGAGTCGATCCGGCAGGCAGGGGTAGGGTGTGGTCGATTTTATGACCGCACCCAATCTGGCCGGGGCGACCCGCTTTGATCGGGTAAAGGGGTCAGACCATCTGGCGAGGCTCGCCCCGGCCAGCGGAGCATGACCCATTTGGGTCATCTGGACGGCGCTGGGGCGAACAAAAACCGCTTTTGGATGGGCGATGTCCCATTTTTAAGCGAATTTCACCGGCTGGATGAGCCATTTGGAAGATTAATTTTACCCATCCGGGTAGTAGACCATTAGCGCCCTTTTTTGTAG
>JAJYIW010000059.1 GCA_021789855.1 Chloroflexota bacterium | reverse complement strand
CCTCAATGATCAGTATGCCATCGTCCGTCACTCGACTGCCGGCCAGTTTGATCAGGCGTTCTTTTACCTCGGCGGGCAGGGAAGGGGAGTTACGCACGTCAAAGCGAAGCTGGACCGAGGTCGCAACTTTGTTGACGTTCTGACCGCCAGGCCCTGAGGCGCGAATGAAATCGAGTTGGATCTCGCCGTCATCGATACTTAGCGATGAGTTAATCTCAATCATGATTTAAGTATAACAGCTCGCTCAGAACCGATCACCGGTGATAACTTTTTTGGTATCTATTCATCTGTTACATCAATACACATGCACTTACACGACTCGCGAAGCGTGCCGGTGCCTTGTAGTCGTACTTCCAAGGACGAGATGAAAGCAAACGCCAGAATTGGATATAACCATCCGCGCCTCTACCGGCCAGCCTTGTGCTGCCAGGCGGATGCCCGGTGGTCTCTAACCTGAACAGCCGTTTGATTAACCTTACCTGCCAGGATGCGCAGGATAGCACAGCCGACGTATTGAAGCCCAGCCTTGCTGCCGCGGGTTGGCAATTGACTAAAGATGACCGCAGCCTGGTAACGGTGATCTCCATGGCCTTCACCCAGGGCAGTCAGAAGTTAGCCATCACGATTGCCAAAGCCAAATCGGGCGCTGGGAGTGACGTGGTGATGCAGCTCGAGAGAGAGGACAACCCTATTTATGGGCCCCATCTTGGTTGCCAGCACCAATTGGCCCTTGACAATCCGTCATTATATCGTATAATTACGATATAATGACTAGACCAGATGCCACCCTCCGCCATTCAACCTCCGATGAAGAGCGCCTGATTAAAATGCTCAAGGCGTTAGGTAACCCCGTGCGTTTCCAGATTGTCCAGATTCTGGCCGAGAAACAGAGATGCATCACAGGTGAGATCGTCGAATTCACCACCCTGGCTCAATCCACGGTCAGCCAGCATTTGAAGGTGTTGCGCGAGGCAGGCCTGATTGAAGGCGAAATCGAAGGTCCAGCCACAAATTACTGCCTTAACCAGCCGGAGATTGCCTGGCTGAAGGAGCAGATTGGTGGGTGGTTGCCCACCTGCTGCCGCGAGGAAAATATGGTCGGCCCCGTGACAGTTGCTGAAAAGCGTTAATCATAACCCTTTTTTTTATCGCTCAAAATCGTATTTTTGCGATTTTAGCAGGAACCCAAGGAGTTCATCATGTCAATGACACCCGCATCATCTCGTTATTTCAACCAGGTTGCCGCTGAATGGGATACGATCCGTTCAGGTTATTTTGGCGAGGCTGTGCGTGAAGCGGCTATCGCCCGGTCTTATTTGCTCCCTGGAATGGTCGTCGCCGATGTCGGCGCAGGCACGGGCTTTATCGCCGCGGGGCTGGCGCCCCGCGTGCAGCGTGTCCATGTGATTGACGGCTCGCCGGCCATGCTGGAGGTGGCCCGCCGCAATCTGGCTGGCTTTGATAATATGGTTTATCACCTGGGTGAATCCAGTGCGCTGCCGCTGCCGGATGCCAGCCTGGACGCGGTGTTCGCCAATATGGTTCTGCACCATTGCCCCGATCCGCTGCAGGCTATCCGTGAAATGGTACGGCTGCTCAAACCAGGGGGCCGGCTGGTCATCACGGATATGGACGCCCATCCCCATGGCTGGTTCAAAGATGAGATGGCGGACGTCTGGCTGGGATTTGAGCGGAACCAGGTGCGCGATTGGTTTAAACAAGCTGACCTGGTCAACGTGATCGTGGACTGCACCGGCCAATCCTGCTGCGCTCAATCACAAGACCCCACGATTGTGGATGCCCAGGGACGTGAAGCGCGTGTCAGCCTCTTTGTCGCTACCGGTACGCGCCGCCTGGCCATGCGCGACGGCGTGCGCGAGGCTTATTCGACCGCGGCCAGCAGTAGCGGATGCGGTTGTTCTTCCGGAGAAACTTCATCTTGCGGCTGCTCATCTCCAGGCGACAGCCAGGCTTCTTGCTGCGGGGAGGCTGAGCAAGCACAATCCCAGGGTACGAGCAACGCTACGGCCTATTACACTCCCGAAGAGATCGCGGCTGTCCCGGCGGAAGCGGGCGAATTTTCTCTGGCGTGTGGTAATCCCATCGCCATGGCCGCCTTGCGTCCCGGTGAGGTCGTGCTGGACATTGGCAGCGGGGGCGGGCTGGATTCATTCCTGGCGGCCAGCCGGGTTGGGCCGGCCGGTAAGGTGATCGGCGTGGATATGACCCCGGCCATGCTGGAGCGGGCGCGCGCCACCGCCGCTAAAAGCAACATCCAGAACGTTGAGTTCCGCCAGGGGCAGGCGGAAGCCCTGCCGGTCGATGCCGGCCAGGTGGACGTGATCATCTCGAACTGCGTGATCAACCTGGTCGAAGATAAAGGCCAGGTGTTCCAGGAGGCGTTCCGCGTGCTCAAACCGGGTGGACGGCTGGAGGTGAGTGACGTGGTTACCTCGCGGCCTTTTCCGCTGGATGCGCGCGCTAACGGTGAGGCGTGGTCCGGCTGCGTCAGCGGCGCGTTACCAGAACAAGAGTATCTGGATCTCATCTCCCAGGCCGGGTTTACCGCCGTCCAGGTCCGGCGCAGCCAGGCCGCCGGTAAAAACGGCGACGTCGACCTGTACAGCGCCATCGTTTCAGCGGTCAAGCCCATCCAAACCAGCCAACCTTCCTGTGGGTGCGGGTAATCTGACTGCCCATGGACTGGCATTAGGCAGCTCCTGTGCCGCGTTCCGCCTGGCGTGATATGGCCAGGAAGATTTTTATGCCGCGACCCGGTGTGTGGACAATTTCGATCCTGCCCTTGCACCAGGCTGCGAACTCACGCATCGACTGCAAGCCGAGTGGCCTGGATAGCCAGCCAGGGGGTCGAAGGCAATTAAGAGCCAACCAGCGGAATCGGTCTTGGACCCAAGATACTTTCCAAATCATCTTGTTGAATGATTTCTTCTTGTAACAATCCTTTCACCAGGCGATAGAGCGAAGCGCGGGCGCGTTCGTTGCATAAATTCGCCAGATCCGCGCCGCTAAATCCGGTGGTCGTACGGGCGAGTGTATCTAAATTCACGTCCGGGGTAAGTTTGAGGCCTTTGGTGTGAATTTGCAATATACGCTCCCGTCCCCTTCGATCGGGCAATCCTACCATGACCTGGCGGTCGAAACGCCCAGGTCAAAGTAACGCCGGATCAAGCACATCCGGTCGATTGGTAGCTGCGATAACAATGGTCTCATGATGCTCATCAAACCCGTCCATTTCCACCAGGAGTTGATTGAGGGTTTGCTCCCGCTCATCATTGACATTCCCCATTCCCGGTCCCAGGAGATCCTACCAGCAATACCCCGCTCCCACACCACTGACGAGACGATACCGATGCGCTCGGTCAATCCTCCGGTATAGAGAGATAATAGCCCGGTAATTCCAAAAGTGGCGGCCATGACCGGTGCGATCGACTCGGATCCAACCCCAAAACGCTGTAGAAACCAATAAGACATTAACGACCCGGCTAAACCCGTCGCAAATCCATTGATCAAGACCAGTTTTATTAGAATCTGGTTTTCCTGGTGCCTGACAAGGGTCGCTTCTTGTTTTTGTAGATCGCTTGCTAACAGCTTTGAAGGATGGTGGTTTTCATCAAACCCGCCCACACCGTTCGGCAGGGACTTCTTCTGCCAGCCAGGCTTGTTCGGCTGGAGAGAAGGGTCCCGTTGCCCCATGAGTGCCACGGCTAAACCCGCTGATGATGGCGGCCGCAGCCAGTATCCTGGTTTGAGCGCTAAAAAAAACCGCCAGGCCACAGATCAACGCGATTGCTTCGTAAACCAATAAAATAGGCTTACGCTGCAGTCGATCGCTTGTCATCCCTACCAGAAGGCTAAGCGTAGCCGCAAAAAGGCCGCCAGCACTCAACAATAACCTGATGGCTACCGCACTCCAATGCAAAGTATGCAAATAGAGCGTAAAGTCTACCACCAGAGCTCCTTGTCCAAGACTGCGTATGGCTCGCGTCATCAAGAGCCGGCGGGTAGTAGGGTGAAGACCTCAAAAACCCGGGATCAGCATTGAAAAGATCCCTTAATCCATATGAGCGGATTTAAAGATGAAAATTTTCAAGGTGTCGACCAGGGGCAAATACAACAAGGTCGTTATCAGCGTAAGTATAACCAGATTGAAAGGGATCGCGGCCATCAAGAAACCCTGGGTGGCCAGGACACTAACGATGAGGATGTCCGCAACGGTCCCGATCAGCATCCAGCGGCTGGGGGTCGATTTCCAGAAATGACGCCTTTCCCGCACCAGATAGACATTAATCTGGCCGGTGAAGACCAGCATTACGAACATTAGCGTTTGCATCTGGGGCAGTGGCAGATGGAGCAGGTTGTTTGCCACGAAGAAAAAGGCAAAAGATAGAAGCAAGGCCGGGATGGCCAGGAGGAATGCCACCTCCATTAGAATGCGAATGTGCCAGCGGTCGGGCTGACTTGAAAATGAAACGTTATCGGTGGCTATCGACATGGTGACAAAATCATTCGCAAACAGCAGCAAGACGATGAGCAACGGCGTTACGACAAATTCCCTGGCAAAGATAAACCCCAGGCTTAAAAAGAGAGCAATTTGGAACGTTTTAATAATTTTATTCAGGGTATAGGTCAGCATGCGTTGATAAATCCGACGGCTGGTTTCTACCGCGCCGAGGATGTTGCTCAGTCCGGGGGCCGTCAATACCAGGCTGGCGGCGGCTTTGGCCACGTCTGTGGCACTGGCAACGGCGATACCCACCTCCGCTTGTTTCAAAGCCGGGGCATCGTTGACACCGTCACCCGTCATACCGACAATAGCCCCTGTACTTTGGAGTGCCCGAACCAGGTGAAATTTATCTTCTGGAAAAACGCCGGCAAATATATTACATTGTAAAGTTTCAGGGGTGATCGTGCTATGTAAACTCTCGGAAGCACATGTCGACCCCTTTATCCCGACCTGTCCAGCAATTGCTTGCGCGGTGAGCAGATCATCTCCCGTTACCATCAGAACTCGCACGCCCAGGGCATTCAATTTTTGTACCAGGGCCTGGGAATCTGCCCGCGGTGCGTCTTGCAGGGCGAGAAGACCTGCTAACGTAAAGGGACCTCCCTGAGGGCCAGCCGCCACGGCCAGCACCCGGTAGCCTTTGGCCGCTAAACCTGCCACATCCTCCTCGATTTCGGCGCCGGCCCCAGCCAGGGCCGCAATAGTTAAGGGAGCGCCTTTAACCACTTGCAATAGGCTTCCGTCTGGTTGGCGTATCAGGGCTTCGGAACGCTTCACGGCCGGATCAAAAGGGGTGAAATGAAGGACAGTATCTGTGATTTTCAAGCCTTTCTCCCGTGCCCCTGCCAGAATGGCCATATCGAGCGGATCCTGGGTTGCTTCTTCCGATGCCAATATACCTAATCGTAAGACATCTTCTTCACTGTGGGGGGCATAAGCATGCACCGTACCTAAAGTTAAACGGTTTTCGGTCAGCGTCCCTGTTTTATCGCTGGCCAATATGCTCATTGCAGCAGCTTCCTCAATGGCTGAGAGGCGAGTGACCAACACACCATTTCGGGCCAGTTCCGCAGCACCCAAGGCGGTCGCCAGGGTAAACGTTGCCGGGAGCGCTACTGGAACAGAGGCCACCAGGAGGACGAGCGAAAAAGGTAGGACGGTAGGCCAGGCAATATGAGATAGCACAGCATAAAGGACGACAACGATCACCAGCCCCACATCCGCGATGATTAGATATTTCACAATGGAAAAGATAATCTCTTCCAGATGACTGGTCGTTTTCGCAGTTCGTACCAGCTCTGCAGTTTTGCCAAAATTGGTGCGCGCGCCGGTCGCAGTAACTTCACCGCTGGCCTCTCCGCGTTTGACCACTGCACCGGCAAAAGCCTGCTGATTTATCCCGCCTTCCACTGGTACAGATTCTCCCGTAAGAGCCGATTGATCCATTTGAATATGGCCTTCCGTCAGGCGCACATCGGCGGGCATAAGATCGCCCATTCTCAGATGAATGATATCACCCGGCACTAAATTCTTCGCCGGTACGAGCTGCCAATGGCCATCACGCAGCACCCGGGTCTGCACGGTTAGCTGTTGGCGCAGCAGCGCTAATGCACCCTGGGCGCGATTTTCTTGAATAAAACTTAAGATGGCATTGAACACCAGCAAAAGTCCAATGACGATTGCCTCGACGTCTTTGCCTAAATAAAGCTCAAGGATGACCGTGATTTCCAGCATCCAGGGCACCGGAGCCCAAAATTTACTCAAGAAGATCAGTATAGGATGTTGTTTCTCTTCGGCCACGGCATTAGGGCCATATTGTTCCAGTCTTTGAGTGGCTTCTTGACTGCTCAACCCGGTAGATGGCGTGTCAGGCTGAACTGTTTGATTTGATTGCATAGGTTCGGAATTCATTTTTTCCCTCTTCGTGGTTCTGGAAACTTATCGTCACTGCTCAGCCCTATGTAGAAAGGTAATTTTCACCTCGGGGTTGAGTCGTAAAAACTTATCCTTCTATATCGTACCATCAGAATGGTAATCGGACAATTGATTTCTTTTAGGCGTTAGGTGGAAGGGGGGGCGCCACGGCAATTTCCAAAGGCTTAAACAACATCTCCCGGTCGAATGGCTGGAGATAAACGATGTGGTTACCTTGCTGCCCATCCCGCTGGATGCACGGGCGAACTGTGAGAAGTGGTCCGGCGGCGTCGACTTGCACTGCGTCATCGTCTCGGCGGTTAAGCCTGCCGGAGCCGGCGGCGCTTGCTGTGGGTAACGCCCGTCTCGAAGCCGATCGCGGCGGCTAAGGTATTCCTGGGTTCTCGGTTTGGGTCGGGATCACCAGCCGGATCCGCGTGCCGCGATCGGGCGCACTTTCGATGGTTAAATGGCCTTTGCAGCGTGTCGCTCGCTCACGCATGGACTGCAAGCCGAGGTGCCCGGGGTAGCCTGCCAGGGGATCGAAACCGCATCCATTGTCGCTGACCTCCAGGCAAATCTCATTTTTAGAGCATTCCATCGCCAGCGTGACCTGGGTGGCATTGGCGTGCTTGATGATGTTGTGGATCGCTTCTTGGGAAACCCGGTAAAGCGCTTCTTTGACCACCATTGAAACGGCCGGCTCAGGACAAAGTTGAGCCTGGACGGCGATCTGGTGGCGGGTGCGCAACACGGCGGCTTGTTTCTCCAGGGCCGCTACCAGGCCGTCATTGCGTAACGATTCGGGGCGCAGCTCGAAGATCAGGGCGCGCATTTCCACCTGCCCGGCTTCAGCCAGGTGATCGACGTAATCCAGGGCCTCATTGAGCCGGGCGGGGTCGTGTGCGAGGGCAGCGCGAGCTGCCTTGGCGCCCAACCCGATGCTATATAACACCTGGGAGACCGAATCGTGGAGTTCACGCGCCAGCCTCTGGCGTTCTTCCAGCACGGCAAGCTGGCCAGCCTGCTCGTATAAGCGCGCGTTTTCAAGCGCTACTGCCACCTGTTGGGCAAAGGCCAGCGCCAGATTGGTTTCTTCTTCTCCATAGGCGCGGGCGTCCTGGTGGGCGAAGATCATCAGGCCCAGGGCGTGATCCTTGACTACCAGCGGGACACCCATCCAGGCCATGGCTTCCCGTGTTTTGCCGCCTGCGTTCAACCTCTCAGCAATCACAGGTTGAAGGGTCTCCAACACTTGCCGGGCAAGAGCTTCATCAAGCAGTGGAGCAGGCAGGGGAATGCCGGCCTGGTTGGCCAGCGTCACCTGTCCCGTTTCATCCAAACGGAAAATGGCTGCAGCGGAGTAATCCAGTGCATTTTTGATTTCCGCCAGGATTTGCGCCAGCAAGGGCTCCAGCGCCAGCGTGGTGCTGATTTGTTGCGAAACGTTTTGCAGGCTGGATAACTCACGGGTACGCGCCTGGACGCGCTGCTCCAGCTTTTGTTGGGCTTCGGCAATCTGGCGGGTGCGCATGGCCACTGCCTGCGCCAGGCGAGCTTGCTGGTTAACCGCCAGGGTGATCATCCCTGCCATCAGCCCCACGATGGCCAGGCCGCCCAGCCGGAATACGTTCATCGGAAGGTGGACGGTGGCATCCCAACCGTTTTGCGGAATACTCCCCAATTCCCAGGATCCATCCGGCATCTCAATTTTTTGGATGACCGGAGATTGCTGCCATACTGCGCCGGGCCCATAAAAATTTTGTCCCGTTTGATCCCGCAGGGCAATGCTCAGCCCCCCAGCCGGATCATTAAGCTGCGCGTCGGACACAATGGTGTTTAAATCCACAGCTATCGAGACCAGTCCCCATAAGTTTTTTCCGCGGTACACAGCTTCCCAGGCAGTGACGCCAAAGCCGCCTTGCCGCAATTCTCCCGGTGGGCTGAGAGCTATGGCGCGGGTATGGATAGCGCGTTGTACGGCATCTCGCGTGGCTGGGTCGGGGTCATTAAGAATATCATAACCGCTTAATTGTGGCGAATCGGCCACTGGAAATATGTAACGTGCAATACCCTCGGGGGCGATCATCAACGTACGCACGCCGGTCGAATTGAAATAAACTCCAGATGAGTAAATCTCAAAGGGCTGGTCGAACTGCGTGTCTGGCCATTCGGTGCGGGTGAAAGCGTATAGCCCTTGCAAGAGCGCGATGCGCTGGTTGACCGCGGACGTCAAGGCATTGGCCCGGGCGGCCGCCTCCACGGTGACCTTGGCGCGAGCCTGCTGGATCAAATTGGCCTGGTACCAGTTTACCAGCCAGAACCAGCCGGGTAGCAAGACCAGCAAGGCTAGCAGGCCGGCCAGGATCGCTCCACCCCGGGGAGAGTGGAGCGTTTTCACCAGGGGCTTCATACCGGCGGCCCTTCTAATTTCACCAGACCGGAGCGGATCGCAACCAGGGTGGCCTGGGTGCGGCTGGCTGCGCCCAGCTTGCTCAAGATGCTGCCCACATGGGCTTTGACGGTCTTTTCGGCAATATGCAACGCCACGGCAATTTCTTTATTGGAGCGCCCGAGTGCTACCTCGCGCAGCACGGCTATCTCGCGCTCGCTCAAGGACTGGATGGAGCTTTCCTCATCACTCTCACTTGCCAGGCGTAAAGCCACCTGTTTCGAGAGCTGCACCTGCCCATTGATGGCGGCATGGATCGCCCGGCATAGCTCATCGGAGCCGGTATCTTTCAGCAGGTACCCGATGGCCCCGGCGCGGATCGCCTGGTGGATGATCACGTCATCCAGCACGCTGGTCAGGGCGATAATTTCAGTGTCGGGGTATGCGTGGCGGATGAGCCTGATTGCCTCCAGCCCGTCCAACTGCGGCATCAAGATATCCATCAGGATCAGATCGGGCCGCAGCTTACCGGCCAGATCCACGGCTTCTCTTCCATTCGAGGCTTCACCCACAACCACCAGCTCAGGGTCGTACTGGAGGTACATGCGTAGCCCCTGGCGCACGATCCCATGATCATCGGCTATCAGGATACGAATTGGCATATGAGCACCTGGATATGGCGATTATATCACCCGTGACGGACGGACCACCTACGACCAAAGACCTACGGCGGTGCAGACCTTATCCCGTAGCAGCGGAGTTCCGTTGCCGGTATACTGAAACTGAACCACTCAGTTGTCTATTCCTATTCTATACGATAAAAGGAGATGCACCATGAAGTATCGCTCAATCCGTATTGCCTGGGTTCTACTCACGCTGGTGGCCTTGGCACTGTCTGCCTGCTCCACTCTGGCCAATGCGAACTCCGGCGTCACCAATTCGGCGCCGGCGGCGACCTCAACCTCCAAGCCTGTCCTGGCCAATACCTCTTACACCGACCCGTTTGCTTATTGCGCTGCGGTCGGGACGATTGATGCGCCCGACGCCCGCTATACCGGTCCGCAGGTTCCTGATGAGATCGTCAACGGCTTTAAAAAGGCTGCCGGTTTAGAAAACAGCACGGAACCCTTGGAGATGTTCAAAAAGACCACCATCTGGCGCTGCATGGATAGCAAGGTGTATGCCTGCAACTTCGGCGCAAATTTACCCTGTAATTCCAAGGCCAATACCGATAAAACCCCCACCCAGGCGATGACCGATTTTTGCACGGCCAACCCCGATTCGGAGTTTATCCCCATGAGCGTGACCGGCCACTCCACCATCTATAGCTGGCATTGCGTCAAAGGCACCCCTGAATTACTCGACCAGATTGAGAAGGTGGATGCTGCTGGTTACCTGGCGCAAATCTGGTATGCCCTCTCGCCTAATCCATAAGGCGCCAGCCATGAAAAGGTTACTGTTATTCACCATTCTTCTTTTTTGGGTAACAGCCTGCGCGCCGGCCTCCACCCCTTTCATCCCGACACCGGCGCCGGCAGGCCGATCTTCACCGGTTGTGATGGATACCGCTACCCCGGCTCCCACGCTCATACCGACGGAGACTTTGATCCCTCCAGCCCCAACCGCCACGTCCTCTCCCACCCCAACGCTCACCCTCACACCAATCCCCCTTGGGGGTAGCGGGGAGATCCTGTTTACCTCGAACCGGGGCACCGAGTATAGCGATCTCTATCTGTTGAATACCGCCACCTCGCAGGTAATCCGCCTGACCCACGGCGATTCCATTACTTTTCCTGGCCCGTTTTCACCAGATGGTAGCCAGATCGTCTTCACCGGTTTCGGGCTCGTTCACAGCTATATCGGCGTGATGGCGGCGGACGGCAGCCACGTGGTGGCCCTCACGGACGGCAAGACCACCGATGACGCTTTCCCCGCCTGGTCGCCGGATGGTAAACAGATCGCCTTCACTTCCCGGCGGGATGGCAATAACGAGATCTATGTGATGGCTACGGATGGCTCACACCCCAAACGCCTGACCGATAACCCCAGGGATGATTTCGCCCCCGCCTGGTCACCGGACGGTAAACAGATTGCCTTTGTCTCGGATCGGGACAACACGGCTGGGATTTATTCCATTTACCTGATGAATGCCGATGGAAGCGGCGTCAAACGCCTGACCCACACGAAAGGGATCGATTACACGCCAAGCTGGTCTCCCGATGGATCGCTGATTGCCTTCAGCTCCAGACAGCCAGGAGCCTCTGATATCTATGTCATCCGTCCTGACGGCAGTGGCTTAACCAACCTCACCCACAGCAAGTCCGACAACTGGTCGCCAGCCTGGTCGCCGGACGGCCAGTTGATTGCTTTCCAGACGAATCGGGATGGCAATTGGGAGATCTACGTGATGAATGCGAATGGCTCAAACCCGCACAACTTGACGAACAACCCGGCGGATGACCAGATGCCTTACTGGCGCCCGGCCCCTCCGCGGTGAAGCCATTGGAGCAGCCAGCCGGTCACCCCGCCCGTGACGGCGCCGATCAGGCTACCAATCAGGATCGCCCAGCTCAACAGGGCCAGTTTTTCCATCGGGTCGGGTTTTGCCAGCAAGTCGTTGGAGACCAGGATCATGTATTCCACTGAACCGAGGATAATGCCTACCACGGCGCCTTCCAATGGCCCGGGTATCGCGCTGATCACCAGGGTGATAAGAATGCCGGCGACCAGACCGATCAGGCCTGGATGGAGATTCACCTCAAGGATGATGCCAATGAACAGGCCGGCGGCGCCGCCAAACAAAAGCCTTCCTGCGTTCAATACGGGTTTATGCAGCATCGGATGATTCAACCTTTTTCCGCATGTGAAAGCCTCCAAGACAAAGTCGGGTCGTTGTGACTTGTTTCGATTATAGAGCCATCCTACCCAAAGGGCCAGGTATCCGATCTCGCCGGTGTATTGAATTGATTGACTCGCTGCCAGGAAGGCTGTAAGATCAACGCGTATGGATCTGTTTGAGCATGCCTTGAGCGAGCGGATGTCCCGGGAAGCGCCCCTGGCGGAGCGGATGCGCCCGCGATTATTAGATGAATTTGTCGGCCAGGACCACATTGTCGGCCCAGGCCGGCTATTGCGCCGGGCCATCGAAGCCGATCGCCTGTTCTCTTCCATCCTTTTATTTGGCCCGCCTGGGACGGGGAAGACCACCCTGGCGCGGGTGATTGCCAATCACACCCGCTCCCATTTTGAGACAATTTCGGCTGTTTTGGCTGGCGTCGCAGAGCTGCGGCGGGTGATCGAAGAGGCTACGGAACGGCGTAAACTGCACGGGCGGCGCACCACCCTGTTCATTGACGAGGTTCACCGTTGGAATAAGGCTCAGCAAGATGCCTTGCTGCCACACGTCGAGAACGGGATGATCACCCTGATCGGGGCTACAACCGAAAATCCTTATTTTGATGTGATCAAGGCGCTGGTGTCGCGCTCGCGCGTCTTTGAGCTTTTCCCCCTGGCCGAAAAAGAGATCGCCGAAATACTGGATCGGGCTCTGGCCGATCCTGAGCGAGGCTACGGCGGGAGATCCATCACGCTTGATGCGGATGCGCGACAGCATTTAATTCACGTAGCCGGCGGCGACGCCAGGAATATCCTCAACGCGCTTGAGCTGGCTGTGGAAAGCACACCCCCTGGCGAAGGCGGCGTGATCCATATTACCCTCGAGGTGGCGCAGGAGTCAATCCAAAAGCGGGCGGTGATGTATGACCGCAATGGCGATGCCCATTACGACACCATCTCGGCGTTCATTAAGTCCGTGCGCGGCTCAGATCCTGACGCCGCACTGTATTGGCTGGCGAAGATGTTGTACGCCGGTGAAGATCCCCGCTTTATTTTGCGCCGGTTAATTGTCCTTTCTGGGGAAGACATCGGCCTGGGCGATCCGCTGGGGATTGTCGTGGCCAATTCGGCTGCCCAGGCGTTCGAATATATCGGCATGCCGGAGGGCGTTTATCCCATCGTCGAAGCGACTCTTTACCTGGCGACTGCACCCAAATCCAATTCGGCCGGAGCCTATTTCAAAGCCAGGGAAAGCATTGAGAAGAACGGCCCTGGCCCGGTGCCACAGCACCTGATGGATGCCAGCCGCGATGCGGCGGCGTTTCACCATGGGGAAGGCTACCAGTATCCCCACAATTTTCCAGGCCATTTTATTCCCCAGCAATACCTGCCCACCGAGTTATTAGGTACCATTTTTTATGAGCCTTCCAGCCAGGGATACGAGGCCCAGGTGGTCGAGCGTCTGGCCCGCTGGCGAGAAGCCCAGGCTAAAGCCCTGGGCGGGACTCCTGACCCAAATTCAAAATCGTAAATGATAAGGTGGAATGAAACCCCATGCCCGTTTTTTTCTTGATTCGCCATGGTTCGAATGACTTTGTCGGCAAGCGCCTGGTAGGGCGCCTGCCAGGCGTCCACCTCAATGAACGGGGCCGGCAACAGGCTGAAATGGTTGCCCAGGCGCTATGTCACCTCCCGCTGGCGGCGGTTTACAGCAGCCCTTTGGATCGCGCCGTGGAGACGGCCGAGCCATTAGCGCGGGCCTTATCCATTCCGGTTCGCCAGGAAGCGGGCCTGGGCGAAATCGATTTTGGCGAATGGCAAGGAATGTCCCTGGGCCAGTTACGCCGGCGGAAAATGTGGAAAATGGTTCAGGAAAAACCATCGGAGATGCGTTTCCCTGGAGGAGAAAGTTTTTCGGAAGCGCAAAACCGGGTGGCTCAGGCCCTGGAGGTCATCATGCACCAGCACGACGGGAAAGCGCTCATAGCGTGTTTCTCACATGGCGATACGATTCGCCTGGCTGTGGCGCATGCCCTGGGTTTGCCTCTGGATAACTTCCAGCGGCTTAATATCGACACGGCTTCATTAACTATCCTTGGCCTGGGCGGGCCGGTGCCCTTTCTTGGCCCGGTGAGCATGCTGATCACCCCTGGATTAGGAGATGAGCTTAGCCGCATGTTCCAACCCCGCCCGCCCAGGCGACCCCGAAAACTCAACAAAACCGCAAACTAATTACCCTGCTTCTTTCCAAACAAGGTTTCAATGTGTTGCATGACGTCCGGGGTGAGCTGTTCCGCCACCGCCGCCGCCTTCATGTTATCTTGCACCTGTTCAACGCGGCTGGCTCCCGTGATCACCGTGCTGACGTGAGGGTTTTTCAGGCACCAGGCCAGGGCCAGTTGGGCCATGCTGCAACCCAAATCCGCCGCAATGGACTGGAGCGGGGCGACGCGGGCGATATTTTCTGGATTCACCACGTGCTCGCGCAGCCATTCATACCCCTGGAGTGCAGCGCGGCTATCCGCGGGAATGCCGTTGGCGTACTTGCCACTTAACAGGCCGGATGCCAGGGGGCTGAAGATGGTCGTGCCGTACCCCAGGTCGCGGTAAAGCGGGGCGTATTCGACTTCAACTCGATCGCGATGGATCAGGTTGTATTGAGGTTGTTCCATACTGGGTGATCGCAGGCCGTTCTGGCGGGCCAGGCTGTCGGCGCGCATGATGTCCGCCGCGCTCCATTCAGAGGTGCCCCAATACAAAGCTTTCCCCTGGCGGATCACCTGATCCATGGCCCACACCGTCTCCTCAATCGGGGTTTCCGGATCGGGCCGGTGACAAAAGACCAGGTCCACGTATTCGAGGCCGAACCGGCGCAAGGAACTGTTGACCCCTTCGATGATGTGTTTGTAGGACAGGCCGCGATCATTTGGGCCCTGGCCGCCCCAGAATATTTTGGTTGAAACGACATAGCTTTCCCGGCGCCAGCCTGCGTTCTTTAATACGTGCCCCATTACGACTTCGGCATTACCATCTGCATAGGCTTCCGCGTTATCAAAAAAGTTGACCCCTGCCTCATAGGCTGCCTGCATACATTGAGCAGCGATCTCTTCTCCGACCTGCCCCCCATACGTCACCCATGCGCCTAACGATAATTCGCTTAATTTGATTCCAGCTTTCCCCAGGTGTCTGTAGTTCATGATTCCTCCTTGATCGTTTTAAGATGCTTTATTATAAAACTTTCATGGTCTAAACTTACCTGTTTGGTGAAAATAGTCAAAAAGGGCCAATGCGACCTGGCCAGGAAAGCAGGCCAAGCGCCTATCTCATTTCATGTCTTAAAATGGCAAACTTCGGTATAATGATTTGAACCGGAGAAAAAATAGCCATGGGTGCTGAGATCAACGAATTGGTTGTGGTTGTCGCGGCTGATGAGCAGTTGGGAGATCTAACCCATCAGCTCGTTAACGGTGGCTTTTATTTTACTCTTGTCGATAGTAGTGGCGGTTTCCTGCAGAACGCAACGGCATGCCTTTTGATCGGAATCAACAGCGCCCGCCGCGAGGCTCTATTAAAAATAATAAGAAGTTGTTGCCATACCCGGCGTACCTATATCCCTGCGCGGATTGAGAATCCTCTCATGCAGGGTCAACCCTTGATGATTGAAGCTGAAATGGGTGGTGCGACCATCTTTGTGGTCGATGTGGAACGATTCGAGCAGTTTTAAAAGGAAACCAGGCATGAAACTAATTCTGGCCATCATCCGAGATACCGATGACGAAGCGGTGATTAACCAATTGGTCAACCACGGGCTGCGCGTGACCCGGGTGGCCAGTACAGGGGGATTTTTACATCGAGGCAACGTGACCCTCATGATTGGCGTGGATGATGAAAAAGTTCAGCCCACCATTGATATGATGAAGGCTGCCTGCCACCGGGCAGAGCCAGACCAGCATCGGGCCACGCTTTTCATTGTCAATACGCCCTATTTTGAGCAGGTATAAAGGTCTGGCCGGTACAGGGGAAGGATTCCTCATGGGGTAAGCCGGCTCTACCGCGTGCTATGAAAACTAATCGCTCCACTCGTGCCGCCTGGGCGTGGCTTAAGCACAATGCAACGTTAATGACTGCCGGGGGGACATGGTCGGAGCAGTTGCCAGGGCATATCCGGGGTAATCTTCGCTGGTTTTTTTTCGATGGCCTTTTTGCGGCTGCTCATGACGCCATCACGCTCACCTATATTCCCCTGTACATCCTGGCCTTAGGCGCCACGGACGCTCAAATTGGGTTAATGGCTTCTCTGGCCAGCTTGAGCGCTACCGTCATGCTGATCCCAGGGGCCATGCTATCCGACCGCCTGAGTAAAAGAAAGCCCATTATCCTCTTCGGCGGTGGGGGAATGACTCGTTTCTTTGTGCTTCTCCTCGGGTTGACGCCGTTCGTCCTGGCAGGGCCATCCGCCGTGTATGTGGCTATTACGTTCAAGGTTCTCGCCGATGGGTTTGCTAACCTGTCCTTTCCAGCCTGGACGTCGATGACGGGTGATGTGGTTCCCATAGCCTGGCGCGGTCGTTATTTCGGAACGCGGAATATTATCATGGGGGTCAGCAACATGGTAGCCATCCTGTTGTTAGGCCTGTTAATCACCCATTCAGCCAGTCCTCTGGGCTACCAGTTCGCCTTCATTATTGCGGCCCTGGCAGGATGGTC
>JAJYIW010000301.1 GCA_021789855.1 Chloroflexota bacterium | reverse complement strand
TTCCACGCCGGCGGCTGCCATGACGATGGCATCGTATTGGCCCTCCAGCGCCTTGCGTAACCGGGTATCTATGTTACCTCTCAAGGGGGAGATCGCCAGGTCAGGCCGGGCATGCTTGAGCTGAGCTTCCCGGCGCAGGCTAGAGGTGCCCACGCGAGCGTTCGTCGGGAGGGTTTGAAGTGTCTGTTTCCTGGCTGAGATAATGACGTCCCGTGGATCTGCCCTTGCGCTGATCGCGCCAATCGTCAATTCCGGCGATGATTGGGTAGGTAGATCTTTCAACGAATGGACTGCCAGGTCGATCTCGCTTTGGAGCAAGGCCCGCTCCAGCTCCGCGGTAAACAACCCTTTGCCGCCTATGGCTGGTAAGGGGCGGTCGAGTTTTCTATCTCCTTCCGTGATCAGCGTCACCACACGATAGGAAAATTCAGGATGAGCTTTTTTAAGCCCATTCAATATCCATTCGGTCTGCCAGCGGGCCAGTTGGGAGGGGCGGCTACCCAGGGTAATGATCCGCGTTCCTGCCAGGCTCATTTTCCCTCCATGGGTTCAGGAATGGCTTCTTTCCCTTCGCTGAGGTCAAATAACCGGGCCAGGGTGTCAACATAATCGTTGAGGGTTTCTTCGTCCGATTCGGTGCGAAGGTGCATGGTGGGCTCATGGATGATCTTTTGAACCAGGGAGCGCGAGAAAAGCTCCAGTTGTTCGCCGATCTGGGGATCCACCTGCTTTAAATTCCGCATGGTTTTTTCCAGCTCCCGCTGCCGGATAAGCTCGATCTTCCGGTGTAACTCGCCGATGAAGGGGATGATCCGCAGCATTTTCATGTACTCAGACACTTCTTCATCCACAATGGCTTGAGCCTGGTTAATTTCAGGCTGACCGTCCTGATTGGTTGATACAAAGGCCTGGAGATCATCCATATCGACGAGAGTAACGCCGCGTATTGATTTTACCTCGGCTTCCACGTTGCGGGGAACGGCCAGGTCGACCAGGAACAAGGGCTTGCCTTGCCTCGCCCTCATCACTTCTGCTACCATGGCCTGATGTATGATGGGCCCGGGGGCAGCCGTCGAGGTGAAGACCACGTCGGCGAGCGTCAATTCATCCGCCAATGAATCGTAATTAGCGACCACGACGCCTGTCCCCTCAGCAAGGTGAGCGGCATGCTCAAAGGTGCGGTTGACCAGGATGATAGCTTGAACTCCTTCCCCTTGCAAGGCGTGGATGGCATAGGTGCCCATTTTCCCGGCGCCAACGATGAGCACTCGCCGGCCGGCCAGGGTGCCCAGCCGGTGCCTGGCGAGCTGCACTGCGAGATGAGAGATACTCGTGGGGTGGCGCCCAACCTCTGTTTCGCTGTGTACCCGCTTGCCGGCGTGAATGGCCGAGCGAAACAGGGATGATAACACATGGTGGGCTCCGCCTGCTTTTAAGCTATTTTCCAGGGCGCGGGATACCTGGCCCAATATCTGGGTCTCGCCTACCGCGATCGAATCCAGCCCTGCCGTTACCTTGAAAAGATGCTCAACAGCCTGGCCGTCCGAGAAATATTGCAGATAAGGCGACATCTCGCGAGCGGGCAGGCCAAAGGCTTTATCCAGGTACTCGATGACCGGCTGACCGGCGTTACCGGATCGATCGTCTGGATATCCCATTGGGTTAATCACCGCGTAGAGCTCCAACCGGTTGCACGAAGAAAGGACGGTCAGCTCGCGGATAGCCTCAAACGGCGCAGAGCGGATTGGATGCCGTTCCAGAACCTCTTCGATCTGCTGGGGCGAAAGGCTTAAACACTCTCTAAGGCTCAACGGGGTCGTGTGATGGGTGATGCTCAGGCATAAAACGCGCATGGTTAGGCATCCTTAATTGAGAGGGGTTCTGCCAGGCAAGGCAGGTATGCGAGGACTTTTTCTGCTGCCAGTTGCCCCTGGTGGATGCAATCCGGCACGCCCACACCGTCGTATGCGCTGCCCGCCAGAAATATTCCCGGTGGACAGGCTCCGTGTAACTCTTTTACCTTATCCAGGTGACCAACATCATATTGAGGGTTGCCCTTGGGCCAACGGTAAACCCGTGAGAGAACAGGGCGAGCCTGTAAACCGGTGAGCTCTGCCAGCTCGGCCAGCACGGTGGCAACCAGTTCTTCATCGCTGGCATCCACATCTTGCTCACGCCATGGCCCGCCCGTGAAGCATCGCAACAATACTTGCCCCTCAGGGGCGCGGTGCGAGAACTTAATCGAGCTCATCGTACAGGCTGAAATGTGGCGGTTTTCTTTTCGCGGTACGAGAAAGCCCACTCCTTTGATCGGGTCGCCAAATTCAGCCTGATTAAATGCCAGCGATACCGTTGCCGTCGAAACATAGTGAATGGCGCTTAAGGCTTTGGATAAGTGTGGCGCGAGCCCGGCGACCAGGTCGGAGGACACATAAGCGGGCGAGGCCAGTACCACAGCATCCACGTCCAGTGATTCTCCACCGGCTGTTCTTATCTGGTACCCGGCATCGATGCGTTTCTCGACTGCAACGACCCGGCAATTTTTCCTCACATCACCAGTGAGGGCTTTTTCAAGGCTTTGAACGAGCTGGGCCATTCCGCCTCGCAGGGTAACAAAGGCTGAATTTTTCCAGGTATGGTTCCCTGATCGGATGGGAGGTGCAAATTTGGCTCGGGCTGCCCGGCGTTGCGCCACCATGCCACGGATCAGGCTGCCATGCTGTCTTTCTATGGTATGGAATCGAGGGAATGTCCCCAGGAGGCTTTGCTTATCCGGATCCGAAACGTGGATGCCCGACATCAAAGGGGCTGCAATCTTGTCCAGCGCCTCGCTGCCCAGCCGCCGGCGGATAAAACTGCCCACGCTTTCATCTTCATCGTCTTTCTTACCGGGGATAAAGATGTCCATCCCCATCCGGAGCTTTCCCGGCCAGGAAATTAAGGGCGAGGTGACGAATGGTAAAAACTGCGTGGGGACGATCAACATCACCCCATCCGGCATCACCTCCAGTCGACCATGGTTAACTACAAACAACTTCTTTTGATTGGGGTTTGTGCCGATTAAGTCTTGTTCCAGGCCTAGAGACTGGGCCAGTTGTGCCGCCCAGGGCTTTTGCGCCAGGAAACTATCGGGCCCGCCTTCAACGACAAAGCCATCGGTTTCATCGGTGCGAATCTTGCCCCCCAGCGCAGGTGTGCTCTCGAATAAAATGTATGACACGTCGGAGCCACTGGCCCTGGCTTTCTCTTGAAGGGCGTAAGCAGCGGACATGCCGGCGATTCCGCCGCCAATAATGGCGACCCGGTAGTTCGACCGGTTA
>JAJYIW010000058.1 GCA_021789855.1 Chloroflexota bacterium | reverse complement strand
TTTATGCGCGGAGACGAGGATTATAAATATAAGTTTGGCGGGGTCGATCGCTTTGTCAAACGGGCGATCATTCGCCGGTAGAAGGGTTAGAGGTGGGTAAATCCAGCCCCTGGCAAATGTGGAAGCCCTCTATCACCATCTAAAATGGAGGGTGGTCTAAAGCTTTTCCACCGAGATGTGATCCAGCTCTAACCAGGCGGGTTGCTGGTTCGCCAGGCTTCCATAAGCCAGGTGGCCTTTGGGGGTGAAGGCGGCGTACTGGTTATCGATCCACAGGACCAGCCCGCAGCGCCCTCGCGGGGCAAGCGCCGTTTGGGATGTAAAAAGCAGCCTCTGGGAAGAAACGTCGTGGATGGTGAAGATGACCTGGTCGACTAGCCAGGTGATTTGATACTGTTGCCAATTCAGAGTGTCCAGCTCAATTTTAGAGGCTGAACCGCGGACGAACCACCTGGCGGCGCGCCGGATCAGCCGGGCTGCCGCCGGCCATATCAATAAGGGGAGAGCCATGATCGCCGGCGCCAGGAGGATAGAGGGCGTCAGGGGGGATCGGAATGTGGCGGCTAAAAATCCTTGGGCAGGTAAATCATCTTCCAATGAGAGATAATTGGGAGGGGAGGCATAGAAGAACCAGGCGGCATTGGGCAAGACTGGTAAACGTTGTGTCATTCCACCCAGGCCCAGGCCGGCGCTGAAAGGATCATTCCAAACTCCGAAACCCCAGGTCCCCTGGTGATTATTTTGGGATACCCTGGCGTTCAAGGTCAATTGTAGGGGAGGCTGCCATAAGAAACTTTGCCGTGAGCGGTGAAGATAGTCGTCTAACTGCGCCAGGCGGTACGCTCCGGCCGGGCCGCTGGGGATGGAAAGGCGCCAACCGCCGGAAGGCATTGGGGCAACGCTGGCTCCGGCGGGCTGGTGAGCGTCCAGATTAATTTGCATCGGTTGGGGAGGATTGTACACCCTTGATGTTCAAGCCGGCTGGGATCTGTAACTGGCGGCGAAGGCCGCCCCAACGATCCTGGTCGATCAAGCCATTCCAGTCGTTGACAAATTCTCCAAAGCTTTGCGTCCGGGTTTCCTGGCGTTCCTGGATAAACCAGGTTATCCCCGGCACGATCCGCTTCATGGGCCGGCGATGTCCAAAGTAAGCTTCTGTCCGTTGGCCTTCTTTTTCGATGAATTCGGGTAGATAGGCCAGCCATACATCACAGTCATGGATCTCGCCCAGCGAATCCTGCAATTTACGGAGAACAGCCAGGCTTTCCTTCAGCTCATTTTCGTAGAGGGGGGCAAAAGTTTCGAGGCTGTAGCGCGTTTTTTTGGCTGCGATGCGCATGGCATGCAGCGCTTCCTTGTCTTCAGGATGCTCTACCACAGAGTCGGCAGAAGATAAAAGCTGGTCGATCAAAGCGGTATTGGCCTCAAAGCTCAGCTTATACAGCGCTGGCGGATACAGGTAGACCACATCTTGTAAGGCGGCCAACGGCGAAAATCGCCGTTCCATTTTGGCAGTGATCTGGCTGGCGTTCAGCTCATCCAGGGCCGTGAGCACTTTGACCTGCTGTTTGCTTCGTTGTTGGCTCAGGCGCAGGCGCAGGCGCCTGAGCCCATAACGGCAATCTGGATCGCCTGTTTTTTTGTAGAAAGATTCAACCAGGGCGATCTGGACATCCAGGTCGCGGGCTACACCCAGGGCATGGGTAACCTTCTGGATGGCTTTGGTCCAGTTCGCTTTTTTGGCTGCGGGCAGGCACCCTTCAAACAGTCCCATGGCGCTTCGTAGCCGGCGGGAAGCGACCCGCATGCGATGGAGGTATTCAATGTCTTCGGCCTGGCGCACCCCTTCGCTCTCGGCGTCGAGCGCGTGGAGATGTTTCAGCAGCACTCCCGCGCCGTATATGCAGACACCTTCAGCGGGCTTTTGGCCCATTTATCCCTCGCTTAACTTGCGAATATGACTCCGTAAATCTTCAAAGACTTCATTGACGGAACGGTTGGCATCGATCACGGTGAAGTTGAATTCTTCTGCCATCAGATCGAATTCCTGGAGCAATGCGGATTGGTAGTTACAAAAACTGTCGTAGAGATTATCGGCGCAGCGGATGTCCATGCCCGATTCCCAATAATTGAAACCCCGTTCGTGTACCAGTCTTGAAACCAGGTGGGGTACATCGGCTTTAAGATAGAAAATAATGTCTGGCTTAAGGGCGAAGCCGTACAGCTTACGCGCCCACTCGGGATCGGCTCCGCGGACGATATCTCTGGCAACGGTGGAGAAGAAATAGCGGTCCGAAAGGACATAAAATCCCGCCTTGAGGGCTGGGATAATCTGGTTTTCGAGCCGGTCGGCGAAATCGGTAGCATAAAACAATATCATGGTCAGGCTGCCTAAGGTATGCCCCAGCTTGGCGGCATCCAGGCCGGGTTGCGTCATCGGAGATCGCCTGAGGCCAGTATCTGACACGGCATAGCCTTCTTCCTCCAACCAGCGCCTGAGCAATTGGGTCTGGGTGGAACGGCCGACGCCATCCGTCCCTTCAACCACGATTAACTTTCCTGGGAGTTCCTTGATCGGGTTGTAGGGAAATCCTGCCCCGTAGAAATGAACCTCTTTCATACGCTTTCCTTTGCCCCTTTCATCACTTCGTCTCGAAGGCTTTTGGCTTTTCTGCCGGATTTAAGCTGCGTTTTGTGCAAAGGTTTAACTTGGAGCGCGCGTGGATTGGGCAGGCCTATCCACCCGCTGAGCGCTTTACGGGCAATTTGCCGCACTAGTTTTTGCTGCGTCTGAACAGGCAATGTCCCGTCGATGGCCGTGAAGTTGAACTCGTCGACCATTTTATCGTATTCATCTATGATGCGTTGTTGAAATAAGCGGAAGCTGGTCACCCGGTTGTCGGACAGCCTTAAATCCATGCCGGCTTCGTAGAATTTTATCTTAGCTCTTGACGAGGTGATGCGTGCCAGCGCCACATCCAACGGCACCCTGAAATACAGCACCACATCGGGTTGGGGGGCAAACGAGTAAAGGCTACGCACCCACTCGGGATCGACTCCGCGGGTCACGTCGCGGGCAAAAGCCGTAAAAGCGAATCGATCGGCCAGGACGACGGCGCCCGCTTTCAGCATGGGCAGGATTTTATTTTGCCAGCGATCGGCAAAATCGGTCGCCTGGAGCAGGCTGAAGGTCGTAGGGGTGAACATGTGCTCTTTTTTGGCCAGGCGCGTGGTGCTTTTTACCAGCTCAGATGAGTTCCATTCGCTGAAGTAGACTGATTTTCCTTCACTTTCCAGCCACTTATAGAGCAAATCAATTTGAGTCGATTTGCCGCTGCCATCGATCCCTTCCACAACGATGAGCTTTCCCTGATAGGTATTAGGTCGTAACACAGCATCCTCTTTTTTGAGTGATCGGTCAGGTTACAAATATTCTTATATCCCAACTTCTTGTTAATTATAGTGCATTTTGCAGTGAGGATGTTGTCCGCCGTCGAGCCTCATCCGGTTGGATGGAACACCACTTCCGTGAGAACTATAAGATTTCTTCATCTTCCGGGGATTCAATTTCCATCAATTCGCCAGTCACGATAAACACGGTCCGTTCGCAAATATTGACCACCCGATCTGCCGTCCGCTCGAGATTGTGCACGACCCACAATAATAAATTGGTATAGTCAATCAACTGGGGATTAGCAATCATAGCCGTGACCAGCTGGTGATAGGTGTGGTTAAACAAATTGTCGACCTGGTCGTCCTCTGGCGGGATCGTTTGGGCCAGGTTGGCGTCTTCGTTGACGAAAGCGCTCAACGCGCGATGGAGCATCCCTACCGCAAGCTGTGACATTTCAGTGAGTTCCTGGTTGGGGATGGAAATGGCCACATCATTCAGGCTGATGACAATTTTGGCGATGCCCTTGGCGTAATCTCCCATGCGCTCGAGCTCAGTATCAACTTCCAGGATGGCTGCCAGGAAGCGCAGGTCGTGAGCCATGGGCTGTTGTGTTGCGATGGTAATCAGGGTCGCATTTTCAATGGCGAACCGTTTCTCATTGATCAGGTGATCGTTTTGGTATACCCGGCGGGCAGCTTCTACGTCACGTCGCTTGAGTGCATCCATCGTATCCAACAGGGCCTGTTCTACCATGCTGCCCAGCAGCAATACTTCGTCCTGGAGATGGTGGATTTCGCGGTCGAGGGTGGTACGGGGCATGATCTGACTCCTTCAAAAGTTAACCGAACCGTCCGGTGACGTAATCTTCCGTCTGCTTGTTCCTGGGGTTGGTGAATATCTGGGGGGTTAGGCCATATTCCACCATGATCCCTGCCCGGTTCGCATCGATCATCATGAAAGCGGTGAAATCGGAAACGCGCGCAGCCTGCTGCATGTTATGTGTCACAATCACTATTGTATAGCTATTTTTGAGCGACTGCATCAGGTCCTCAATTTTCAAGGTGGATACAGGATCGAGCGCCGAGGCGGGCTCATCCATCAAGATGACCTCTGGCTCGACAGCGAGCGCCCTGGCGATGCATAACCTTTGCTGCTGCCCGCCGGAAAGGGCCATGCCCGAATGGCCCAGCTTGTCTTTGACCTCGTCCCATAACGCTGCCTGGCTCAAGCTCTTTTCGACGATTTCCTCCAGAAAACGCCGGTTACGGATGCCGTACAGGCGCGGCCCGTAGACTACGTTGTCGAAGATGGACATGGGAAACGGGTTTGGCCGTTGGAATACCATGCCGATCCGCCGGCGGATATCCACCACATCCACCCCGGCGGCATAGATGTTTTCACCATCCAGGTTTATCTCACCTTCCACGTGAGAACGCGGAACCAGGTCATTCATGCGGTTAAACGAGCGTAGCAGGGTGGATTTTCCACACCCCGATGGCCCAATGATAGCCGTAATGACGTTGGAATAAATATCCAGGTTGATTTCGCCCAGGGCGCGAAACTTACCGTAATAAACGGAAAGGGATTTCGCTGAGATTTTAACAGGAGGGGCGGGTTCCACCATCACGCCTTTTGATGTTGCTATTTTCGGTTCCATAAAGTTATCCTTGCAAGGAGCGTTTGCGGCTTTCGATCCACAGGCGAGCCACGATCTCGACCAACAGCACAAAGATCATCAACACCAGTGCCACTCCCCAGGCTTGATCGATCCGTTCCGGGTAAGGTTGTTGGGCGTATTTCCACAAGGTGAGCGGGAGCGAGTCCACCGGCTGGTTGATGACGCGTCCGATGATGGCAAAAATGCTTTGGTGCGTTTGAAAGCCGCTCCTGATGATCTGACCGACCTCGTAATGTTCGTTTCCCAGGGCTGTAAACAGCAATGGCGCCGTTTCACCCACCGAGCGGGCGATCCCCAAAAGGAATCCGGTCAGAATGCCGTTTAGTGCCGCGGGAAAGACCACGCTCAGAGAGGTTTTCCATTCAGGCGCACCCAACGCCAATGAGCCTTCGCGTAAGGCATGCGGGACCAGCTTCAACATCTCTTCCGTGGTGCGGATGATGATTGGCAGCATTAAGATGGCCAGGGCCAGCCCGCCTGCCAGGGCTGAGTAATGCCTGGCGGGAACGACGATCAAGGCGTAGATAAAAAGGCCCATTATAATGGATGGGATGCCCGCCAGAACGTCTGTGCCGAAGCGCAGAGCAACTCCTAATGGCGTATCCGGATGGCGCACCACATAAAAAGCTGCCAGCACACCCAGCGGGATCGCAAACACGCAGGATAGCACAGTCATCACGAGCGTGCCTTCGATGGAGAATAACACGCCTCCGCCTGGCATCCCCAGGGGGCGCGAGAGCTGGGTGAAAAAATTCAGGTTAAGGGTTGGCCCACCACGGTAAATGACATAACCGATAATCCAGAATAAGGGCACCAGCGCTATCAAGGTCAGCAGCCCGGTGATGGATAGCATGATGGCGTTGGTGATTCTGCGCCGGCTCGCATTAGCGGCTTCATTCCTGGCTAATAGCTCTCGCATTTGGGCGGTGGTCATGCCCGAGCCTCCATCTGGGCGCGCCGGGTGACCCGCCAGACCAGGAGACGCGCAATCAAATTCAATACCAGGGTAATCGCAAACAACGTGAGGCCGATTTCGATCATCGCTGACGTGTGAAGCGACGAAACCGCCTCTTTGAACTGGTTGGCGAGCAGGCTGGTCATCGTTGAGCCGGGCTTTAATAACGAGCTGGTCGCCTCGAGGGAATTGCCGATCACCATCGTCACGGCCATCGTTTCACCCAGCGCGCGACCTAACCCGAGGATGGTCGCACCCAGAATACCTGGCAGGCCGTAAGGCAAAATCACCTGCCAGATCATCTCCCACCGGGTCGACCCCAGCGCCATGGCTGCCTCGCGTTGGGAATTCGGGATGGCCAATAAAACATCGCGGGTGATCGCGGTAATCGTTGGGATAATCATGATGGTCAGGATCATGGCTGCGGCCAGGCGGGATGATCCGCTCAGCGGGATTGGCCCGGTAAAGAATGAATTAAGCAAGGGGACATTCCCAAAGATATCATTTAGGATCTGTCCCAGGGGGACGACCACCTGAGGCAGAAAAATGAAGATGCCCCACATACCGTAGACGACGCTTGGGATAGCCGCCAGCAGTTCGACCATCCAGTTGAGCGGCATGCGCAGGAATTCAGGACATAATTCAGCCAGAAAGATGGCAATGCCAATGCTGATCGGGATCGCAAGCAGGATGGCGAGCAAAGATGTGCTCAAAGTGCCGTAAATGAAAGCCCAGGATTGGAGAACGTTCGTGAGCGGGTCCCAGGTGATGTTGGGCGCGGGTAAGATAAATGCCCAGCCCAGTTTCGCGCGCGCTTCAGCCGACTGTAACCATAACATTCCGCCTATCGCAATGACGATGGCCAGAATAAGCAGGGAGGCCAGGGCGATTAACCCTGACCACAGGACGTCTCCGTGATGGGTGGCGCGCTGCAAGCGCGCCACCCAATGGCTTTTATTCAGTGCCGCAATGGATGGCTTCATTGAGACGTTACGGGCTTGCCGTTGCAGGTGACCTGATCGAGCCTGGCAGTCACCTGTTTCAGCACAGAGTCCGGCAGAGGGACGAAACCCAGATCGGTGGCGCGTTTAGTCGCCGTTGGGTTGGTCAAAATCCAGCGGATATAGGCCACCAGCTTTGACGCTTTGACGCAGTCCGTCATGCTGGTCTCGTGAATGATGATGTAGGTGTAACCAACGATGGGCCAGGATGTAGCGCCTGGGGCATCGACGATGACCGCGGTCAATTGCGGTGTGAAGGCATTGGCGAAATCAGTCATGGCCGCTTTGGTGCTCTCAGGGGAGGCCGTGACCGTTTTGCCAGCTTTGTTGATCATTTGGGCAAAAGGCAGCTTGTTGGATACGGCATAAGCATATTCTACATAACCGATAGAATCGGGTGTGTTTTGAATAGCCGCCGCCACTCCCTGGTTGCCATTGCCGCCAATCCCATTCCCGGCCTTATCCGCCGGCCAGTTGATGGTGGTGCCATGGCCAGCGGTCCAGTCGCTGCTGAAGGCGCTCAGCGCATTGGTGAAAATTTCAGTAGTGCCGGAACCGTCCGAGCGATGGACTACCGTGATCTGCTTGTTGGGAAGCGAAGACGCGATCTGAGGATTAATCGCTGCAATGGCAGGATCGTTCCACTTGGTGATGGTGGCATTGTAAATACCCACCAGGGTTTTGCCGTCCAGGATAAGCGTAGGACCTTTGGAATTGAGCTCAGGGATGTTATAGCTCAAAACGGTGGCGCCGGCCAGGAATGGAATCATTTGCAAATCTTTACCAGCAGCGATTTCCTGATCGCTTAGCACGGCATCCGAGCCAGCGAAGTCCACTGTTCCATCGATGATCGCTTTCTTCCCGGCGCCTGAGCCGGTGGGTTGGTAGTTAATCACCACCGAGGGATCCACCAGCGGAAATGCGTAGGCATATTCGCTCTCAGCAGGCGCCTGGAAAGTGCTTCCAGATCCATTCAGCGTTACAGAACCGGCTGGTAAGGGCGTGGATGATGAGGCCGAACCTGAAGCTTGAGTCGATGGCGAAGACTGGGTAGTGGGTGTGGCTGCAGCGCTACAAGCCCCTAAAAGCAGGGCCGCCAGCACGAGAGCCGCGAAAACAGGGTAAACTTTACGACGCATTCATTTCTCCTTGGGTCGATTATTGGTCATAGAATAACTGCTTCGATCATACCCACCGGAGTTTAATGCGAGGGCAAGAGGATGTTAACAATTTGTAAAGCCAGGTAAACGTTCGGTTAACAGGCCGGAACGGCGCCTGCTAGGACAGCAAGGGTTATTTGTTTTTCTCAGCCTGGCGTAACGAAAAATAAAAACAGCTGCCTTTACCCAATTCGCTCTCTGCCCAGATACGCCCGCCGTGAGCCTCCACCATGTGGCGAGCAATGGACAGGCCCAGGCCAGTGCCGCCGCCTGAGCGGGCCCGGTCGGCTTTGTAGAAGCGCTCAAAAATGCGCGGCAAGTCGTCGGACGAGATGCCCACCCCGGTGTCTTTGATGCTAAAGACCACTTCGGAGTCAGCCGGGTAGGCTGAAATGGCTATGGTGCCACCCGGGTGGGTGAATTTCACGGCATTGTGCAACAGGTTGACCAGTACCTGCTCCATCCGGCCTGCATCTGCCAGTACCTTAGGCAGATCATCCGCACACTCCAGGCGCAACGCCAGGCCGGCGCGCTCAGCCTGGAAACGCATGCGCTCCACCGCTGGATTCAGCAAATGCCTGGGTGCGACCGGCTTGATTTGCAGCGGCACTTTACCCGACTCAATCCTGGATAGCTCAAGCAGTTCCTGTACCAGTTGGGTCAGGGTATCGATCTCGTTATTCATCCTCCCTAAAAACCGCCGGGCGGCCGGGGGATCTTCCAGCGCGCCTTCCTGGAGCGTCTCAACCAGGGCTTTTAAGGAGGCTAACGGCGTGCGCAATTCGTGCGATACATTGCTGACAAAATCGCGCCGCACCAGTTCCAGCCGGCGCAGGCGGGTGAGGTCCTGGAAAATCAGCATGGTTGCCCCTGGCAAGGTATCATCCAGGGAAACAGCGATAGCCTGGATGAACAGCCGTTCCGAGCTGAGCTCGATGGTGGTGGTTTGCGCTTCTTTGGTCTCGATGCATTGGCGCCACAGATCCACCAGCTGGTGATGGCGTATGACCTCCACCATGGATCGGCCCGGGGAGGTGTTTTCTTTAAGATGGAATAATTGCTCGGCTGCTGGATTGATCAGCGTGACCTGTTCCTCAGCATTAGCGATGATGACTCCATCGGTCATCTGCGACAGGATGGCACGGAGCTTGGCCCGTTCGGTGAGCAGTGCGCCGATCTGGTCTTGCAACTGGTTTGCCATCTGGTTGAGATCGTAACTGAGCTGGCCAATTTCGTCCTGCCGGTCAGGCAGAAGCAGCCCGCTAGTTCCGCCCAGGCGGATGCGGCCGGCTGCCTGGCTCAGGTTTTTTAAAGGCCGGACGATAGAGTTGGCCACCAGGGTGGTAAAAATCACGGCTGCCAGGATGGCAAGCAGCGTAACCAGCAGGATATTCCGGCGCATATCAACCAGGCGGGACTGGAGCAGATCCAGCGGGACGGAAAGCCGGGCGACGCCGGTGACCTGGCCGCCATGGCTTACCGGCACGGCCACGTAAAGCATCTCGGTTTTGAGAGTATCGCTGAAGCGGATGACATAGGCCTCGTGGCCTGCAAGCGCCTGATCCACCTCGGGACGGGGAAGGTGATTGTCTAGAATGGCCGGGCTGGCTGCCGATTCCCCTACAACCACGCCGCTGCTCGAAAAAAATGTCACCCGCTCATTCAGCTGGCTGGCATAGTTATTTGCAAGCGTGGCCAGGTCGAGAGAGCCGGGCGTGTTGAAGTTCGATGGCACCTGGCTGGCGATCAGCCGGGCATCCTGGAGCAGGTGGTCGTGCCAGTTATTCTGGTAGAGGTGAGTCATCTCGTTGGAGAGGTATATTTCTAACGCCAGCATACTCAAGGTAACAAGAAAGACCAACGGGATGGTGATGCGCCAGCGAAAAGAATGAGCCATGCCTAACCTTCAAAACGATAGCCGGCACTGCGCACGGTGACGATGCGGTGTGGGTTGGCCGGAACGGGTTCGATTTTCTCTCGCAGCCAGCGTACGTGCACGTCGACGGTGCGGCTATCACCGATATAATCCCAGCCCCATACTCGCTCGAGGATGAGCTCGCGGGACAGCACCTGGCCGCGATGTTGGGCCAAGAAACTGAGCAGGTCGTACTCCTTGGGCTTTACGGACAACGCCTGGCCGTTGAGAGTCACCTCGCGCCGGTTCATATCAATGGCCAGGTTATCGAAGACGAGCATCTGGCTGCTGGCTTCCTCAGTCGCGGGCGGGTGATTAAATTCCTGGCGGATCAGGCGTACCCGGCGCAGCATGGCCTTGACCCGCGCCATGAGCTCGCGCATGCTGAAAGGCTTGGTCATGTAATCATCTGCGCCAACTTCGAGTCCTACCACCCGGTCAATCTCATCGACCCGCGCGGTTAGCATGAGCACCGGGGTGGTCATTTCCTGGCGCAAGATACGGCAAAGCTCAAAGCCATCGATGCCGGGGAGCATCACATCCAGGATGATCAGGTCAGGGTGAAGCTTGCGCGACATGGCCAGGGCCTGGTAACCCTCGCCGGCGGTTTCCACCTCATATCCCTGTCGTTTAAGGTTATAGGCCAGGGTCTCCTGCAGGGCCAGCTCGTCCTCGACAACCAGGATTAAATCGCTCATGCCGCCTCCTTCATTCCTTCCATAACCAATGCCATCCTGGTAGCCAGCTCGCTCCGTGAAAAATGCTGCTCGATGGCCTGGCGGCCTGCCAGGCCCAGGCGTTGGCAGCGTTCCGGATCGCTGGACAGGGCCTGTATGGCAGTAGCCAATGCCTGGGGGTCGCCGGGCGGAACCGGGATGCCTGCTCCGGCGGATTCTACCACTTCACGGATCACACCATCAATGGCCAGGACGACCGGCCGGCCGGCTGCCATATAATCGAAGACTTTATTCGGATAGGTCGTCTTATATAGCTCGATCGGTTTGAGAATGGCGATACAACAATTGGCGGCTGCCAGGGCCTCATCCATCTCGTTTTTGGGCACCGGAGGGATAAAGATGACGTTGTTCAGGCCCATCTGCCTGGCTTTGGCTACCAGGCGTGGTTTTTCTTTGCCATCCCCCAGCAAGACAAAGCGTATTGGCGTGAAGGGCAGGGACAACTGAGCGGCTTCGAGCACCACGTCCAGGTCATTGGATGGGCCATGCGCCCCGGCGTACAGGGCAATGAACAGGCCATCCAGCCCGTGGCTGGCGCGGAACCCGGCGCCGCTGGCCTGGGGGTCGAACATGGCCGGGTCTGCGCCATTGGGCACCAGCTCGACCTGCCGGGCGCCGCGGCTGAGGACATGCTGCTGGAAGCCGGGCGAGTTGATCACCAGGCGGTCAGCATGGCGGTAGAGGAAGGATTCCAGCCAGAGCGAGGCGTGGATGAGCACTGGCTGGCGCAGGACACCCATCGCAATGGCAAAGGCTGGCCACAGGTCGCGGATCTCCAACAAAAATGGTACCCGCTTTAACCGGGCGAGAGCCCAGGCTGTGGCGGCTTGAAAGATAGGCGGGGATGTGCCCCACACCAGGTCGACGTTGCGCACGCCAAGCCCTGCCAGAAAGGAGGAAACCATGAAGCTGAAAAAGCCGGCCAGCCGGTGGAAAAAACCACGGTGGAGCGCCGGGTAGGTATAGACTCTCAGGAGGGTAATGCCTGGGCCACCGCTTTCCCGTTCCAACCAGCGCGGAGCAGCCTGGCTGATCCCGGTCAGGTAGCTGACCGGGCTGGCGATGACGGTGACCTGGTGTCCCCGTTCAACCAGCGCCCGCGCCAATTCGTGATGGCGGGTTCCGCCAGCTTCATTGAGCGCGGCAAACGCCTGGTGGATTAATAAAATATGCATGGTTACATTCTACCAGTATTTGCAGGGAGCACTTCTACCGCCGGAGGGAATAAAAAAAGCCCCGCTGAAACTCAGCGGGGCTTTGAATTGGTCTTAGGGTGTTTAGAGTGGTACGACGTTGACTGCTTGCAGACCCTTGGGGCTTTTTTCAATCGAGAACTCAACCTTTTGCCCCTCCGTCAGGTTGCGAAAACCTTGTGACTGGATAGCTGAATAATGGACGAAGACATCCTCGCCATTTTCGCGAGCGAGAAAGCCATAACCCTTGGTGGTGTTAAACCACTTGACCGTGCCGATGATACGTTCAGACATTTTTTGTTCCTTTTTGTTTCTAATAAAAAATTGATTTCGAGATGCTGATTCGTTCATTCAGAGGTCTGATTAAAAAAACGGCCCTTGGGGATGTACCTTGAGCCGCCATTTATTGCACCCAGCGTGAACTTCTCGCATCCATACTACTTCCGAAATTATATCCTGATAGTCTGGATTGTCAAGGATTATGGCGGATTCTTTAATGGGTTAATTTCAAATGATCACCCGATTGTCATCCGTCTGTTTCCTTCTCAAGTTATCTCCCCGGTAGAGCAGGAATATGAAAGTCAGCTAGCCATCGTGGGGGAAAATCCATAGACTGGCCAGGGTGAGAGGTAGCTCGCTACGCACCAGGATCGAAAGCGACAGGGCGGGCATCTTTTGATTGTAGGTGGGTGAAAACCAGCCTAAGATCGGCAGTTGTGCGGGTTGGGGTATCAGGATGGCCGGGTAAATCGGGTTTCCTGCCCTGACCAGGCTGACGCTCATCTCCGCGCCGGGAATCAACGTGTGCCCATCTGGGCCTTCACCGCTGATAGCCAGCTCGATCTGGCCAAGCGGTGACTGCATCGCCAGGGTGGCGCCATACAGCTCCCATGACCAGTCGGGGAGCAGCCAGTGCAGGCGGACGGTATGAGGCGTCCGGTACGGGTTCATCCTGCTGGGGAGTAGCTGATCGGTGACGTGGCAGTGACCTTTGGCGTCAAACGCCAGCTCACGCCGGTGGAGCACGCCCAGGCGGCGGTAGCCTGAGTGTTCTGCAGCGACGGCATGGGGGCCGGGCGCCGGTAAGAGCGTAGCCTGGGCCCAATCCAGCCACAGGAAACGCCCGGCGTGGGTCATCTGCTCCTGGCCATTCACCTGGACCGTATTATGCACTGCCGTTCCCGCCAGGGCGTTGTCCCACGGAGGGGGCGCGGCGTAGCGAAAAGTACCGGCGTCCAGTGCAACGTTCAGCCCACGCCACCACAAGTCGACTGCAAGCTGATCGGCGTGCGAAGGCCGGTCGTTAAAATGCGAAACGACCAGGGTGGCGTGCGATTCGGGGCCCATGCCATGGGCAGAGACGGGGGATTTTACCTGGACAAGGGAGGCTGGCGAGGCGCTGGGGGGATTCGCCCATTGGCTCTCAAGGGATGCTGTCTGAAAGCTGCCGGTTAGTCCCTGGGAGGGCAGGCCTAACCAGAACCCTAGCTCATCCCATTCGCCGGGAGAAAAAGCTGGCTGCCCACTGAAAGCCCGGCAGCAGGCCTGGGCGACCGGGCGGTAGTCGTTAAAGCCGCCGGCCAGCGGCAGGAAGTAGGCGCCATCGTTGGCGCCCCAGTTAGGTGCCCGGCCATTCCTGGGGTCTATCAGGCGAACCAGCCATTCTGTTGCGCTTGCCAGGCGAGCGCGGATCAGCGGTAAAAATGGTGCCGCGCCATCAGGACTCTTGAGTGCATTGACCCATAACGCCAGGGTTAAGGCCAGCCGGTGATAATTGGTCGAATGCTGGATATACGTGCCATCGCTTGCGATTTGGGCCTGGTAGGCGCGGTTTAGCCAGGTGAGTCCCACCTGGCGCCAGGTGCGCGCCTCGGGCAAGGCGGGCAGGGCGCAGCCGGCGGTGACCAGCCCGGCGGCTTCGCTGAGCAGGTGGTTATTGTTTTGCGAGCGGGCGTAGATCAGGGTGGATGGGATGCGACGGGCGTGGCTGGCGATGGCGCTGGCCAGGGCTGCCATGCGTGCTGGGGTGGAAGAGGGGGCGCTGGCGAATACCTGCCCGGCAAATACCCACATCATCAGGCGCAGCGCCACTTCTTGTCCGGAGCCCCAGTTCGGGCCCAGGTTGGCTGGGTTGGCCTGCTGGAAAGCTTCGAAGGCGCGCCAGAAAGTTGCGGGGTAAGCGTCATCCTGGGTGAAATGGTAAGCCCGTGCCAGCGGGCAGGCCCAACCGAAGCGGGCGGGCTCCCACACCAGCTTAATGTCGAGGTCATCTCCCCACCTGGCTCGCCCAAGCTCATAAGCTGTCCAATGACGCAAGGGCAGCGGAGGAGCCAGGTTCAGGGGGACGGGCGGTCCGCCAAACAGGCGTACGGTACCCCGCGTAATTTCATCCGCTTCGGCAACCGCGGCTTCAACCGTGGATGGTGAGGGCTGGATAGCTTCCAGGCTGGGCTGAAATAAAGGATAGTTCAACGCGGGCGCAGGCGCTGCGACGGGTTCGGCCACGGCCTGGCCTGGAGGCGTCTGCCGGGCCAGGTATCCGCTGCGCAGCTCAATCTGGTAGAGGGCATACAGCCCCATTTTGCCTGGCCCTAGTTCCAGCGCCGCTTTCAATCCCAAGACCAGGCGCCGCAGGAGGGGCAATCAACCCTCCAGGGCCTGGGCCAGGAAGCTTGAAAGCTCTCCCATTCCCTGCCTCAGGATATCGAGGGACCTCACAGTTTCGCCTGGGATCTCCAGACTGTGGTTAGCTCCCTCGGCGACAAATACCTGCGCCGGCGTGCGTTTCTGGATCAGGCTCATCGTAGCCGGAACGTAAGTGGGGTCGCTGCTTCCCACCAGGTAAAAAGCCGGCGCCTGGCAATCCAGTGCAGCATCGACCACGATCGCCTGGCGCAGAAGAGGAGTCAGCCAGAGGGTGATGGGGGGCAGGGGCAGGTCGACCTGCGGTAGAAGAAGCGCCATGGAGAGCGTACCGATCGATTTCCCGGCCAGGATGACCTGTTGGTAATCCCCCTGGGCCAGGCCGGCCTGAAGCGCTGCGGCAGCGTCGCCTGCCATCACCTCAAATTGTTCCTGGTTGCTCAGGGACTGGAACGCGCGGGTGGCGTACTCAGGGCGGAGCTGTAGCAGGTCCACGCCATGCGCCAGGAGCAATTGCTGGGTGTAATAGAGCAGGGGCAGGTCCGGGTTGTATCCCAGGCCCGGGAAGAGGATCGCCAGGCGCGTAGCAGCCGGCTCTTGCCGGTAAAAGCGGTTGGGGAGTGGCAGATCCTGAAAGCCCCGGATCAGCAGGGGAGTGAATTTATCCACCGGGTGCAGCCTCCATTTCTGCTTCTGGCAGCGCTGGGGCGGGCGTGGCTGCCGGCTGCCCGGCGCGCAAGGAGTCCACCGCCTTGAAAGCGACATCCGCCACCCCCAGCAGGTGCGCGTAGGGAATAGGCGGTTCGCCGCCGGCGCGGCACGCCTGGACAAAGGCTTCCCACAGCGCGCGGTGGCCCTTATCCTGGCGCAACAGGGAGCGCGTCAGGCGGCGCCGGCCTCTCTGGGCCACTTCCAGGCTGCGGAAGTCATCCAGCGCGGCTGACCAGCCATCGCAAAACACCTCCACCCGCTCCTTGCCAAAGGCCTTGTCCCCGTTGGCCAGGTAAGCCACTGTGCCCAACGAGCCGTCCGGAAAGGTGAGGGTGATCAGCACGTTGTCCTCGTGGTAGTGGTTCTGGTCCGGCAGCGCGACAGCCGTCACGCCGCTGGGGAGGTCGCCTACCAGGTAGACCAGGAAATCGATAAAATGGCAGGCCTCACCGATGATGCGCCCGCCGCCCTGGGCCGGGTCGTGCAGCCAATGGTTAGGCGGCAGGTAACCCGCGTTGACCCGGTAGGTGGCGACCAGGGGCTCGTTGCGCTGTTCCGCCAAAACCTTCAACGGGCGAGCCAGGGGGGCGAAGCGACGGTTGAAACCCACCGTCAGGACAGGGTGGTCGCCCTCTTGAAGATAGGCAGCCATCTCGTTCAATTGCTCGCGGGTGATGGCCAGCGGTTTTTCGCAAAAAACGCGCTTGCCTGCCCGTAGCGCAGCCAGCGCCTGGCGGGTGTGATGCTGGTGGCGGGTGAGAATGGCGACCAGGTTGATGCTGGGGTCGGAGAGCAGTTGTTCCTCGTCACTGCTGGCGTAGCCAAAGCCAAAACGCTGCGCGGCGTGTTGCGCGCTGACCCCCGAGGCAGAGACTACGCCGATAGGAGCCACACCGCCGGCCTGGTGCACCACCGGTAAGAAGACTGCGCTGGCGAAATTGCCCGCTCCCAGCACACCCAGGGCCAGCAGCTCGCCAGGCTTGACGGCTACCGCGGCAGCGTGGTGGTTGATCACGCGCCGGTCGGCCCCGGCGTCGTAGGGCGCCTGGGGATAGGTGAGCAGCACACCCAGGTAAGGCTCACCCGTCTTTCCGGTGATCAGGTGATAAGCTTTGGGAGCCTCATCGATGGGAAAGCTGTGGCTGATCAGCGGGGCTACGTCCAGGCGGCCGCTGGCAAGCAGGTCCACGAAGGCTTCCAGGTTGCGTCCCTCGGTCCAGCGCACGTAGCCGATGGGATAATCACGCCCGGTCTCCTCGTAGCCCGGATCGT
>JAJYIW010000300.1 GCA_021789855.1 Chloroflexota bacterium | reverse complement strand
CCACACCCTACGATTGCAGGTAGTACAGATCGAGGTAGGGTGCCGGTCGAAGACCGCACCATTCTTCGCTGGCGCGACGGGCGACCCTTGCCGGATGGCGCAGCGTCCTGGACGATCGAGGCGGGTCGCCCCGACCAGAGGCGGCTTTCCTTCCGTGTGTTCCGTGGTTAACGCTTTCTTTGGTGCGGTCATAAAATCGACCACACCCTACTCGCTGGACGATCGAGGCGGGTCGCCCAAACCAGAGGCGGCTTTCCCTATACCCCTCCAACCCAAAATTCGCTATAATTAAAATAAGATTAAATAATAGCAGCCAGGGTTGACGAGCGAAGGTATTGCCACAGGCCAGGAGGTGCGGGATGGCCAGACCGTTAAACCAGGCGGTGGGGATCGCCCAAATCCCCTTGTATTACACCGAACGGGTGGCTTTGCCGCCTCAATGGATCCCGGAGCGGCGCGCCATCACCATTTTAGATGTGGGGAAAGAGGGCGCCATGGTGGCGGTCACGCTGGCAGGGCTGATCGATTACCTTTCCAGCCGGCGGGATGGCGTTTCGTTCCGGGCCAGCCCGCGCATGCTCTATGAAATGGCGCGGCGCTACGATGGCACCGATGGCACAGGGGATACCGGCACCTATCTTTGGGCCGCGCTGTACGGCTGGCAGCAACACGGCGTGACCACCGAAATCGCCTGGCCTTACATCCCCGGCAAGCGCGATAGCGAGCTGACCCCCGAGCGGGCGCGCCTGGCAGAGCCTTTTAAGCCCCAGTCGTATGAGCGGGTGCCGAAGGATATCCAGGTGGTCAAAGCCGCCATCATCGACCGCGGGGGGGTGTACGCTGGCCAGAACGTCCACAAGGGCTGGTACCAACCGGAAAAGGGGATCATCCCTTACGCCCCCGGCGCCGAGCTATTAGGGGCCAGCGCGTTCAACCTGTTGGGGTATACGCCGGATGGGTTCATCATCCAGAATGCCTGGGGCGAGGCATGGGGTGGGGTGGATTTGGATGGACAGCATTATCCGGGCATGGCCATCCTGACCTATCCTGATTTTGAGGCGAACTTCCTCGAGGGCTATGGGGTGCGCCTGTGGCCTGAGTCCCCCGAGGCAGGGCGAACGCCTGCCCTGGTGCGCGCCGGCTACCAGCCTGATACACCCGAAGATATCGATAATGACTTTTTAAATATTGGGCCAGATGTGCGCGCCATCAGCAACCTGCTGGCCGCGCAGGATGTGAAGCCGCCGCTGGCGCTGGGCCTGTTTGGCAACTGGGGCACGGGGAAGTCGTTCTTCATGGAAAGCATGGTTCATGAGATTGCGCGCCTGGCTGAGCAGGAGAAGTCGAACCCTGGAAAAACACCCTATTGTCAGCCCATTGTGCAAATCCGCTTCAACGCCTGGCACTTCATGGATACCAACCTGTGGGCCAGCCTGGTATCCGAGCTGTTTGACCGGCTCCACGCGGCCATCAGCCCGCCGGATGCCCCGCTTGAAGAACAACGCAGCCGGCTGATCCAGGCGCTGGGCGACGCCCAGGGCCTGTACCGCCAGTCGCAGCTGGAATTGAAGGAAGCCCAGCAAGACCTCAAGGTGGCCGAGACCGGGCTGGTCATCTTGCAGGTCGCGCAGGCGGTGAAGGCGGATCAGGTGGCCAGCACCATGCAGGAGCTGGCGGCGCAGGTGGGGCAGCTCGCCAGCCTGCGCACGCGGGTGCGGCGCCTGGTGTTTGTGCTGTTCCAGGATAGGCGTTGGCCGGGCCGCCTGGCCTGGCTGGTGGTCCTGGCGCTGGGCGCAGCGGTCGCCGGCTGGCTGTTGAGTTGGCTGGCGAGCGCATTTCCCCAGGCGTTCGGCCAGGCCAGCCATTGGATAAGCGCTTCGTGGACGTGGGCGGTGGGCGCGCTGGCCTGGCTGGCCGGGCTGTGGCGCACCGCCGGGACGTATCTTGACCAGCTCGAGGAAAAGAGCCGCCTGGCCTGCCAGCTCACCGATCAGCAGTTACGATACCCGGCCAGCCTGGTTGAAAAGAACGAGGCGGCCAACCGGCTTGACCAGGCGGTCCAGCAGGCGGAAAAGAAGGCCGAGGAAGCCCGGTTGCAGGTGGATCGGGTTCAAAAAGAGCTGGACGCGCTCAGCCCGCGCTGGCAGATGGAGGCGTACATCAACGAGCGCTGCGCGTCACAAGATTACCGCAGCCAGCTTGGGATGATCTCGCTCATCCGCAAGGATTTCGATAAGCTGAACAGCCTGTTACAGGAATCGACTTCCGGCAGCCCGGGAGGGCAGGGAGGCACCGCGGCGGACCAGCCCAGGCTGCCCTTCAAGCGTATCATCCTGTACATTGACGACCTGGATCGCTGCCAGCCGAAGCGGGTCGTGGAGGTGCTCGAGGCGGTTCACCTGTTGCTGTCTTACCCACTGTTCGTGGTGGTGGTGGCGGTTGACCCGCGCTGGCTGCGCACCTGCCTGGAGATGGTGTACCCTGAGCTGTTGTCCATCCAGGAGGATGGCCAGGGCGAGGCGCTGGACCAGCCGGCGACCCCGCAGGATTACCTGGAGAAAATCTTCCAGATCCCGTTTTACCTCAAGCCGATCAACGCCTACGGATACAGCGCCATGATCCGCGGGCTGGTCGGCCCGGATGTGGACCCGGAAAGCCGGTCCAAAGCGACCCCGGGAGGCGGCCAGCCTGGCGGGCAATCCATCCCCGGCGCTATCCCACCTGGCGAGACCATCCAGGCGGGGGGTGAGCCGGGCCCTGGGGGCGCTGGAGCGGCTGGAGGCGGCGAGGAAGAACCGAAGAAAGCCGCGGAGCCGCCGATCAACCCCGATTTGCTCAAGTTTAAGGCCTGGGAGGAAGATGACCTGCAGCGCCTCTCGCCGCTTTTCCGCACCCCGCGGGCGGTCAAGCGATTTATCAACACGTACCGCCTGGTGAAGGTGGGGATTGACCCGAACAAAATGGATGAGTTTGAAGGCGCGCGCTCTGCCCCGGGGACGGCCCGCATCGCCCAGGCGCTGCTGGCGGTGGTGGCGGGCTATCCCAACCTGGCCGAGCATTTTTTGCAGCTCCTGCTGGCCCAGGTGCACGCTGAAAAGCCGGTTAAAACCTGGAGCGGGTTCCTGGCAGCCTGCAAAAGCGCGCCGGCTATCCATCCGGACGGAGGGCGGCCGGTCCAAAGGTCGAAATCGGCCAGCGCGGCTCAAACCCCTGGCGCGGAGGAGCAGGCCTGGCAGCAGATGATCGCCGCGTTGGGTGCGGTGTCGGCGGATGGCTTTTTGCCCGACGACCTGGAGCCGTACATCGAGATGGTCAGCCGGGTGGCGCGCTTCTCTTTCTCGGTCAGCGACCTGCCA
>JAJYIW010000057.1 GCA_021789855.1 Chloroflexota bacterium | reverse complement strand
GTACGCGACGCCGTTCTGGTCTTTCAATCTGCCGAGGTCGTAGACGGCGCACTACCGGGTGTGGATATCCACCTGGCGGACGCCGTATACCCCCTGGCAGTCACACTGCATTACCGCGCTCACCAGGCGCACGACCTGATCGAGCGCTGGGCCAGCCTGACCAACGGGGGCGACCAGCCCATCACTATCGAAAGAGCCTGGTCGGCCCAATGGCACCTGCCCCAGGGCGGCAGCTACCGCCTGTCACACCTGGCCGGGCGCTGGCTGGACGAGTGGCACCTGCACCGCGAGCTGCTAAAACCCGGCCTGAAGGTGCTGGAAAGCCGGCGGCTCACCACCAGCCATCATGCCAACCCCTGGTTCGCCATCGATCGCGGCAGCGCGGATGAAGACCAGGGCGAAGTCTGGTTTGGCGTGCTGGCCTGGAGCGGCAACTGGAAGCTCAGCGCTGAGGTCACCGATTTCGGTTCGACCCGGGTCAACCTGGGAATCAACGATTGGGACTTCGCCTGGCGGCTCAAGCCAGGTGAGACGTTTACTACCCCTGCCAGCCTGGCCGGTTACACAACCGGTGGGTTTGGCGCGGCCAGCCGCTGCCTGCACGACTACACTCGTGACAGGCTTCTTCCCCACGGGCAAATTCCCCACAAAGTGCTGTATAACTCCTGGGAAGCCACCACCTTCAACGTGGATGTTTCTTCCCAGGCTCGCCTGGCCGAGCTGGCCGCGGCCATGGGCATCGAGCTGTTCGTGATGGACGATGGCTGGTTCCAGGGGCGCAACCTGGACAACGCCGGGTTGGGCGACTGGTGGCCGGATAGGGCCAAGTTCCCGGATGGCCTGGGGCCGCTGATCAAGCGGGTAAACGAGCTGGGCATGGAGTTTGGCCTGTGGATCGAGCCTGAAATGGTCAACCCCGATAGCGACCTGTACCGCACTCACCCGGATTGGGCCATCCACTTTCCAACCCGTGAGCGGACCGAGATGCGCAACCAGTTGATTCTGAACCTGGGGCGCACGGACGTCCAGGAGTATTTGATCGCCATCCTGGATCGCCTGTTAAGTGAGAATGCCATCGCCTTTATCAAGTGGGACATGAACCGCAACGTCAGCGAGCCTGGCTGGGAGGGGGCGGAAGGCGATCCGCGCGAGTTATGGGTGCGCTACGTCCAGGGGCTATACCGTGTGTGGGGGACGCTGCGCGAACGCCATTCCCAGGTGATCTGGCAGAGCTGTTCGGGGGGCGGCGGGCGCGCCGACCTGGGCATCCTGCGCCTGGCCGACCAGGTCTGGGTCAGCGACAATACGGAAGCTACCGCGCGCCTGGGCATCCAGGAAGGTTTCTCCCAGGTATTTCCTGCCAACGCCATGGAGGCCTGGGTGACCGACTCATCGCCCGCCCATGTTTCCCTGGAATTCAAGTTCCACGTCAGTATGGCAGGCTCCCTGGGCGTTGGCGGCCACTTGCTCCATTGGAGCGAAGCGGACCGCGCTGAAGCTGCCAGGCTGATTGCCCTGTACAAAGACATCCGCGCCATCATCCAGTTGGGCGACCAGTATCGCCTGCGATCGCCCCAGGCAAGCCCTTATTCAGCCGTCCAGTATGTGAGCAAAGATCGCAGCGAAGGCGTGCTGTTCGTCTTCCGCACCCACATTCCCGAGCCGGCCATCCTGCCGCCGCTTTATCTGCGCGGCCTGGACCCGCAGGCCCTGTACATAATCGAGGAGTTTGAGGGCCCACGCTCCGGGGCAAGCTGGATGAACACCGGGCTTCATGTCCCTCTCAAGGACTTCCAAAGCGTTGTGCTGAAAATCAAGCGGGTTGAATAAAGGCTTTTTTGGCTTTGCATGAGCTTTCTTCCGCCACATTGGGCTGGGTCGCCCGTTCAATCGGCCCTGGGTCAACGGTTGAAAAGTCCCGCCCGTTAGGAGGCGCGACTTCCTCTTCTTTATATGCTTTGGATTGCCAGGTGGGAGGTAAAGGGATTCCCCTGGTCCTGCGCCTCTTCACCAACGCCGATTGGCTGGCAGAAGAGCCTGACCTGGCGACCCACGAGGCCAGCAACCTGGTCAAAGTGCGCGGCGCTGGGCTGCCCACCCCGGAGCTGGTTGCGTTTGATCCCTCCCCCGCTTCCTGCGGCGTCCCAGCCATCTTGATGACCCGCCTGCCCGGCTCGGTGAATTTGCTCCCAACTGATTTCCACGCCTGGCTGACCCAACAGGCCGAGGTTCTTTTCCCCCTGCACGCGCTGGAAGGGACCCACTATCCCTGGCATTACGCGCCCTACAACCGCGTTCAAGACTTGCGAGTGCCTGGCTGGTCTGGCAGACCCGATCTGTGGGAAAAAGCCATTGAGATCGTTTCTGGCCCCTGGCCAGCGCATACACCTTGCTTCATCCACCGCGACTACCACCCGGTGAATGTGCTTTTCAAAAACGGGCGGCTGAGCGGGATCGTGGACTGGCCCAACGCCTGCCTGGGGCCAGCCTGCATCGACCTGTCCTGGAGCCGGGCCAACCTGGCAGGGATGTACGGTGTACCGGCTGCCGACCATCTGCTCCAGATTTACAATTCCCTGGCCGGCCCGGCCAGCGATTACGACCCCTTCTGGGACCTGATGGTGATTATTGAGGCCCTGCCCGGCCCGCCCAGCGTCTACCCACCCCATCTTGACTTCGGCCTGCGTGACCTGAACGATGCTCTGGCGCTCCAGCGCAGCGATGACTACCTGGCGAGCGTCCTGGCTAATATATAAGCCAAAGTACTTGTATGAAATATACCATAATTGTATAATAATCCTCAACGAGGCCGTAACTCGTTGGGGCCAACGAGCTGCAAAGAGCGGGGCTTACTTTTTTCCCTTTGGTAATATTCATTTGAATAGAGGAGTTTTCTATGAATACTCTCGCGTTTGGAAACCAAAAACCGGATAAGATCTGTCCGGCGGTTGAAGAGAAATTGCGTAAAGAGCTGGGTGCGGCAGCGCCCCTACCTTACCAGGTGGAAGACCAGTCAAGCCAGACTACCAGCGTAGGAACCGTTTTCAAAGACATGACGCATGCCCTGTTTTCGGGTAAAACCCAGGAATTGTTCAGAATCAATTTCGATTTAAGCGCTCCCCGAAAGGCTCAACTGCAAGCTTACGTCATGCGGCAGGGGGTCGGCGCCCACGTTGGATTACTGCTTTATTCAACCACACTGGCCAAAGCCGCCGCGGGTGAAGCGACCCTGGAAAATCCCAAGATGTTTGGCTCTTCCAAGTTCACCGGAGATGCCAGCGTCACCGGAAAGTTGAACGCCAACGGCGACTTACTCAAGCAGCTTGGGAAATTTGCCCGCACCCAGGCCGAGATTGGCGGCATGACAGTGACCATTCCCCGCCTGGCTAAAGTCACCCCGCAAGATGGAGCCGCGCTGCTGGTGATTGGCACGCTGCCCAGGATGACCTCAATGGGTATGGACGCCAGCCTGGACGCCAAAGATTTCTTTGATCTGGCTAATTTAATCGAGAAAGTCCTGTAAAATATATTCCATTGATGGAACGCCTTCCGCGCCGGGCACCGGCCATTTCACCTGTCGTTTTATCCATAACCCTGCTCAGTTTTGTCACAGCGCTTAGCGGCTTCACAGTGACGGCCTCATTTATGCGCTACAGCGGTGACGATTACTGTTACAGCGCTGACCTGATCGAACACGGCTTTTGGGGGTCGCAGGTTTATGCCTACCTCCACGAAACCGCCTTCGGGGGAAATCGCTTTTCCCTCAACCTGGTCGACGGGATGGCCAGCCTGGCCGGCCCCCATGCCAGTGGCCTTCTACCAGGTTTGATCCTTGTGTTGTGGATTGCTGGAATGGCCCTGGCAACTTACCAGGTATTCAGAGTCCTGGGGAGAACGGGGTATTCGCCCGAGATCGTGCTGGGAAGCACGATGATATCTTTTTTCGTGCTGTACCTGACGCCCAACCTGGACCAAAGCTTTTACTGGCGTTCCGCCTTGCTGACTTACCTGCTGCCCATGACCGTCAACACCTGGCTGGCAGTCCTGGTCATTGCCTGGCTGCGTTCCGCTCGATCCCTGGCTCTGGGTAGTGCCATCGTTCTGTTCTTTGCCTTGATCGCCGCCGGTTTTTCCGAAACGATTACGGCCCCGCAGATTGGCGTTTACGCCCTGGCCTGTGCAACCGCCGGCCTGGCTATATGGCGTGGCCCCGAAGCATTCCGTGCCCTCGCCAGGCGTGGCGCCTGGCTGACAGGGGCTGCCCTGGCTGGATCGCTGCTGGCGCTGGTCGTGCTGGCGCTTTCACCGGCCAACGCTCTCCGCCAGGCCGCTTTGCCCCAACCACCCGGCGCCATCCAGGTGATCCGGATGTCTTTATACAACGCGTATATCTTTATCCGCATTGGCCTGGCCCAACACTTTGGAATTTTGGTTTTAGCCGGCCTGACCTTCACCGGGCTGGGTTACTGGTATTCCACTCGTCAGCCAGGAACGCTGCCATCATTGCCCACCCTGGTGATCACCGCCATCGCCTGCCTGGTCGCAGCTTATGGCCTGGTGGTGTGTGTGGTCGCTCCTAGCGCTTACGCCGAATCATCCTATCCTGATCTGCGCGCCCTGATAGCTGCCTGGTGGGTGCTGATCATCGCAGTGGCAGGACTGGGCTGGCTGTTAAGCCAGTCTCTCGCCCGATGGCTCATGGACAAACCGGCCAGAACGCTCCTGCGCACAGCCTCAATGGCCATCCTGCTGTGTTCCTGCGCCCTGCCCATTATCATTTCCTACCAGACCTATGCCCGGTTACCCCGCTACCAGCGCTGGGCCGCCTTTTGGGACGCGCGAGACGCCCAGATTCGCAAAGCTAGCCAGGCCAACGCCGGCAGGGTCGAGGTGGTGGCAATCGATCACATCATCCAGGGCGTCAGTGAGTTAAGCAGTGACCCCAATTTCTGGTACAACGTGTGCGCAGCGCGGTACTACCAGGTCAGGCAGATCATAGCCGATCTCCCTGGCTGGGACCGTTGACCCACGAGTTCAGACGAACAGGCTCGTCAGCTCAAATTTATCCACATCCACCAGGCCCAGGTCGGTCAGCTTAAGGTGAGGAATGACGGAAAGAGCCATAAAGCTCAACGCCATAAAGGGATCGTGATAGGTGGATCCCAGGGCGAATGCTGCAGCGGTGAGCTGGTCGTATTGGTCGCGCACCACCAGCAGCGGCTGGTCGCTCATTAAACCGGCGATCGGGAGCGCGAGCCTGGCTCGCACCCCTTCAGGTCCTACCACTACCATGCCGCCTTGCATGGAGGCGATTTCGCGCACTGCCAGGGCCATGCTCTCGTCATCCATACCCGCTACCACGATGTTATGGTGATCATGGGCTACCGTGCCGGCCAGCGCGCCTGCCTTCAGACCCAACCCCTGGATAAAGCCCAGGCCCACGTGCCCCGTGCCGAAATGGCGCTCTACTACCGCCAGCTTGGCCAGGTCTCTGGCAGGGTCAGCGACCGCACAGCCATCTCGCACCAAAGGCTCCAGGATGCGGCTTTCGGTCACCAGGTTGTCAGGCGTCATGCCAATCACACGCATCCTGGTTCCACTGGCCGGGATGCTAAAGTTCAACCGGTCCCAGCGCACATTGATGGTTCCGCGGGCCTTGGTGCCCTTCACTGGCTGATCCCAGGGGAGCATCTTACCATCCTGAGCCGCCTGGCGCCCTCCGCGTATCACCAGTTCTGGACGCAGGTCATTCAGGTCTGAAAAGACGATCAAGTCTGCTCGTTTACCCGGCGCGATCGCGCCGCGGTCACGCAGGCGGAAATATTCGGCCGTATTGAGTGTTCCGGCGCGAATGGCCAGCACTGGCGGCACGCCGTGCGCAATGGCGGCTCGGATCATGGCATCAATCGACCCTTCGTCAACCAGGTCGCTGGGATGGCGGTCGTCTGTACACAGGCAGATGCGCGAAACAAATTCCGGCTTAAACAGGCCAAGCAAGGCTTCCAGATTATGAGCGTTAGTCGCCTCGCGCACGAAGATAGTCATCCCCAGTCGAAGTTTTGCCAGGGCTTCATCCAGGCTGATGCATTCATGGTCGGAGCCTATCCCTGCCGCGCAATAGGCGTTTAAATCGACCCCTTCGACGCCGGGAGCGTGGCCATCAATCACCTTACCGTTGAAAGCCTGGATTTTTTGCAGCACGCGCCGGTCGGCATGGATCACCGCCGGGTAATTCATCACCTCACCCAGGCCAATGACCCAGGGATTAGCCAGCAGGGTCGCCAGGTCATAGAATTCAAGCTGCGACCCGCTCGTCTCCATGTGGCTGGCCGGGACGCAGGAAGGCGCATCCACAAACATGCTCAGCGGCCCGTACTTGGCATCTTGAAGCATAAAGCGGATGCCTTCCAGGCCCAGCACATTCGCAATTTCATGCGGATCGCTGATCACCGTCGTCACACCGTGCGGGATCACTACGCGGGCGAATTCACGCGGGGGGACCATTGAGCTCTCAATATGAACGTGCGCGTCGATAAATCCGGGGCAGACATACCGGCCCTCCAGATCGAGCGTTTCCACTGCCTCGTACCCTTCACCCACCGCTGCCACCTGTTCCCCGGCGATTGCAATCTGGGTCGGGTAGATCTCGCCGCTGTATACATTGACCAGGCGGGCATTTTTTAGCAGCAAGTCAGCCGGCTGCTCGCCATGTGCAATACGGATCAGGTCTTCAGGTTCCATAAGCTCCTGTTCTCATAGGGTACGCCCTCTCGATATCGCAAGCTTATGGTAATTGTAAACCAAACCAGGGAAGAACAAAACCACTTTTATGTTAAAATCTAATCAGACCATATAGCCCACCTTCAAGTTTTTCACCTGAAAGGGTATTAATGGTACGCCTGGCCATCTCTTTACTAGGGCAATTTGAAGTGCAATTGGATGGGCAGCATGTCGATGGATTTCGCTCGGATAAAATCCGCTCGCTGCTGGCCTACCTGGCCATTGAAAACAATCGCCCCCACCGTCGCGAATACCTGGCGAGTTTGTTTTGGCCAGAGGTGATGGATGCCACGTCACGCATCAACCTGCGTAGCGCGCTGACTAATTTGCGCCAGCTCCTTGGCGACCAATCCTCTCAAACGCCGTTTCTCATCATCACCCGCGATTCGATCCAGTTCAACTTCCAAAGCGATTTCTGGCTGGACGTCGATCAATTTAACCGCCTGCTGGAAGTGGGAAAGGATAAACTTAACGGCGCAGGAAGCGGCAACCTGATCCAGGATGAGCTTGAAGCATTTGAGACAGCCATCCTATGGTATCGAGGCCAGTTTCTGGAAGGCCTGACCCTCAAAGATAGCCCGGCATTCGATGAGTGGGCCTATAACCTTCGTGAGCGGCTGCAACACCAGGCTGCCATGGCCCTCAGCCAATTAGTGGGTTATTATGAGAGCCGGGGGGCAAGAGAGCGGGCTATCCAATATGCCAGGCAGTGGGTCCATCTCACCCCCTGGCAAGAGGAAGCCCATGTTAACCTGATGCGCATGCTGGCCCTGAATGGCGAGCGGTCTGCCGCGCTGACCCAATATGAAGCTTGCTGCCGGCAACTGGCAGAGCACCTGGGGGTTGAGCCCGAAAAAGAAACCGTGCGCCTGTACCGGGCAATCCGCGATGGCCAGTTAGATCAACTGTCTATAACCAGTGAAAAGGCGCTCCCTGCACCGGGCGCCTCTCCTTTTAAGGGTCTGCAATATTTCGACATCAATGATGCCGGGTTATTCTTCGGCCGCGAAGCCCTGACCGGCCGGTTGATCGCCCGGCTCCAGGGAATGCTTTCAGGGCCCGTGCATGACAGCGACCCGGTCAGGAATAATTTCCTGGCGCTGGTGGGAGCATCCGGAAGCGGTAAATCATCCCTGGCACGGGCTGGGATAGCAGCCGCGGTGAAACGCGGCAGCCTGTCCCTGGAAGGCCCACGCGGGCACAAGCCCTGGAACATTCACATCTTGACGCCCGGCGAGCACCCGATGGCCATCCTTTCGGGCATTGAGGAAAAAGCTTATACGCCCCGCCTGTTGATCGTGGACCAATTTGAAGAGGTCTTTACCCTTTGCCATGATGAGGCTGAACGTGAAGCTTTTATCAGCATCCTGCTCAATTACACAGACCTGGTAGTGATCACCCTGCGGGCTGACTTTTATGCCCATTGCGCTAAATACCCGGCATTGCGCCAGGCATTAGCGGCCAACCAGGAATACCTGGGCGTAATGAGCATGGAAGAACTACGCCGGGCCATTGAGGAACCAGCCCATCGCAACGGCTGGGAGTTCGAACATGGATTGGTCGATCTCTTCTTGCGGGACATTGGCGCCGACCCAGACCATGCCCCTGAGCCTGGAGCGCTCCCATTGTTGTCTTATGCGCTTTTTGAAACCTGGAACCGGCGGAATGGCCGCACCATGACCCTCAGAGGATATGCAGAAGCCGGGGGCGTTCATGGGGTGATCGCCAAAACGGCTGAAACGGTCTACGCCAACCTGGATCAAGCGCAGCAAGCCATCACCCAGCGGATATTTTTACGCCTGACCGAGCTGGGCGAAGGCACACAAGACACGCGCCGGCGGGCGAGCCTGGCAGAGCTGGTGCCAGGAGGCGGTAGCCGGGAAGAAATAGCTGCAGTCGTGAAAGCCCTCGCCGATGCTCGCCTGGTGGTGGTTGAATGGAACCCAGCCAGCAAACAGGAAGATGTGGAAATGGCCCATGAAGCGCTCATTCGCCACTGGCCGCGCTTGCGTGGCTGGATCGAAGAAGATCGGGTTGAGCTGCGGATGGGTGAAAGGGTGCGCGATGCGGCCCAGGAATGGGAAGCCTCTGGGAAGAGCAATGCCATGCTCTTGCACCGGGGTGAACGACTCGAAACAGTGCTCACACTGGCCCGCACCGGCCAGCTGGTTTTTAACCAGGTCGAAACGGATTATTTAAACGCCTGCCGTGATGAACGCGAGCGGGAACGCCAGGCTTATGAACGCCGCCGGGGAATTATCATCTTTGTTTCCATTGTCTTTGCCTTGATCACCGGCTTATTGGCTGTTTGGGGACTGCTCCAGGCCCGGCAGGCCAACCAGCAAGCCGAGATCAGCCTGGCCCAACAGCTGGCTGCCCAGGCGGAGGAATTGATTCAACAGCCTTCCATGAATGAGATCGCGGTCTTATTGGACATTGAATCGATCCAGCGCCATCCTGATAGAAGCGCCGAACAATTGCTGGCCGACAGCTTAAGCCTTTTTCCCACCACTATTTCGAAGGTGACCCAATCCGGGCGGGTGACAGCGGCTATTTTCAGTCCCAATGGGCAATGGGTGGCCTCAGGAAGCTGGGATCATACGATCCTGGTTTGGGAAGCCAGGACTGGCCGGCAGATCGCACGGCTGAGCCTGCCTGGAAGGGTGACGGCGGTGGCCTTCAGCCCGGATGGGAAGCAGATTGCCGCCAGCAGTGATGATGGGCAGGCCCAGGTATGGGACTTGACCAGCGGGCGCGTTGTGGCCCACATGACCTGTGGAGGGGCCATCTGGGTCATCGACTTCAGCGCGAACGGGAAATGGGTCGCCACGGGCAGCGCGGATGGCACCGCCCGGGTCTGGGACGTGGAAACCGGGCAAGAGATATCCAGAGTTCAACACAGTGGCATTGTCTATTCGGTAGCCTTCAGCCCGGATGGCCAACGCGTGGTCTCTGTCGGCAGTGATAGGATAGTACGCGTGTGGGATGCAGCCAGCGGGCAGGTGCTGGCTCAAATGTTGAATCAAAGCGAACTATGGGTAGCGCGTTTCAGCCCGGACGGGCAAAGCATAGCAACGGGCGGCTGGGATGGTGTGGTGCGAATCTGGAATGCCCAAAACGGGGACGAACTCATCCACATGTCCCATAACCAAAGTGTTCGATCCTTGGCGTTCAGCCCGCATGGCAGCCGCATCGTGACCGGCAGCGATGATCATACAGCGCGCGTGTGGGACGTAGCTACCGGTCGAGAGCTGGCGCGCATGACCCATGGAGGGCGAGTGCTATCCGTTGCCTTCGACCGCACCGGGGAACTGGTGGTTTCAGGCAGCGATGATGGAACCGCCCGGGTCTGGAGTATGGAAACCGGGCAAGAAATCACCCGGTTGCAACAACATGGGGCGATCTCGGGAGTAGCCTTCGACCCGCTCAACGAAATGATTGTCTCGGGGAGCTGGGATGGCACCGCTACCGTTTGGCAGATTGGCTCTGGCCGGGATATAGCCGGGGTTCAATTTGATGGTGGGGTGACCTCCATTTCTTTCAGCCCTGATGGTCGCCAGGTAGTTTCGACCAGCCATGATGGATCAGCGCGGGTTTGGGATGCGCAAACCGGCGTAGAGGTTTCACGCATGTTACATGGCGGGGGGGTGACCTCGAGCGCCTTCAACCCGGATGGAAGCCTGGTGATCTCCGGTAGCCAGGATAGCACAGCGCGTATCTGGCGACCCAGTACAGGGCAGGAAGTGGCCCGCATGGAACATAACCAGGCTGTTTGGGCGGTGGCCTTCAGCCCTGACGGAAAACAGGTGTTGACCGGGGATCAGGATGGGTTTGCCCGCGTGTGGGATGTTCAAAGCCAGCAGGAAGTGGCACGCCTGAATCATAACAGCCCTGTGTTATGTGTCAATTTCAGCCCGGATGGACATTGGGCAGTTTCAGGAAGCCAGGACGGCGTCATCCGGGTGTGGGACATAGCAACCGGGCATGAATTACACGAGATGAAACATGCGGGGCCTGTGACAGCGGTGGTTTTCAGCCAGGATCATAAAGAAATTGTGTCGGCCAGCCAGGATTCAACCGTGCGTGTTTGGAGTACTCAATCGGGCAAAGAATTAACCCGCCTGAAGCATCAAAGCCCGGTGAACTCTGTGGCTATCAGCCTGGATGGCCGCTGGATCGTATCAGGCACCCAGGGCGGCGCCCTGCGCGTATGGGATACCAAGACCTGGCAAGAAGTTTCCCGTATCGAACACGGGGAGCCTGTTCTCTCGGTGGCGATTAGCCCAGATGGGAAGCTGGTGGCCTCCGGCAGTCAGGATGGCAAGGCGCGTGTCTGGCTATGGCACAATGAAGACCTGATTAATCTGGTCTGCAGCCGCCTGACGCGTAACCTTACCCACGCCGAATGGAGCCAGTATATGGCTAACTGGCCCTATCATCGCACCTGTTCCAATTTACCCGCCGGGAATTGATCGACGGAGGTCACGGGATTTTCGATTCGGCCAGGCATTGATCGGCAGATGCCGCCAGCTTGTCTAACTCACTCTTGATGTTCAACAAAACCGCTGAATCCTGAAACATCTTCCCAAGGAGTTTACCGGCCGGGATATCCACACAGGTGGTATAGAAAGGCGTGTTCATATCATCCAGGTGATCTTGATAGGGTACTTCCCGTAAAAACACGCCCCAGAAAGGATTGGTATCCAGTTGCAACGATTTCGCCACCGTCTTATCACCCGTGAGTGCCTTAAGGGCAAACACTTCCTGGCCCGGGTCGGTCGTCAGCCATTTAAGCAGTTGCCAGGCCTGATCGGGATGCTGACTTTTTGAGCTGATCCCCCAGCCCATCCACATGATCGCGGCGTGGTGTCCACCTGGCCCGGTAGGTAACGGCACGACAGCCCAATGCAGACCAGGCACCTGGTTAAAAGTATCCTGGTACCAGGGCCCCCAAAAATTTCCAGCAATGGCAATCTTTCCCTGGCTGAATAATTTATCATTGCTTACCCCGCTATTGCTCAGGTATGAAACGGAAGGGGACACATGGTATTTGTGAATCAAATCGCGATACCAGGTCCAGGCTGCCACTGCCTTATCGCTATTGAGGTACCCGGTCGTCGTTTTTCCATCTGGAGAAATCGTGTGAGCGCCCCAGGAATATAAGAAACTTTGAAATCCACGCCACCACCCCGAGTCACTGACCCATTGGTCCAACATCGTTCCCCAGACAGCAACCTTTTCGGGATTAAATTCCGGGCTGGTGGCATTGTTGCCGGCGTTATCTATCGTGAGCTTTTGGGCCATAGCCAGGTAATCATCATAGGTCCAGCCTTCCTGTGGAACCGCCAGGCCGGCCTTTTTAAGCATATCTAAGTTGACGTAAAAGGCGCTCACTGAGTAATCCTTGGCGATCCCCACCGGCTTTCCGTCGACAAATCCCGTTTTATAGACCGAATCGTAGAAAGCCTCTTCGGGATTAAAATGATCCTTCGCCATCAAGGGCGTCAGATCCAACAGGTATCCTTCTCGAGCCACCAGGGGCAGGTCAGAGGAATCAAAGCCAACCAGGTCAGGAGCCGTCCCGGCCGCCAGCTCTTTCAAACGCACGGTGCGATCCTCCGGCAGCGTGACCGTTTCCACATTGATGCATGGATGAGCCTGCATGAACGCCGTAATCACTTGATTCCAATACTTAAGCCGGTCCGCCGTGGACCAGTCATGGACTTTAATCGTGACCACTCCCTGCGGATCAGTACACGCCTTCGCGATTATAGTCGACCCGGCGGAGGCTGGCGCCGTAGGGGTAGGCGCGGCAGGCAGGGCGCAGGCGGCCAAAACAGAGGCTACCATCAGGGTTACCAACGCAGGTTTAAGTATGACCAATATTTTAGGGACCATCTCATTCTTCTCCTGCTACTGATAAGGTTGAATGACCCGGAGACGATAAAGGTGTGCCATAGATTCTGTCCATCGGGGATAACTCTATTTTATTCCCGATCAGGCCTGGTGGCAACTGATTCTATGATTAAAAAGCTGGGGCATGACCATCGATCATGACACCCTGCCTTGAAGGCCTTTGCCAACCATCGACGGGGCCATTCACACTCTGTTTCTCAACGTCTTGATCGATTGTCTCGACAAATAGGGTATATGTCAACTCGCGATTCAATGTTATTATTCCAATAGCCAAGGATCAATGGGGCTTGATGAACGATATCAAGCCGGTAGTACCCCAAGTCGAAGATATTGGGTTGTTTACATCGGAAGACCGGGCATTTGCTATCGCGGTGCGAGAGAACAAGCCCTCCCCAATTCCTGCCGATGAAATGTTGATCACCAACGTCAATAGCCAGGGATTGATTGACTCACCGAGTGAGGGACACGAGGTCGCTGTTTCGATCCCAAAAGTTAGAACCGTCGAATCACGGTCATCTACTTTGAAAAATGGCACTCACCCCAATCAAGAAAAGAGGATATCATGTTACGAGTTGCAATGTTGAGTTTTGCCCATGTCCATGCAAATGGATATGCCGAGCACGTGGCTAAACATCCTGAAGCCAAGCTTCAGGTCATCTGGGAAGATGATGAAGGGCGCGCCAAGGCCGCCCATGAGAAATTCCAGGTTCCGGTGAATATGGATCTGGAGGCGGTTTTAAGTGATCCGGAAGTGGATGCGGTGGTGATCAATTCGTACACCTCGCAGCACCATGATCTGATGATGGCCGCCATCCGGCACAAGAAACCTATTTTCACCGAAAAAGCCCTCTCCATCACCACAAAAGAGGCTGATGAAATTGCCAAGGCGGTTCACGAAAGCGGTATCAAGTTCATGATCTCGTTGCCAAGCCGCACCCGCTCTGAAAACCTGTTCATCAAGCACGTCCTGGATGAAGGCTGGATCGGCAAGGTCACTTTGATGCGTGCACGCGTCGCGCATGGTGCCTCCCTGGATCACTGGTTCCATGACGGCAGCGCCTGGTTCGCAGACGAAAAACTGGCTGGTGGAGGAGCCTTATTTGATTTGGGCTGCCATACGGTCGATGTCATGCGCTGGTTCATGGGAGAACCGAAGAGCGTGATCTCCAAGATCCAACAGTTCTCAGACGCTTACCCGATCGATGACAACAGCGCCATTGTGGTTGAATTTAAGAATGGAGCATTGGGCATCCTGGATACGGCCTGGGTGCAAAGGGCCGGCCCAAATCCGATCGAGATCTACGGTACAGAGGGCTTTGTCGGGCGGAATTTCAGCGGCAACCTGGAATTGGTGAGCACTCATTTGCAGCCTGGTGACGTTAAGGGTGTAATCCACCCGACCCGGCTCCCCGACCCATTGCCGATGCCGATGGATCAATGGATCAGCGCCATCCTGCATGACACTCCCATGACCATCACGGTGGATGATGGTCGCAACCTGACCCAGTTGCTGGAAAAGGCCTACCAATCTTCCAAAGAGAAACACGAAGTAGCCTTTTAATATTTTCTCATCATGAAACTGTCCCTTTAAGGGATAACACATCCCGAATGCCAGGTATTTCGGGATGTGTTATTTTACTTGCCCTGCCAGACCCTGGTTCAAAGAGGAATATGGTTTTCCAACGCACACAAGCCCCCGGCGGATTAGGCCGGTTTAGGCGTCCAAATCACCTGGTGAGTCACGCCAATCAATGGATAACCACCACATTACTGCCGCTGCGTCCGAACACCTCTGGCGAATACATTTCCTCGGCTTTGGTTGGCGGAACGACGAAACGCCCTGGTGTGGTGGCGCGGGCGATGTAGCTGTACTGGTAGACACCATCCCACAGCATGGAGGTAAAGGCTTCAGCCTGGTTATCGCGCATGTTCTGATGCTCGTACCAGGTGCCCCACCACCACCAACCATACTTATAATTCGGGTTGCTGGGATCCTGGGGGACGCTGCCTGAGACGGCCAGGGAGGGGTTGATGATCTCCAGGCCGGCCGGTAACGGGTCAACCAGAGCCACGTTGTAACGCCGGTTATCTGCTACCAGGGTAATTTTGACGCGCACGCGCGCCCCAGCTTTGATATGCCAGGCGCCGTTGGCGTCCTGGCTAACATCGGCCGGGTTGTCCACTGCTTCATAGGTGCGCTGGACGACAAACCCATTGTCAAGCGGCGCCAGGATCAGTTCCGTTGGGGCATACCTTAAGCCAATGCGGTAGTACAACCGGCCATTGCCTTCTTTGCTGATAGTCAGGGCCTGGGTTCCACTGCCCGCTTGATCTACCAGATAGCTCATGGGAATATCAGTTTCCTGGCGCTGCGTGGTCCGGCCCTGGTAGGTGGCATCGCCCGCGTATCCGCTTCCCATCCACACCCGCGCCACGAAGTCTGGCGTCTGGGCTTCAAAGGTATTGAAATAACGATCCAGGGCTAACAGGATGAATACGTCCTCCTGGGTGTTATCCCAGTGTCCCTTCACACGCTGGGCCAGCAGCCCATTGACCAGCTTAGGGATCAGGTCGCTCTGCGGATTATCTCCAATCAACGCATCCAGCAGGATAGCGTCCGTGCGCCGGTCAGAGCCCAGCAGCAGGTAATTTTGCTCGTCATACGTCGTGGTGAAATTGGCGGCACCCGCTGTCTCCACCACACGATTATTGATGTAGCGCCGTAAAGCGTCCAGTTGAGTTGAGTTATCCAACACAGGCCACAGCCAGCCCAGGGCGGCCAGATCCAAATTTTCCATCCCGGCTTCGTTGAGTAAAAGAGATGCTTTCCGAGTGTCTCGGTCGCCATACAGGGCGCGCACATACAAGGCGTAAGCGCTGAGCGTATGGCGGGTAGAGGCGGTGTACCAGGACGGATAGTGGTTCTCAATCTGCTGCAGGTAGTCCAAGGCTTTCGTGGTCATCACTTGCGGAACAGCGAAGCCTTTGGCCTGGGCGCGGTAAAGGGCGTGGGCTACGTGGATGGTATCAAATGGGTTGGAATCATCGCCGTATGCCCAGGTGGGGAAACCTCCGTCGTCATTCTGCATCCCTCGCAAGCGAACAATATCCTTGTTGACCGCCGCTTCCATATCCGCTGGAGCGGGCAGCCCTTGCGCCTGGAAAGCACTGAGTACATCTCGCAGGGCTGAGACGGCCAGGACGTGCGAGGCAAGCTGTTCGGAGCATTCGTAGGGGTATGCGATCAGGTAGAGTACCGCGTCGGTCAGCGCCTGGAGAGCCGTGGAGGATGTGGTGACCTCAACCCCTCCGTACTGAGGAAAGACATCCTTGGGCGTTGCTACCGGCTGGACTATTGAGCCGTGGTCGATGACGCCATACGTGGCAAACGCCTCGGTTGTGGCAGGGGTGTAAACCGGCAGGCTGACCGTCGCCGCATCCGCGAAACTACCTGACGCTGCCGCTACCTGGATGGTGGCCGTACCAGCCCGGTTTGCATCAGCCGGGAAACGTATCTCGATCCGATCCCTGGCGGGCACCGTCACTTTCAAGCCGGTCGCCCCGGTAAATTGGAGATTGCTGCCACGCACTGCCGCCAGCACTTCCAACGGCTGGTCAGTCTGGTTTTGCAACACCACCGGCAACTCGAAAGTATCACCAAAATTAAGGAAACGTGGGGCTGATAAGCGTACCATCAGCGGCAAGCGAGCGGTGAGGTGGTTTTCTGCCTGGCCAAAATACTTGTCCTGGGCCACCGCCACGGCCATCACGCGGTAGCGGGTCAGGTTGTCCGGCAGCTTCACCGCCACCCGAGCCTCGCCGCTGGCATCGGTGACGACCGCCGCTGAAAACAGGGCCAGCGGGGTAAAGTCAGAACGTACCTGGATAGGCTGAGATGCCGTTCCTGCTGCGCCTTCCGCAGCCGGGGCAGAGGTAGCCATGGGGGCAGCCGCTGGTACAGTGCCGGCAGAGTACAGCATGGATTTATTGGCCGTATCCATGACACCCGACATGTGAGCATCATGCCCATTGGTCAAGCTCTGCGGGTTAGCCAGGACGACGCTCGAACGCGCGTAGATGCTCGACAGG
>JAJYIW010000299.1 GCA_021789855.1 Chloroflexota bacterium | reverse complement strand
CCGAGAGATTCCCCCAGCGCGGTTACCAGTCCTACATTGTCCTGACCATGGCCCGGATTCTCTACACGCTCCAGTTTGGCGAGGTCACGTCCAAACGCAGGGCGGCGGACTGGGTGACGCAGTCCCCCGGGTCTCCCTGGGTGGAGCTGGTGACCCGCGCCTGGGAAGGCCGCCACCATCCCGAACAGCCGGCGACCCCTGGCGACATCCAGGGCACGCTGGCGATCATCCGTTACACGATCGAGATCGCCCAATCCACCCCACTCTGATCGCGCTGCCGCTCGCAAAGTTGCCAGGGAAGAACAAGAAGATGCCGGAGGTAAATCCTCACCCCCGCGATGCCGTCGCGCGCCCGCCTCTCAAAACCGGGCGAGGGAAACGGCTCCCTTCACCCGGTTCGGGGGAAGGGTTGGGGATGAGGGCAAATCGCACCGGACTTCACGCCGGTTCAGCCTTTCGGGATTCCCTTGCCCGTAAATTTTGGACCCCGTGCGCCAGGTGAAACCCCGTAAAGACCACCGCCAGGATGGCATACACCCACGAGCTGCCCAACAGCGCGATTCCCAAAAATGCCAGGAGCGGCGTCAGGCGCGGTGCAAGCAGCCCCGCGCGGCTCTGCCGCCAGGACTGGAAGCGCGGCGAGAGCTCCATTCCATTCGCGCTGGTTGGCTTTTCCATCAACGGCAGCCACGAAGCAAAATAGATCAGCGTCCCCACAACGTAAAGCGCCAGGCCGGCCTGGCGCCAACCGGCCGGCCAGCCCAGCGGCATTAACAGCGGAAAAGCGAACACGATGACCCGCAACCCCTCTTCCACTTCAAGCAGCCAGCGGGGCGAGTGGGCATTCGAGGTGACTTTCGCCTGGGTGATGCGCGAGCCCAGCACCAGGTTCCACAGGAGGATGGGGATCATCAGGTAAAAGCAGTTGACGAGCTGGATATTCGGTATCACGTCCTCACGCCGGCTCAGAACAACCGCTCTTTTTTAACTCATCCAGCGCCGCGCGCGCGGCGCGGGCGGTCTCACTATCGGGATAAGGCCCCTCCATCACATCCAGAACGTGTTCCTCGTCGCGCGTGAGGCGATGGTTTTGCGCCAACATCCACAAAATATCGCGGGCTGCATCCCGCAACCGCGCCAGGTGATAATCCTTTTCCAGGGCTTCCAACAAGGGCACCACCCCACCGTTTTCCATGCGAATCAGCTCCTTGGTGGCGTCCCACCGCACCAGTGGGTTATCATCATTTAACGAGACCACCAGGGCGCGAGGCCCGGCCGGGTCGGTCATCTCCGCTAAAATTTGCGCGGCTTCACACGCCAGGCGGCGATGGTTATCATGCAACAGCGCCACCAGCGGATTGATGGCTTCTTTGCCGATGGCAACCAGTTCGGCGTGCGCTTTGTGCCGCATATCGATAAACGGGCTTTCAAGCTCCCGAATCAAATCAGCAATATCCACATCGTCCAGGTACTTCTTCATTTCGGATATATGATCCATGATCCTACCTCATAAAGGGTGAGCCATATATATTGGGTAAAAACCCTTGCCAGGCTAGAAGGCTTCGCCTGATCATCAAAAGTGCACCCACCCTTCCATGCTTTCCGAATGTTTATTATATGTGATCTTCATAAATAATATATGAAATATAAAGGCTTTTACCCAGATTGTCATCCAATTGTCATGTTTCACGCGTGGGCTTTTTTCTGTGGGTTCCATAGATTTTATGAGGTTTTGATCCCCTCAATTAACCCATTTAATAAGAAAGAAAAGACAAAACCGATATCCCGACAACCCAATTAATATATATACATATTAGGTATATATAGTATAATATGCATTAATTAGACCACCGATTCTGGCTCGATTAGCGGTCATGGCAGCCTGGATCCGCTGAAAAAGCCTGGTGCGGGGTCATTTCTATTTTTCATCCGTCAAATCATTAATAACTATATAGGCAAGGGGAAAATGGCACACCGATCTCAATTTGTATCTGGTTTGATCATGTTGCTATTTTTGGCTGGCTCGATCCTGCCCAGCCGTCACGTCACGTTGGCCCAAAGCGCCGATCCAACCCTACGCTCGCCGGGCGGCAGCCCGGCCACCCTGCGCCCCGTGGTTCGCTGGGCGGAAAAGCACGACACCTCAAGGCCCCTCACCGAGCTGGCTCTCCTGGCCGCCCAGTCGACCCAGCCCTCAGGCCAGACTCCCAGGGAGGTCCCGAATTACCCGAAACCACGGTTGAGCAGCGCCACGATACCCACCGGCGATGCCGCCCTCCAGCAGCCGATGCAGCCGGCCACTACCATGCCCGCGCCCATCGCCAATTTTGAGGGCATCGCCAACCTTGATAACATGTACCCTCCGGATACCAATGGCGAAATTGGTTACGACCCCGACACGAATAAGAAATACTACGTGCAATGGGTCAACGCGCACCTGCAGGCCTGGGATGTCACCAATCCGGCCAACCCGGTGTCGGTCTTAGGCCCTGTCCGTGGAAATTCACTGTGGTTTAATTTTGGAGGCCCGTGTGAAACCGACAACGACGGCGACCCGGTGGTCTTATTCGACCAGATGGCGCACCGCTGGGTGCTCACCCAGTTCGCGGTCTCTACCACGCCTTATTATGAATGCATCGCGGTCTCGCAGACGGTAAACCCTGGCGGGAAGTATAACCTCTATGCCTTTGAATATAGCGCGACACTGATGAACGATTATCCAAAATTTGGCGTCTGGCCGGATGGCTACTACATGATGGTTCACCAGTTTGATGAGTCACAATCCCCCGTTCAATATGCAGGCGTGGGTGTGGTGGTGTACGAGCGCAGCCAGATGCTCATTGGACAGGCCGCCCGCCAGATTTCTTTCGACCTGAGCCCGGTCGACAAAAATTTTTGGGGCCTGATGCCATCTGACCTGGATGGAAACCCGCCGCCGGCGGGCACGCCTGATTATTACGCTATGCTCAGCGATAATACGTACGAAATGCCCACTGACACAACAAGCCCCATGCTGCGCATCTGGGAATTCCACGTCGATTGGGCCAACCCGGCCAATTCAACGTTTGGGCTCAGTGGCCTACCGAACCTGGTGCTGCCTGTGAAGTCTTTTATAGGCTTGTACTGCACAAATCAATCGACCCAGTGCATCCCCCAGCCGGGCACCAGCCCGCTGCTGGATGGCTTGGGGGACCGCCTGATGTTCCGCATGGCTTACCGCTATTCAGGGGGCGTAGCAACCATGGTGCTGAGCCGCACGGTGGATATGGATCCTTTCGGCACGCCCCAGGCTGGGATACGCTGGATGGAGTTAACCAAGGTGAAAACCGCCGACTGGACGATCGCTCAGCAATCCACCTATACGGGCGACACCGC
>JAJYIW010000298.1 GCA_021789855.1 Chloroflexota bacterium | reverse complement strand
GAAGGGGTCATGCTGGGAAGCATGTTTAGCAGATAAGCGATACAACCCGGCTCTTTTGGACATAAAAAGCCATGCTTTTGATAATAGTTCTTATCAAAAGCATGGCATTATTTCGCTCTTAAGCTTGCCCCATTCGCCTTCTTTTTCATGGCTTCCCACGCCCCTACCCAGGGCGTGCCCAGGCGATGATGTGCTGAAATCTGGATGGTGTTTAACTTTTGGGCTACCTGGATGGCCGTGGCTGCTACGGTCGGCCAGTCCTCTGCCATAACAGCCTGCTCCATCACTCCCCCAAGCCGGCTCGCCCAGGCCCATTCCATCCTGAAGCGGTCCGCCTTCACCCAATACCCCCTCTTTTCCCAGGCGGTCACGCTATCATCGATGGAGCCGCCAATCTCCAGCAGCGCCAGGGCAATAAACGCTGCCAGGTCATGGCTCACCGCATTGGGCTCTCCTTGCTTCATTAACTCGCGTATGGATAAGACCACTTCTTTGCTCAGGCGAGTACGCTGTTTACCCGTCCCGTCCGTTTGAATAATCCGGCTCAATGATGGCGCCCTTTCATGTTAATGGAGTTCTTACACGCGCCCATTATAATCCGATTATTGACGTGTTACTGGCTCTGGCTTATAATTTTATGCTCGTGTTCGTCGAAAAACGAGCGTGAAAGCCCAGGGCAAGTGCTGGAACTGGCAGACAGGCATGACTTAGGATCATGTGCGGAAACGCGTGAGGGTTCAAGTCCCTCCTTGCCCATGTTTCTGAAACGGTTTCCAGACCGAATTTTTTTTAAGGATGCGCAAATTGAAAATCGAGACACAACCCCGCGATGATCACCAGGTCAGGCTGGTAGTCGAGTTCGAGCAGGAGCAATTGGAAAAATTTAGGCACCAGGCTGCTCGCAAAATATCCCAGGGCACCCGCATTTCCGGTTTCAGACCCGGCAAGGCGCCCTACGAAGTCGTCCGGCGGCTGGTGGGCGACAAAGCAATCACCGACCAGGCCCTGGAGCTCCTCGTTGACGATCAGTATCCCCAGGTCATCAAAGAAGCCGGCGTTCACCCATATACCTCGGGCACCCTGGATGAAATCGTTAAGCTGGACCCCCCTACCCTCGCGTTTTTGGTGCCGCTTGAGCCCAAGGTGGAGCTGGGCGATTATCGCGCTGTGCGCTTACCTTATGAGCTTCCGCAGATCACCGATGAGGACGTGGATAAGTCCATCGATCAAATGCGGCAAGGGTTCGGTACGCTCGATACCGTGGAACGACCGGCTATTCCAGGCGATATGCTGTCCATCCGCTTTCATGGCGAGTTGACCCACCCGATCGAGGATGAAAAGGTCGATGTTTTTGAAGACGGGCCCAATCAGGTGTGGCTCCGCACGGATGAAGACAAGGCGGTGAATAACTGGCCCTTCCCTGGCTTTGATAAAGAATTCCTGGGCGCCTCGGCTGGCGAGGATAAATCTTTTGTTCACGTCTTTTCTGAAGACGAGAAGACCGCGGAGAATCTGCGCGGTCGTGAGGTTGAATTCCATGCGCATGTCGAACAGGTCAAGGCGATGATTTTGCCAGACCTGGACGATGAATTCCTTAAAAAGGTGGGGAATTACACCGACCTCGATGGTTTGCGCGCCGATGTGCGCAAGCACCTGGAGCAAGATGCTGAAGAAGATTATAACGATGATTACTACACGCGCCTGACGGATCAGATTCGTGAGACGGCCACCCTTGAATATCCTCCCCAGGCTGTCGATAACGAGACCGAAAATGTCCTGAACTCCATCAAGAATGACCTGGCGCGCCAGAACCTGGATCTTGAGTCCTATCTCAAGATACGCCAGATGGATCAAGCCACCTTCATTGAGAAGGAAATTAAACCTGCTGCAGTTAAACGGCTGGAACGGTCACTCATCGTGGAAGCCGTGGGCAAAGCCGAGGATCTCAAGCTGGATGTTGATGAAGTGACCAACCGGGTTTCCCGCACTATCAGTGTGATGCAAAATTCGGGCGAGCTCAAACGGTACCGCGGGCGGATGTCGCAAGATGAGTTCACCAATCTCCTGGCGATGGACGCGGCTGCCCAAACCATGAGCCACCAGGTTCTGGAACGGTTAAAAAGCATCGCAACCGGCGCGGCAGAAGCCTCTGCAACAGAGACCCCGGCTGAACTTGAAAGCACGGTTGAGGTGGAGAGCCCAGCGCCTGCTCCTGAAACGGAATCCGCTCCAGTAGTTGAGGCGTCCCCCGCTGAAGCAGAGGCGGCTCCGGCGGCGCCGGCTGGCGTCGACGTGGCTGCACCTGCTGGCGATGAAGCTCCATCCAAGCCGGAAGGCCAGGATTAACCGCCTTAGGATTTAGTAAACAGGAAAGGTATTTATGTCTAACAATCAATTTGATTTTCGTTCCATCATTCCCATGGTGGTAGAAACATCTAGCCGGGGTGAACGCGCCTACGATATTTATTCACTCTTGCTGAAAGAACGCATCATCTTTGTCGGCACGCCGATCGATGACCAGGTTGCCAACGTAATCGTGGCTCAATTGCTCTACCTGAGCAAAGAAGACCCTGAAAAAGGCATCCAGATGTATATCAATTCGCCTGGCGGGCAGATTTATTCTGGCCTGGCGATCTATGACACCATGCAGATGATCCCCAACAAGATCAGCACGGTGGCGGTTGGCTTTTCCGCCTCGTTTGGCACCGTCCTACTGGCTGCGGGCGCCAAAGGCCAGCGATATGCCTTGCCCCACGCCACCATCCACATGCACCAACCTTTGGGCGGCGCCCAGGGCCAGGCATCCGATATCGAAATTCACGCCCGTGAAATCCTCAGGCTGCGCACGCGGCTGAACGATATCCTCTCGAATGCCACCAATAAACCCCTGGAAGAAATTGAGCGCGATACCGAGCGCGATTTCTTCTTGACGGCGGAGCAGGCGGTGGCCTATGGCCTGGTTGACCAGGTGCTGACCCCACCCACCAAATAGCCTTGATCCTCGACCAGTTTCCGCAGATCAGAGGGGTAATCCTCGATGGGGATGGCGTTTTATGGACGGATAACCGGCCCATTGGCAATTTGCCGGCTATCTTTGCGCGTATGCAACAGATTGGGCTCCAGATCACCGTGGCAACCAATAACGCCACCAAAACCACGGCGGAACACCGCTTAAAACTGGCCGGCTTTGGCGTCAATCTCGAGTCGTGGCAGGTGGTCAGCTCATCCCAGGCGGTAGGGTTTTACCTGCAAAAGAAACATCCGGCCGGGGGCCTGATTTATGTGGTCGGCGATCCGAGCCTGGTGGAGGCGCTGCAGGAGTATGGCTTCCAGCACACCGAAGATTCTTCTTCGGGTGTTCTGGCCGTGGTGGCTGGCCTGGATCATCACCTGACGTACGA
>JAJYIW010000297.1 GCA_021789855.1 Chloroflexota bacterium | reverse complement strand
TCATTGTAGGCGGGAATAAGGACTGTAATCTTCATGAGAAGGATTATACAGAACCTGACGGTTATCGGCAATACCTGGCTTGCCATGAAGAATGAGTACGTTTTCCCGGCGCACTCAGGATGCCAGTTTATTCATCCAGGAGTGCTATAATACTCGAATAATTAGATTCTTGGTGATATTTCATGGATTAAGGCGTCAATCATTGAGGCGTGGGGCTCATAAAGGGAACTAAGTCATGCTGAAAGGAAAAGGAAGGGAATAATCATGACGAATCTTTTGGTAGAAAGATCGGGTGGTAATTCAGCGGGGTCACCGGCAGCATTTGTGCCACCTCCCGTGACGAAAATTGAACAAACCGGCCTGTCTCCCCTGTGGATTCAGGATTTAACTTTAAAAATATTATATTACGAGGGTTATGCCACCGGTTTTAAAATTGCAGAGGAGCTGGCTTTGCCCTTCTCTGGCCTGGTGGACCTGATATTGAACTTCTTGAAACGCGAAAAACTGGTGGAGGTCAAATCCTCTGAGCTGGGATTGGGGGAAGGGGCGTATGTCTATACCATCACCGGTGCTGGACTGGCCAGGGCGCGCGAGGCGCTCGAGCGCAGCCAGTACGCTGGCCCGGCGCCGGTTCCTATCCAGGTCTACAATGAGGCAGTCCGCCGCCAGAGCCGGGGGCGGATGTTGGTGACCAACCGGACGATGCACCAGGTTTTATCCAGCCTTGTTTTGTCAGAAAAAACGTTTAACCGCATAGGGCCGGCCATCAATTCGGGTACGTCGATCTTTCTATATGGCCCGCCCGGTAATGGGAAAACGAGCATTGCCAGGGCGATTGGTGAACTGGCTGGATCCCAATCGATCTACATCCCTTACGCCATTTATATGGATGGGCAGGTGGTTAAATTATACGATTCGGTTAATCACCAGCTGGCGCCAGAAGACGATGGCCAGCCCAGGGATGGCGCACCCTTGCGTGCAGGATACCGGCGGGATATGCGCTGGATGAAGATACACCGTCCATTTGTGGTGGTGGGAGGTGAGCTGACCTTGACCGGTCTCGATCTGGTGTTCGATGAGACGCACAAATATTACGAAGCGCCTTTTCAGGTAAAAGCTAACGGCGGCATTTTGCTCATCGATGATTTCGGCCGCCAGCAGATCCGCCCGCGTGATTTGCTCAACCGGTGGATTGTCCCCCTGGAAAACCGGATCGATTACTTAACCATGCACACTGGCCGGAAAATTGAAGTGCCGTTTGATGTCCTGGTGGTGTTCTCAACCAATCTGCCGCCCAAAGACCTGGTGGATGAAGGGTTCATGCGCCGCTTGCGCCATAAAATCGAAATTGGCGATCCGACCTTGGATGAATTCCGCGAAATATTCCGCCGGGTGGCAGCTTCGAGAGGCATTGAGTACAGCGAGCAAGGCCTGGCGTATTTGAATAAAGAATGGTATTCCGGGCGCAACCGGAAGATGCGCGCCTCTCATCCGCGCGATCTGTGCGATCAGATTGTCGATATTGCCCGTTATCTGGCGGTCGATCCCGCCATGACGCCGGATTTATTGGACAAGGCGGCTGAATCCTATTTCGTGGAGCTTGAATGAATCTGGATCAATTGCCAAAACCATTGATCTTAGGTCATCGCGGCGATAAAGTCCATGCACCCGAAAATACGCTTTCAGCATTTCGATTGGCCATGCAAAATGGCGCGGAAGGCGTTGAGCTGGACACCAAGCTGACGGCTGATGGCTTTGTGGTGATTATGCACGATCAGACCCTCGACCGGACGACCAATGGGAAGGGATCCATTTCTCGCTATACGCTGAATGAATTACGCGCCCTGGATGCGGGCAGCCATTTTTCACCCCAGTTCAAGGATGAGCGTATACCGACGCTTGAAGAAGTTTTTGATGCCGTGGGCCCGAATGGGATCATCGATATTGAACTGACGAATTACGCTTCACCCGGCGATGCTTTGCCTGTAAAGGTAGCAGAATTGATCAAAGCCCACCATGTGGAAGAGCGTGTATTGGTATCGTCCTTCCACCCGATGAATCTGATCCGCTTTAGCCGTAAAATGCCGGGCGTCCCTGCCGGGCTTTTGACCGAAGTGGGTAAAAAAGGCAATTTTGCCCGCGGGCCGATCGCGAGACTCATTCCGCACCAGCTCTTGATATCTTATTACACGGATGTCCAGGGTTATTTGATAGCGAGAGAGCACCGGCATGCAGGTAAAATGTATGCATGGATTGAAGCGCAACCAGAAGGTATCCGTACATTGTTTGAACAAGGCATTGATGGGATCATCACCGATGATCCCGGGCTGGCCAGAAGGATCATGCCTGGCCAGGGGACCTGATGGGCGTCTTAACGGTTTAAACCAGGATTGTTTGAGGAGCTTACCTGTTGAACAGGCTGCGTAATTCTCTTTTACTGGCGATTGTCCTGCTGTATGGCCTGTTTCCATGGAATGCCAACGCGGCTATTCTGTCCCAGGTAGATATATCGGTGCAGGAAGCCCAGGCCGTGGCAAAATCGATGATCCCCGAAGAAAAAGTTGGGCAGCTTTTCCTGATTACCTTCAAGGGGACCGATGTGAGTAATGCCTCCCAAATCTATGACCTGATTACCAATTACCATATTGGCGGTGTGGTTTTATCTGCTGCCAATGATAATATTGGCGTGCCAAGTAACACAGCCCAGGATGTCCACCAGCTCATTGGACAATTACAAACCATCGAGGGGGATGCGGCGTTGCGCTACGAGACGGTTCCCACCACCGGAGCGAGCTACCAGCCCCAGTATGTTCCCCTGTTTATCGGGATTTCACAAGAGGGGGATGGTTATCCGAATGACCAGATTCTCAATGGGGTGACCACCTTACCCACCGAGATGGCGCTTGGGGCTACCTGGAAACCCGACCTGGCAGAGAAGGTTGGCCAGATCATGGGAAGCGAGCTCTCAAGCCTGGGGTTTAACCTCTATTTAGGGCCGTCTTTGGATGTGCTAGACACGGTACACACGGAAGGCAGCGTCGATCTGGGGACACGCAGTTTTGGGGGCAACCCTTTCTGGGTGGGACAGATGGGCAGCGCTTATATCAGCGGGCTGCACCAGGGCAGCGAGAACCGGATGGCCGTTATTTCCAAGTATTTTCCTGGAGTCGGCTCGGCCGACCGGCTACCGGATGAAGAAGTCCCGACGGTTCGAAAGACGCTGGCGCAAATGCAGCAGGATGAATTGGTTCCCTTTTCGGCCGTGACCGGCGGGGCTCCATCGACGGATGCCACCACCGATGGCCTGCTGGTGGCGCACATCCGTTACCAGGGTTTTCAGGGAAATGTCAGCCCCTCGATTAAACCGGTTAGTGCAGACCCCATCGCGATGAGCACCTTGTTATCCCTG
>JAJYIW010000296.1 GCA_021789855.1 Chloroflexota bacterium | reverse complement strand
CGGGGTAAAATGAACGGAAAATAAAATTGGGCACGTTGGAGGATGATAATGGGTCAACTGGATGGAAAGGTAGCGGTGGTCACCGGCGGCTCGCGAGGATTGGGGCTGGCCATGGTCAAAGCGCTGGCCAGGGATGGGGCCAGGGTGATGATTGCGTCGCGCGCGCCGGCCAGCGTCGATCAAGCGGTCGCGCAGGTACAGGCTCAAGGGGGCCAGGCGGCTGGCATGGCAGTGGACGTGGGCGCGCTGGAACAGGTGACGGCGCTGGCCGAGGCGACCATCCGCACCTTTGGCCGGCTGGATATCTGGGTCAACAACGCCGGCACGGCCGGGCCGTACGGCGCGACGCTGGATTTCTCCCCGGAAACCTTCAACCAGGTGATCCAGACCAACATCATGGGCACTTATTACGGCAGCCGGGTGGCGATGAGCCAGTTCATCGCCCAGGGCTCGGGCAAGCTGATCAACCTGCTCGGGGCCGGCTGGAACAAGCCGGTGCCCTGGCAAAATGCGTATGCGTCTTCCAAGGTGTGGATTCGCTGGTTCACGCGGGCGCTGGCGGAAGAAACCAGGGGAAGCGGCGTGGGGGTGTACGCGTTCAACCCGGGCATGGTGCTGACGGAGCTGCTGACGGACGTGGCGGTGTTCGAAGACGACGCGAAGCGGTTGGAACGCTTCCCGATGGTGGTGAGGGCGCTGGCCAGGCCGCCCGAAATTCCGGCGGCAAAACTGGCCTGGCTGGCCTCCGGCGCGACGGATGGGAAGACGGGGCTGGAAATCAGCCTGGTTAATCCGCTGGCCGTCACGGCGGGGTTCGCCCGGGAGGGGCTACGAGCGCTGTTGGGAAGGCCGGCGCCGGAAAGCCCGGTGAAGATCAGGGTGGTGAAACCCAATCGAAGCTAACGGGGTTGGATGACCATGCCAGGGTTCGGGGAAAGGACAGGCGCGGCTGTGCTCTGACCGGTGGTGAAGACCCAGGTTTTATCGAAATTAACGCCAGAGACATTACCAGTGGCATGGACGGTGTAGGTGGCATTCGCTTTCAAGGGCGACACAGGAATCAGGGCATAGCAATTGAAGCTGGTGCAATCCGTGGGGTTGGGATAGACGTTCACGAGCTGGCCCTTAGCGTCCCGAAGCTCGATGGTCGTTACCTGCAAGGTCCCCCCTACCCCCTGCAACGTAAATGGATAACCCACCGGGCGGGCAGCACCCGGTGGCAATGGGTCAGGATATTCCCCTCCACCCCAACTGGTTGGGACGCCGGTCTGTTGGTCTGCTGGATAAGCCTGGGGATAAGGTTGCTCAGGCATCCATACCCCGGTATCGGTAGGCCCTCCTCCAAAATCCATCACATCCACGGCGGTCTGGCTATTGCGGCCGTTGCCGTAACCGGTGTAATGTGCGCCCGGGTCGAGGAGAATCACCCGGTGGTAGATGGTGGACATCCAACCATCGACACTGGCCACCGGATCGTCAAGAAAATGCATAACTTCCGAACCGCCAAAATAGGGAAAACCGGCAGCGACGATGCGGTCGCTCGGCCACTTACCCGTAAAACCTGGCTTTCCGGCCACTTCGCCATGCGCTCCGTAAATCATGGCTGAAGTATCGTTAAAGTTGAGCAAGAAATAGTTGGCGTGGTTTTGGGTAGCCGCTACAATGGCAGGATGCAAGCGTAAAGGGATAACCCCTACCTTTTGGCGGTAAAGATTGGCACGGTCAAGGGCTGCCTTGGCCGCCGCAGGAAAGGTATCTGGTACAGCAAATGAAACCAGAGGCAAGAATACCGGATTAGTCAAAGGCAGATCGCCCTGGCTGTACCGCCACAAGCCGCTTCCGTTACTCTCGTAAATCACTTGAGTGCCGGATACGCTCCGCCACAACGCTTTCAAGGGTAAAGGCGCGTCCCAGGCAACCGCCTTCCAGGCGTTGCCATTGGATTGAATTCGCCAGGCAGATTTGTCATCGCCGCCTAGCACCTCGCCCTCTATGAAGGGCGAGGCTATCAATATAGAAAATTCAGTGTCCACCCAGCTATCCTGCCAGGTCTGTCCGCCATCGTTGCTACGCAAGAGACCCGACCAGTGCCCCAGGTAGAGGGTATGGGGGGTAAGGGGATCGAAAACCGGATAACCAAAATAGCGCTTGATGGGGCTAATGGGAGTCCAATGTTGCCCGCCATCCGGGCTGCGAAAGGTCTGGTCAAAATCCGATGCAATCAATACATCTGAATTTGCCGGCGAGACTGCCAGGAAGGATAATGTCTGTGTGAAATCAACCGAAGGCGGATTCCAGGTTTGACCTCCATCCGTGCTGCGGTAGACGGCCGGCTCGCCCGTTCCACCACACGAACGGGCATAGAGCCGGTTAGCATCCGAGGGCGCCACGGTGAGCCCACAGTTCGATGGGGACGAAGCGATCGGCGTCCAGGTGTTCCCGCCATTATCGCTGCGATAGAGTCCCCATGACTGGAGGTACACCTGTTGGGGATTGGAGGGCGCAAAATTCACCGCATTGACGTAGGTGAACAGTGAGGCTGCCACGGGAGTCCAGCTTTGGCCGGCATCGGTGGTCTGATATAACCCGTTTGACGCTGCCAGGAATGCGATGGCCGCATCCGTTGGGTGGACCGCCAATCCATTGACCTGATTCATGCTCACCCCGGCTGGCAGGTTGACGGGTTCCCAACGGTAACTGGTGATCGTCGCCGCTGATTTAGCCTTCATGATGCCAGGCGAATGAATTAAACCAGGGGGCTGGCGGACCGCGCTGGCATCAACTGCCATTACAGGAAATGGTAGGATAACGATTAAGAAAAGTGTAAAAACAAATAATAAGCGTTTAACGACATTTACCCTGATGCGCACCGACAAACCCCGTTGACCTGGCTAATGGCTGGTAATGACCGGCAAGAATATTGCATTTTGCCCGGGCATGGGCACCACGCCTGAATAGAATCCGAGCTGGTAGCCTGTTCCACACCCGCTAACATTCGGATTCCAATCCCTGACCGATACATAGTAAGTCCCGCTGGCTGGCGCCGTCCAGACGATGCGCGAGGCGAGGGTATTTCCATCAGCGTCATCGTTGGAGGCTAACAACGTGGTCCCATCCTGGTCATAGAGATACATGTAGGTATCCGCAGCAGCCCCCAGGTTAAAGGTCTGGATGGTATAGGATTGCCCAGCCTGGGCCTGGATCTTCACCCAATCCTGGTCAGAAGGTGTGGTGAAATTATGACTCTGGGCCTGCCCCAGGGCCAGCACACCCGCCTGGCTGGAGGAATTATCAGGCTCGTAGGCATCGGCGCTGGCGGTGCAAATGGCCACACCCGGAGAGATATTATTGGTTTTGTTGCTTTCCACCAGGGAATCCAACGAGTCAGCCTGGACGTATAATGTGCCAGTCGCCTCCT
>JAJYIW010000056.1 GCA_021789855.1 Chloroflexota bacterium | reverse complement strand
GTCTCCTGCGCCGGTGGTATCCACCGGGTCAATGGGGAAGGCCGGCGTGTGAAAATGAGCGTCTGCACTGGTCGTGTAACTGCCCTCGCTGCCTTCCGTCTGGACGACAACTTTAGGGCCTAGCTTGAGAGCTGCTTTTCCGATCGAGTAGAAACCGGTTTCGCCGGTTAAAGCCTGACCAAAACCGGATCCGCAGATGAGATAATCACAGCCTGCCACGATCTGGCGCATCGTCTCGCCCACGGTTCCATTGGTTTTACCGGCATCCAGGACGACCTGCTTGCCGGCCTGGTGCATCCAGTCAATCGCTGTGAGCAGGGTCTCAGGCTGGTCAAGTCCATCGAGGTGAAGGTAGGATGCCCGGGTAAGGTAATTCCGATCCAGCTCAGCCGGGGACAGGTTTTGTTGCACCCAATTTCTCGCGCTTTTAAAGATGCGTTCTCCGGTGCCAGATTGGACGTACACAACAATGATCTGGCTTTCGGGATGGGGTCGAACCACCACCTGGCTGGTGTCCACGCCGTCGCGTGACAGGTAGCGAATTTTCAGCTCTCCCAGCTCGTCATTGCCACGCGTGCCGATAAAGCCAGTCGATGCGCCTAAACGCGCAGCCGCTACCAGGGCAGTGCCTACAGGACCGCCGCCATCCAGGCGGATTTCGTCCATATTTCCACCGCCCTCCCAGGTAGGCATGGATTCCATGCGCAGCAATATATCGATGGTCGTCAGGCCTAATCCGGCGATTTGGATGGGGGTCATTCGCCTTATTCCACCACCACCGGCTTGATGTCTAAAAACTTGCATGCCAGTTCGAGGGCTTTTTGCTGGTCGCCATGGATCAGGCTGGCATGGTGGATAAAGCCTTCCTCGACCAGGGTGCGGTAAAGCTTCAAGTGGTCTTTGAGCTCAACCCAAGACCAGGTGCCGGCCAGTTCCTCATCAGATGAAACGATTTCACCGGGGGCAATCAGCATCTTCCATTGATCATGATATTCAGCCAACCGGCAGATGGTGACATGGCCGGCTTTAATCTGGAACTGGTACAGGCCAGCCTGGGAATCGCCAGGATCAGCGGGCAAGATACCTTTCATATCGTTTCGGGAGCGCAGAGCGGTCTTGTGGGGATCTGCCGCCAGGCATACGGGCGCATTCCCACAATGCCAGGCCAGGAAGCGGTTTTCGTTCTCGCGGTGCTGGATCGTCCAATCGATAAAATGGGGCACCGTTTGGTACCTGGCAGCCGCAAAATTGACCAGCATCGATATAGAGCCCAGGATGTCCGTTTCACAGGCGGTCAGCATGCCTTGCCCGGTCAGGCGGCCAAATAGGGCGCAGGTCGAAAAGTTCCATAGATTTTGGATCGCCGGCCAGCATTGAATCCCCATGGCGGATAACCGGTTGGTGGTGAAAAATTGGCTCAGGGTCAGCTCAAGCCTGGCAGCCTTTGAAAACCATTCATCCGTAATGGTCACCTGGGCGACCTCGTGGCGAATTTCATCCATCTTCTGGATGACCTGGGGGTCATCCTCCTTCATTTGCCTGGCTTTAGCGACGATATCCGAGAGCTCGGTGAAAATCACATTTTGATTGAATTTGTTGATCAGAGCCGTTTCGTCGAAGCCCACGGTTTCAAAGGTGGCCGGGCGGACGCCTACCTGACCGATCCTGGCGCCCTTCAATGCCTTGACCACCGAGACGGCTTTGACAAATTCCTCGAGCTGCTCAACGAAAGCAGGCTCATCAGGAAGAAATATACCCGCGTAATGAAAGGTTATCCCCCGGCGATAGAGAGCCGAAGCAATCGATAGAGTGCCGCAGTAAGAATCGGAGACGCGAGCCATAGAAGCCCGTTCGGGAACATCAGGTTCCCGGGTAGCGAACAAGAGCACCGGCACTTTGAGGGTTTCGGCTATTTTGCCAGCAGACCGTTCGTCCCCGAAATCCAAAGCCCCGATGAGGATAGCGTCCACTTTTTCGCGGCTAAAGTAAGTTGCGACGGCCTCAGCTTGATCCAGGTTACACACGGCTCCATAAGGAGAATAGCCCTGGTGGGCGTCGATGGCGCGAGGATCCGAGGGCGATGCGGAAGGGGTGATCAATTCGGCGCCATACATGGCAGAAAATGCCTGGATCGTGCTTTGGCGCAACTTCACACACCAGTCTGGCAGCGTCCTGGGGCCGAAATCACGGTAGGATGGGACAAATCCAATTTTGACCGGCGATTTTTCAATCATGAGTCACCTTTGAGCCATTCAACTTCGCCAGGCGGGCGGCTTCAAGCTCGTCCAGGTTGAAGGGTGTTTCTTGATAGACGTAATAGTTTAGCCAGTTGACGTACAACAGGTTGGCGTGACTTCGCCAACGCACCACCGGCATCTCGCCCGGATCATCATTGCGGAAATAATTCTTGGGTATCGCAATCGGTAGCCCCAGCTTGACATCCCGGTCATATTCACTTTTCAGGGTCAGGGGGTCATATTCGGAATGGCCAGTGACGAAAATCTGGCGCCCATCCCAGGTAGCGACAATATAAACGCCGGCTTCTTCTGATTCCGCCAGCACTTCCAGCGTGGATACCTTTTCGATATCTTGTTTTCGCACCTCGGTGTGGCGCGAATGAGGTACGTAGAACAGGTCATCGAATCCACGCAGCAGCTTGATGTTTTGACGCAGGACTTTATGCGGGAATACGCCAAATTGTTTGGCGGGTAAGGGATATTTGGGTACGCCGTAATGGTAATATAGCCCGGCCTGCGCCCCCCAACAAATGTGGAAAGTAGAATAAACATGGGTGAGGCTCCACGCCATGATAGTGGATAATTCTTCCCAATAGTCTACTTCTTCAAAAGGCATCTGTTCGATTGGCGCGCCGGTAATAATCAGCCCATCAAAACGCCGGTCCTGAATCTGGTCAAAGGTCGTATAAAACTGGGTGAGATGTTCCTCGGGCGTGTTTTTGCTCTGGTGCGTCTGGGTGCGGAGAAGGGTAATCTCCACCTGCAATGGAGAATTGCCGATCAGGCGCAAAAGCTGAGTCTCGGTGGTTATTTTGGTCGGCATCAGGTTGAGGATGGCGATCTGCAAGGGGCGTATATCTTGATGGATGGCGCGGTTTTCGCCCATCACGAAGATATTTTCATTGGTTAATGTCTCTTTGGCTGGCAGCAGATCAGGAATTTTGATTGGCATGAAAGATTGTCTCCGGGAGTGGGAATGTAACAAAAAAACCTCTTCGGGGTAGCGCAAGAGGTTAATCTATTGCCCGTTTATTATAACATGAATTAAATTAAAGGTTTTTAAGGTTCATCTAACTGTCATTTAATTCCCATAAACTAGGTCTTATATAGTAAGAATGTAGTTCCCAGACTACAAACGAATGATATAAAGGATAAAAAATGATCAAAAAAGTTCCAGCGTTTATGGCAGCCTTGTTAATCACCGCGGCGGTGGGCCTGGTGATGTTAGGAATTGGCGGCGCAGCCTATATCAATACCAACAACCTGCCCGTTCTCAATAAAAATAATACATCCGTCTTGGCGGCGGCCACATCGGCGCCGGCTCAAGCCAGCCAGACCCCCACTCAGTCTGTGTCGGCGTCTTCTACCGCGGCGCAACTGGATGCTTACAAAGCTCAGCTAGCCCAGGCTATCCAGCGGATCAATGATGCCAATACCCAGTTACAGAATCTGCAATCCCAGCTCGCCCAGGACAATGCAGCGTTGAACGATGCTGCTGCGGTCACCCAACAATACCAAAACATATTAACCCAATTGGCCCAGCGAGGCTTAATCAATATTGACAGCAACGGCAATATCACGGTCAACGGGCGGACAGGAGGGGACTTTCGATGAAACGGTATAAGCTGTTCTTACGCCTGTGGATTGGGGTTGCCAGCATTGTCGGTTTTTTAGGTGGGTGGGTCATGCTGGCCCACTCGGGAAAACCCGTGCCATTCTTCGCATCGACGATCTCATCTTCAGGCGTCAACACGGCGGTGAGCTCATCAGGGGCCGGGCAGGCGGTTAATGGATCCGATCCTTATTCCCTTGTGCCGACTTTGCCCCCCTTAGTAACCCTGCAGAATAGCGGCGGGTCAACCTCCTCCAGCAGCTCACAGGCTCCTCTTCAGTTGGCGGCGCCGTCCTTTTCGTCCAGCAACAGCCTGCCCACTTTCCGCACGCGAGGTTCATAATGCAATTTTATGGGTTTCGCGCAATGACCACGGAAATCCAATTGGGGGCAGTGGGTGACCCCAAATTTGTCGAGGAAGGTTTTAAGGCTGTGACGGCCTGGATCCGCTCCTGTGAGCAACGTTTCACCCGCTTCACGGACTCCAGCGAGCTGGCCGAGTTCAACCGCTCGGATGGTCGCTGGGTCAGTGTGTCTGCTGATATGTTTGATTTGCTGGCCGAGGCTTACGACCTGGTGGAGAGAACCCAAGGGCTGTTCGATCCATCGATTTTACCTGATTTGATTAACGCCGGGTATGACCGCTCGATTGAAATGATTCGCCAGCCGGCGACGGCCAGGCCTGACCCGGTTCAGCCAAACCAGGCGCAGGCGTTTCCTGCTCTGGCGACCAGGCATCTCTCCTTTACTTCAGCTCGACTGGAGCCCAAGGATCGATCGGTCCGCCTTCAACCTGGGATGCGGCTGGACCTGGGTGGAGTCGCCAAGGGCTGGATGGCAGAACGAGCAGCTCATAAGCTGGCGGCGTATGCGAATAGCGTGGCCGTCGATATCGGCGGCGACCTGTTTCTCCTTGGCGAGGCGGAAGATGCACCTGACTGGGAGATTGGCCTGGAAGATCCGCGTGAGCCAGCTACCGACCTGGCCATCCTTCACGTTAAAGCCCCGGTAGCCGTGGCCACGTCCTCGGTGGTTAAGCGCCGCTGGACGCAGTCTCAGGCCACGCGCCACCATATCATCGATCCACGCACCGGTGAGCCAGCCGATACGGATTGGCTGTGCGTCACCGCTATAGCCCCCCATGGCGCACAGGCTGAAGCCTTTGCCAAATCATTATTAATCGCTGGCTCTAAGGAGGCCGGGGAAGTGTCCCAGGGTCTAGCCGGGCTGGCTTATATTGGCGTTGATCAGAGCGGACACTTGTGGGGTTCTGAAAACAGCCAGGAGTTACTTCATGTCACAGAAAAATAATGAACCCGTTTTTCAAGCGCATAATTCAGGGAATCAACTTTTTTCCTATTTAAAAGTAATGGTCGTTGGCTTGCTGGCTGGTCTCTTGACTTTAATGGCCAGTGTAGCAGTACTCTTTTTCTTCCGGTCTTCGGCTGCGCCCTGGCTGGGCGGCGTTTTGAACGGCTTGTTTGGCTTATCTACCCAGCAAGACATGTGGTATATCACCCGGGCAGCCGGCTTGATGGCCTACCTGCTGCTCTGGTTCTCAACTGCCTGGGGGCTGGCTGTCTCTTCAAAAATATTGGATAAACTGCTGCACCGCTCCTTCACTTATGATTTCCACGAGTTTATCTCCCTCCTGGCGATTGGTTTCCTGGCGCTGCATATCATCGTCCTGACCCTCGATCAGTATTTGCCCTATACCTTCGCCCAAATTTTATTCCCATTTCTCTCACCGTACCGGCCGGTGTGGGTAGGGCTGGGCGTCATTGCCTTTTACCTGACCCTGCTGGTGACCATCACCTTTTATATCAAAAGTAAAATTGGTATGCGCGCCTTCCGCGCCATCCATGTTCTCAGCCTGGTGGGATATTTTATGGCGCTGGTCCACGCGTTCTTCTCGGGTACGGATAGCCCCTTGATTGCGTCGATCCTGATGTATGGCATCACGTCTTTGTCCATCGTGTTTCTGTTCAGCTATTGGCTAATCGTCATGCTTCAGAAAAAAGCCGAGCGGAGCCAGCGCCTGGCGGCCGGTCAGATAAACTCGGTCCCAGAGCAGCGATAAGCCCAAATCAGTATATAAAATTGGTTCAAGTACCCCGGGCGCCTCGTATGGCTGGTCTGTTGCCCGGGGTGAGTTGTTGTCTTCCCAATCGATGTTCCCATGATTACCTGCTATAATAACCGGTATAATTTTCCTGATCATAACAGGAAAACAGATTATTAAATCCCTAATGAGGAGGAATATCGTGCCCCAAGAATTATTAGGCGCCCCGGCTTATACTGGACAGAACTGTCACGTCGATCAGCCGGGTGGTTACAAAATCTGGATTACCAGCGACTGGCACCAATATAAGATGAAAAAAAACCACCGGGGTTTTCTTTTTTCGCCTTACCCGGATGACATCAATACCTGCATGTTATTCGAGAAACATAAATTAAAATATGCTGTCACAGTGGATGATCTTCCAATGTTAAGAGAGGCCTTTCACCAGGGTATCGTCGATTTACCCGGCGTTGAGATTGAGTCAGAGGATGAATCGTTATCTGACTCGATCAGTTTTTTTGAGGCGCGCTTCACTTTCCTGGACGGTGATCAGCGGCGCAAGCGTTGGGTACGCAATGTCTATTGGGGAAAAGGTCAGTTAGTGGTTATCGCCCAAGGGCGCACCCCGGAAGACTTCGAATATTGGCTTCCCATGTTTTTTAATACCATGTATTCAATAGATGTACTTGGTTTGTGAGTTTATCAAGGTATTATGTCTATGGGTGAACCGCCTTTTATCTGCCCGTACTGCGAGACTGAGCTGAGCCTGCCCGAGGATGTGTGGTATTACACCTGTGAGCATTGCCATAACCGGCTGGATTTGAAATCCCAGTTTGCCTTTCTCCGCGGATTGGATGCCTTTCGAGAAGGGCAGGATCTCCTGGATAAAGTCAGCCCGCGCAAACGCAGGTGGGGTTTTCACCCGGTGGACAAGGCTTCCCTTACGCTCTTTATGGAAGCCTATTCTTCACTCCAGGTAGCTTTTTTGGCAGAGTTAGCCGAAGGTCAAAGGGAGGTGGGGGTCAGGATGATGACCAGTATGTCGGATGAATTTATGAAACGGAGTATGGTATCGCCATTAGAGGCTAACTATTGGAATACCTTGATGATCGAACAAACCGCTCAAGCCGAATATGACCAGCTCAAAACCAGGTTGGAAACAGTTAATGGACATTTTAGAGTGTTGAAAAGGTGGCGGTGGCGGAACCGCCAGAAACAGTTGATCGCATCCCTGGAAAAACTCGATCAAAAGATTGCTTTGTTGGAACGCCAGATTGAATTCGTCGATATACCTCGTGCACGTAACACACGCTGGAAACCAACCGCATAAACTCAAAGAGGCGGAGCAGGCTCTTACCCCTGCTCCGCCTCCTGGTTATAACCCCAATGCCTGCTTACACGATCTGGCTAACAATGATCGAGACCACGATGATAGCCACTTCGATGCCGACGACGATGCCTATCCTTTTTAATAACAGACCTTTGGGCCGCCCTTTGCGGAAATAATACTCGATGGCAATAACGAACGCTATGGCTGCAATGAATAGAATGATAAGGATCAATTCATCATAAAAAGTCATCGAGTAGGCAAATGTAAGATCTATGCCAATGCCGCCGCTTCTTGTGAAATTCTGCGAGTGGACCGCGTTGACCGTGGTTAAAATTGCGACAACGGCTTCACGGATATATAAGGCATCTATAATAACCCCCACGGATGTCACCAGCCAGGCAAAGTAAAGCCCCAGCGTAGCCAAGATTCCACCCCGATTTTCGATGTTCATTTTCTTCCTGACTCCTGTTACGTCGTCTCGGTAATTCCTCTCAGCTTAAGCTCTCCGGCAAAATGGCAGGCAGACCAGTGCTCAGGGAGTACCTCTTTCAAGGGGGGTACTTCAGTCTTGCAGATATCTTGTACATACCGGCAGCGGGGATGGAAGTAGCACCCTGTAGGAGGATTCACCGGGCTGGCGACCTCGCCTGGCAGCTTGATCGGCCGTTCCCTCTGGCGGGGATCAGGCTTGGGTACCGCCGCCATCAAAGCTTCTGAGTAAGGATGTTGCGGTGTATAGTAGAGGTCGTCGGTTTTGGCGAGCTCCACCAGCCGGCCCACATACATCACCGCGACCCGGTCGGAGATATGCTCCACCACGCTCAGGTCGTGGGCGACAAATATGTAGGTCAGGTTAAAGTCGCGCTGCAGGTCTTCCAACAGGTTCAGCACCTGGGCCTGGATGGACACATCCAGGGCAGAGACCGGCTCATCGCACACGATCAGTTTAGGGTTCAGGGCCAGTGCGCGGGCAATGCCCAGGCGCTGGCGCTGGCCACCGCTGAAGGCATGCGGGTATCGGCTCATGTACTCGGGACGCATGCCTACCACCCGCAAGAGCTCTGCTACACGATCCTTAAGTTCCTGGCCACTGGCCAGTTTATTAATCTCTAGTGGCTCCCCCACAATGCGTTGGACGGTCATGCGCGGATCCAGGGATGAGAAAGGGTCCTGGAAGATGATCTGCATATTGGGCCGGATCGCACGTAATTGCTTAGTATCCAATTGTTCAACATTAACCCAGCCCTGCTTGGGATCATTAAAGCGGATCTCGCCGGCTGTCGGCTCCAGCAAGCGCAGGATGGTCCGACCAGCCGTGGTTTTACCGCAGCCGCTCTCGCCCACCAGCCCCAGGGTTTCCCCTTTTTTGACAAAGAGATCCAGGCCGTCCACCGCTTTGACAGTACCCACACCTCTCTTGATGAAGCCACCCCGCACCGGGTAGTATTTTTTAAGGCCCTTGACTTCCAGCAGTACATCGTCTTTTGGGAGTGTAGCGGTTTGTTCGGTCATTCTTCCACCTCATCCGAGTATAAGAAACAGCGCACGTTATGGCCTTCCTCGATTTGGGTGATGGCTGGAACAGCCTGGTCGCATTTACCAGGCATATAGGAATTGCATCGAGGATGGAATGGGCAGCCTTTGATGCTGGAATAAGGATCGGGTACCACCCCCCGGATGGGCTGCAGGCGTTTGCGTTCCCGGCTTCCCGCGTGAGGTATAGAATTTAACAAGGCTGAAGTGTAGGGATGCTTGGGAGAATAAAACAAGGTTTCCACCGACGTCTGCTCGACAATGCGCCCCAAATACATCACCGCGACATAATCGCACATCTGGGCTACCACCCCCAGGTTATGGGTGATAAAGACGATGCTCATCCCCAATTGGGCCTGTAAATCGCGCATCAAGTCGAGGATCTGCGCCTCGGTGGTCACGTCCAGCGCGGTGGTGGGCTCATCCGCGAACAGCACCGACGGGTTGCAGGAAAGCCCCATGGCGATCATGGCGCGCTGGCGCATGCCACCGCTCAGCTCGTGAGGGTAGCGGGCGAAAATGCCGGCAGCGTTGGCCATGCCTACCTGGTCCAGGATCTTGATCGTGCGTTGCTTGGCTTCGGCTGCATCCACCTCCTGGTGGAGGATAATGGCTTCGGCAATCTGGTCGCCTACCGTATAAGATGGGTTGAGCGAAGTCATGGGCTCCTGGAAGATCATGGCCAGCTCTTCGCCGCGGATCTTGCGGATCTCATCGCCCATCGGATCCAGGTCGGTTAATTTGACCTCATCGACGATGGCACCGTTACCGTTACCGTTCTCCTTTTTACTCCTCCGAAAAAGGGTGATGTCACCCTTCAGGATTTTTGCGGATCGTGCCAGGAGGCGCATGCACGCTAAGGCGGTGACACTCTTGCCACAACCGCTTTCACCCACCACGCCTAACACTTTCCCGGTAGGGACATCGAAGGTCACCCCATTCAACGCCCTGGAAATCCCGATATCTGTGTAGAAAAAGACCTGAAGATTGTTGATCCTGAGGATCGCATCTTCTTTGTAGATAGACTTTAGTGCAGATGCCGCCATTTGACTCATGCTTCTCTCCCTTTGTGCTCTCAGATTTGATAGGGATCCATTGCGTCGCGTACGCCATTACCCACGAAGCTGAAAAAGAGGACGGTGATGATGACCGCCGCTCCAGGCCATAGAATCCAGGGGTGCTGGACGATTACGGAAACCTGCTGGGAGTCGCGTAAAAGCGCACCCCAGCTCACCATGGGCGGCACAATCCCTAAACCGAGAAAACTGAGCGCCGTTTCTCCCAGGATCATGCCAGGAATGGCAAGAGCGGACGTCACGATGATGTGGCTGGCGGCGTTGGGCAGCATATGCTGCAGGATGATGCGCGCGTCGCTGGCGCCTGCCGCCACGGCCGCCTGGCAAAAATCTGCCCCGCGGTAAGCCATCACTTTAGCGCGTAACTGGCGCGCCAGGCCGGTCCAGCCGACAAAGGAGAGCACGACCGTGATTAAGAAATAACGGTCGAGGGCAGTGAATGAATCCGAAATCGGTGGGAGCGCGGCAGCCAGGGCGGCCCACAGGGGGATAGTGGGGAAGGACATGATCACTTCGATGATGCGCTGGATCACATCGTCAGCCAGCCCCATCCAGTAGCCTGAGGCGGTGCCCAGGATCGAGCCAAAAACAATACTCATCGCCACGCCTACCAAACCAACGGTCATCGAGATCTGGCCGCCCAGCAATAAGCGGGCAAACAAATCCCGCCCGATCGAATCGGCGCCTAAGATATAGATTCTCTGGGGTAAAGCAACACCTATCAGGTGGATATCGGTTTGGATAAAGCCGAATAAAGCCTCTGGATCGCCTCTAGTGAAAAACTGAACCGGCAATACCTTGGTTTTATCAATCTTGAAATTGAATGAAAAATCTGCCTGGTCCAGCACGGTGACCATCGGGTACATGAATAAACCGAACTGCCCATTGGGACCTATCAGGGTAAACTCACTGGGTGGGCCAAAGACATAATTACTATTTTGTTCCTGGTAGTCGTTGGGCGCCAGGAAAGGACCCGTGAATACCAAAATATACATGATCACCAGGCCGATCGTCCCAAACATGGCCAGCCGGTTGCGTACAAAGCGCAGGCGCATCAGCTCCCATTGCGACATCTGACCGACATCGCTGACGGGCTCCTCAACAACGGGTACTTGCGGAATAGGGGTCGCTATATCTGCCATTTTATACCTCTCTCTTGAATAGCACTCGGCTCATGATTATTCGTAGCGGATGCGCGGGTCGACCCAGGCGAGTAAAATGTCCGCGCCCAGGTTGCCGATTAATAAGGCCACCGCCAGGAACACCAGGAAGGAACCGGCCAGGTACATATCTTTCTGGATCAGGGCGGTGAAGTAAAGCGGGCCGGTGGTGGGGAGGTTGAGCACGAGCGCCACAATGGTTTCACCCGAGATCAAGCCGGGCAGGCTGCCGCCTAATACCATGATCAAGGGATGGATGGCGTTGCGGAAGGCATGCTTCCAGGTGACCACATTTTCCTTAAGCCCTTTAGCACGCGCCGTCTGGACGTATTGCATATTGAGCACATCCAATAAGTTGGCACGCATCACCTGGCTCAGCCAGGCTGTGTTGCTGGCGGCGATCACGATGACCGGGATCCACATGTGGTTAAGCAGGTCGAGAAATTTACCAAAACTCCACGCTGCGTCGGTGTATTTGGATGAAAACAAGCCACCCACCTGCATATGAAAAACGTCCTGGGCAAACACCATCAGAACCAGTGCCAAAAGGAAATTTGGCACGGATAACCCTATAAATTGAAGCACCGTAATAAGGTAATCGGGAATGGTATATCGATGGGTGGCTGAATACACACCCGCCGCAATGGCAATCACCCAGCTTAAAATGAGCGATAAGATGGAAAAGACCAGCGTCAGGCCCAACCGGCCAAAAATTAACGAGCTGACTGGCATGTTGTATTGGAACGATTCACCAAAGTCGCCCTGGACAAAGTGGGAGATCCACAACCAGAATTGTACATAGGCAGGTTTATCCAGCCCATAACGGCGATAAAGCGCATCAATTTGACCCTGGGTCAGATTCCCACCCTGCTGTCGGAGGCGGTTAACTTCAGCATCGACGTAGGAACCTGGCGGTAACTGGATAATCACATAACCCAGAATGGCTACGATGACCAGGGTAACCACCATATATCCTAAACGGCGCAGGATGTAATTGATCATGATTTCTTCTTATCCTCCAGGTCCTGAATTTATAAGAAGGGGGAGGAGGACCCTCTCGGCATAACCTGCTCGCCGTTCCTCCTCCCCGGTCAATCGTTAGTGTATGCTACAAAACTTTGTTACTACGCTTTATAATAGTAGGTCTCTGGATTGGTGATGGCGGGAGAGGGAAGGATCCAGGGATTGACGAAACCGCCCAGCTTGAGCTGATCGTGCGTGGGCACGTTATCCAGCTTGCGGCTGACGATGATGGGCTGCGGGTAGTTGGCGGTCGTGCCGATGAAGAAGGGGCCTTCGTTCTCGTGGATATCCCACATCTGATAGACGAACTGAGCGCGTTTAAGCGCATCCGGTTCGAGGATCGCCTGGGCATAGATTTGTTGTATCTTCTCGACCGGGGTACCCTTGAACTCGGGATCGTTCTTGTTGAACCTGGGTGGTTTGCGAGACCACGGATTAACATTGGTCTCGGTGGTTTCCAGGGCTGAGCCTGCATATTGCAGCACGCCGCCGCACAGGGGCGCCCAGCGGCTGGGCTCATTCGGGACGACCCAGCTCGGATACAGCAGGTGGTCAGGGCCATCACCGACCTCCCAGTTGGTGCGGAAGGTCAGTTTACCGGCTGCCCATTGATCGCCGAAGGCGGTGGGGGTGACCTGGTTGACGACCACGTTCAAGCCCACGTCGGTCCAGTTCTGCTTGGCGATTTCAAGAACGGCCAGGCATTCCTTGCCGGCATCTGCCTGAAGGTCGATGCTGACGGTCAGAGGAGTGCCATCCGGATAGGTGCGGTGCCCATCAGCGCCAACCTTGCAGCCGATTGCGTCCAGCATGGATTTAGCCTTGGCGGGATCGTAAGCCACGTAGATGTCGCGAGCTTTCTTGAAGTATGCCTGGGCATCGGCGTTGAAGTTGAACTCGTAGGCCTTGGGGCTCATCGTGCCGGTGGTCTGGATGCCGGTATCATAGTAAACGGTGTGCTGGATGGTGGGGCGGTCTAAGGCAAATGACATGGCCTGCTTGAACTGCGGCGTGCGGTACAGGTCACGTATTTTCTTGTCGGCCGAATCGTAGTTCCAGAAGTACATCATGGCGGTGCCAGAGCCGGAGTCCCACAGATAGACATCGTAGTTGCCCGCGTCCTGGTTGGATTTCAGGGTCGAGACATCGCCGAGTGAGTAATCATGGAAGTTCGGTTGGAAATCGATGGAACCCTGGCGGATCTGCAAGATCTCTACCTGGGCATCGCCGTTGGCGATGAAATTCCAATCCCATTCATCGAGGTAGGGAAGCTGGTTGCCCTGGGTGTCGACGGCGTAGTAGAAGGGGTTGCGCGACCCGACCTGCTGCGTGCCGGCAGAGTACTTGGTGAGCACGAAGGGATCCAGGGACGGCATGTCGGTGTTGACCCGGACATCGCATTTCAGGTTGAAATCTTTCCAATCAGGTTCGGCCGGGTTGACCTTGGGAACGAACTGCTTGATGTAGTGCATCGGGACGATCCAGCGGGGACCTTCATTGCCATTCACCCACATGGCTAACCGTTTAGCGGTCAGGGGTGAGGGCGTGCCATAGCTGATGGTCATGGTGTTATCATCCACCTTGGTGAAGGTGGCTGCTTTTCCATTCGCATCCGTGCCGAAGTCCGGCAGGGAATCAGGCGCACTCGCGTCGTTTAACTGGGTAATGGTAGTCCACCAGAACATCACGTCGTCTACACCGCAGGGCTGGCCATCCGACCATCTCAAACCTTCGCGGAAGTGGAGAGTCCACACGGTGTTGTCGGTGTTGGTTGACCAGGTGTCCAATGTTCCCGGCGCAATGCCCATACCATCATTGATCCAGCGCAAGGGTGAGTGACCATACTGGCTTTCATCGAAATACCCGGTGTAACCGCCGGAGAAACTGCGCATGGTGCCGCCGTATTTACCGATCTTGTTGACGGGCGCCAGGGTCAAGGGAACCTTGGGAAGGCGTTGATCCACGGGGGGCAGCTTGCCAGCTTTCACTTGAGCAGCCAGGAGGGGCGATTCGTTGAATTTAGTTGCGGCTGTGGTCGGGACGGCGGTCGCGGTTGCTTGCGATACAGCAATCGCCGTAGGGGTAGCAGGTACTACAGCGGGGGCCGAGGTGTTGGTGGCCTGGGCTGCTGGGGCTGTGGTCGGCGTCGAGGGCGACGCGCAAGCGGCCAGGACTACCCCTGCTACGCTTGCGGCTGACACAAACAAAAATTCGCGACGAGTTGGTTTCTTTATATCCATTTCAAATCCTCCAAAAATATTATGCTTCGAGTTGATAGGGCAATCAAGTAACTACAGTTATTTTATCGGCTTGAGCAATCACCTCCTTTCAAATTCCAAATCGAGCCCTCTATGGGGCGCTAATCGATATTTGGAATAATAACTAACGGTCGTTCAATGAACCCTAATACTTATAGTTTAATGCCAATTGCAAAATAAAGCTTATAAAAAGGAGTAGGAAAATAAGAAAAAAGGCTGGGCGTTATATTATTGGAAAACCGGGAAAAATTCAAAGTCACTGAGGTTTGGTCAGATTGGCGGTCGTCCATCGCGAGCTTATTGCAAGTGAATTGACCCATGAAACCATTTGCCTTTGAAAAGGTATTTCTGACTGACTTACAATAAACCGACAGGATGTTGCTCATGCTCCAAGACCGCTAAACAATCCCTATATCCACGTGACTATCTACCAACTAATGTATGCACACGTTTACAAGATAATTGTTATGGGTCTTTGTTATTATAAGGTCAACGTCATAATTTTGTCAATAGCCCTACGAGCGTTGAATAACCTATCTCTTCGCCTGGCAGATAACAGCATAACAGGCGCATTCTGAGCTGCCTCGTCCGATCCACGTGACTTCCTCTTCTACCGTTAATTGTAAATCGGTTAAAATTTGAGGGGTATGAACAGGATCGTAAGATCAACTGGGCCTGTACAGAATCGAAATACAAACCGTCGCAATGGAGGATGAGGATTGTGGAAAAGGTTTTATTTGATTTAATCCATTTATCGCATGAACTGGGACGCGAGGACCGTGACCTGGCTATCCTTGGCGAGGGGAATACCAGCGCTGCCGTGGGGACTGGCCAGTTTTGGGTCAAGGCCAGCGGCAGTCACCTGGCGACCATCGACGAAAACGGTTTCAGCCTGGTAGCCCTGGATGTCGTGCGCTCGTTATGTGAAGAGAAAGCTTTGACGGATGAAGCTGTGGCTCAGGGGTTAGTTCGGGCCCTGGTGGACAAAAATCATCGCAAGCCATCGGTTGAAACGTTTTTACATGGCCTATGCTACCTGGAGGCCGGAGTGACCTGGGTGGGGCATACCCATCCCGTCTCGGTTAATGCCATCTTATGCAGCCAGGCAGGGGCAAAGCCCTTTCTCCGGCACCTCTTCCCGGATGGCATCGTGGTATGTGGGGCCGTTCCCGCGGTGGTGCCTTATATCGATCCCGGTTTTCAACTGGCCCTTGCTTTTCGCGAGGAGCTGCGCCGTTACCTGGATCGTTATGGCTTTCCTCCAAAAATGCTTCTGATGGAAAACCATGGGTTGGTCGCGTTAGGCCAATCCGCAACAGAAGTTTTGAATATCACCCTGATGGCGGATAAATGGGCGCGAGTTATTTTAGGGACGTACGGCCTGGGTGGGCCTCGTTTTTTGAGCGATGAAGAGACCCGGCGGATCAATGAGCGCCAGGACGAAAATTACCGAAGAAAACAATTAGGTGCAGCATGAAAACATTGCGATTGTATGGTATTCACGACCTCCGGTTTTCGGATGAGCCGGTTTTACCCCCAGGAGCCCATGAAACGTTAGTGAGGGTGGCCTCCGTGGGTGTGTGTGGCTCGGATACGCATTGGTTTTCAGAAGGGGGGATCGGTGGGGCGTCCTTAACCAAGCCGCTGGTATTGGGGCATGAGTTTACCGGCGTGGTGGAAAGTGGGCCGCTCAAAGGGAAGCGGGTTGCGGTCGATCCGGCCATGCCATGCGGCGAATGCGAATGGTGCCTGGAAGGCAACCCCAACCTGTGCCCAAACATCCGCTTTGCCGGCACAGGGGAAGTCGATGGCGCTTTACGGGACTACGTGACCTGGCCGTCGAAAAACCTGTACCCGCTGCCAGATGGCATATCCAACGAAGCGGGGGCATTGCTGGAGCCGCTGGGGGTGGCGCTGCATGCGCATAGCCTTGCAACGATCCGGCCAGGTATGAGCGTTGGCGTATATGGTTCGGGGCCGGTGGGGTTGCTGGCCATCCAGCTAGCCCATTTATCGGGCGCTGGTCGCATCTTCGCGACCGATGTCCTTCCGGCGCGGCTTGAAGAAGCTCAGGCCATGGGCGCCACGGAGGCCATGGTAGCAGATGGGAATGAATCAGCCTTTATATTAAAAGCCACGCAGGGGCGGGGGGTGGATGTGGCTTTCGAGGCGGCCGGGGATAATGAGGCGGTTCAAACCGCGATCGCCACGGCCAAGCCCGGCGGCCGGGTGGTGATCATTGGCATCCCATCAGAAGACCGGACGACCTTTACCGCCTCAACCGCCAGGCGAAAGGGGCTGACCATCCTGATTTGCCGCCGGATGAAAGGCACCTACCCGAGGGCGATCAACCTGGTGGCGCAGGGGAAGATCGACCTGGAAGGGTTGATGACCCACCGATACGCTTTTAAGGACTCGCTGGAGGCGTTCAAGATGGCTGAGCGGCGCGTGGGGATAAAAGTGATGATCAACTTGATCTAACCCGGGCGGATACCAGGCAAGCGATGGAGTTCGACGATGACTGAACATGACCAGGCAGACCAACAGGTCTTAGAACTAAGGCTGAATCACTACGCCAGGGACGTGCGTAGCCAGGCATTGCAAGAGCTGGCAGCCATGGCGCGGGCGGGCCAGATTGAAACGCCTGCTCCCAGGGAAATTGCCAATATGCACTGCCATACCTTCTTTTCTTATAACGCCTATGGTTATTCGCCCAGCGG